>CAJWEI010000024.1 GCA_913031285.1 uncultured Alphaproteobacteria bacterium | reverse complement strand
TGAGCATAAGCTCGTAAAATATGCATAAACTGAGCCTAGAATGGCCAGCAAAGTCCCGTGAAAGCCAATATTGCTTGGGGGAACTTTTGGGGGAAGTAAATTACGTTTTATTCTAATAGTTGTTTTATAACATATGCTTAACGTTAATAGGTGGCGGAGGAACAGGGATTCGAACCCTGGGAAGGCGTTAACCTTCGTCGGTTTTCAAGACCGGTGCATTCGACCACTCTGCCACTCCTCCGACGCACAACCCATAACTGCATAAAATTGATTCTAAAAGTAGTAAGATTAACAATAAATGTTGCTAACCACGTACGTAGAGCTTTTCACATCGATAGGAAAACGCTAAGGTCAGAAAAAAGAGGCAAGTAGAAAGAAATTTAAGGGGGCAACTTCTTCTTTTAAATCAGTATTCTTCGGATAACAATTGAGACGCTTATGATCAAGCATAGATGTTTTGAAAAACAATTTATTTTTATATTGATCGGCATATGCAGGACATCTTTAGGTGCGCGCAATATTGACAGCATTGACAATTTATTTAGACTTAGCAAGAAGTTCAAAGGTCTCAGTACCAAAAATTTGATTGAGGAAAGTGTAAAGGCGCCTGACGTTTCTCTGTTAAGTCCAGTCGGCCTGTGGGATGGACGCCCTTCTTTAGGCGGGGTCTGGGTGGAGCACCCAAATGTCAAGATGACCGTGAGCGTTATCGTGCGAAATGCAACCAACACTGGGGCGACTATGCAACGAATGAGCATCCTGCCGACAATAAAAGAACAAAAAATCAAAGATAAGAGATTTTGGCAAGTGACTGTTGGCCCCATCAGTAGCTTGGAAGAATGCAGAAAACTTCTTAAAAGAATAACTTCAGCAGGATTTTAGGACACTTATGCAGTTACACATTAAACTCTCTCAACTTTTTAGCTGGCTTACCTTGGCGTTTGCCACTCTTTTTATAGTTCTAGGAGACGCCTCGGCTTTTGAAACTAAAGCAAAGGCCGCATATGTTTTTGATATGACTACGGGAACAATTCTTGTCTCAAAAAACGCCGATACACCACTTCCGCCAGCTTCTATGTCCAAACTGATGACGCTGTATGTAGCATTTGAATTTATAAAAGCGGGCCAACTCAAGCTTGATGAACGGGTGCCTGTATCAAAACATGCCCAAAGCTATGGTGGATCAACTATGTTTCTGACAACAAGGGATCGCGTTTTGGTAGAAGATCTGTTGCGTGGGATTATTGTTCTATCCGGAAATGATGCTTGTGCAGTTATCGCCGAGACACTTTCTCCAGACGGTACCGAGGCTGGATTTGCCCAACTTATGACCCAGCGCGCAAAGCAAATGGGTATGACGAATTCAGTGTTTAAGAATTCCAATGGCTGGCCAGCCACAGGCCATCAAATGAGCATGCGCGACTTGGCACTTTTAACAGAACGCCTGATCCTGGATTTTCCAGATTTTTATCCAATGTTTTCACAAAGAGAATTTCTTTTTGATGGCCGTGCGCCCGCAAACAGGCTAAATCGAAATCCGCTTCTGGGACTGGGAGTTGGCGCCGATGGGCTTAAGACAGGCCATACCCAAGAAGCCGGATATGGTTTGGTTGGATCAGCCAAACAGGGCGATAGACGTTTAATATTTGTGTTTTCGGGGCTAACATCGACAGCTGAAAGAGCACGTGAAGCCGAAGCAATAGTGAATTGGGCCTTTCGCCAGTTTAGTGTAAAATCTTTTGGACAAAAGGATACCAAGATCGCTGTTGCACCTGTTTGGAATGGATCTTCTTCAAACGTTGGATTGGCATTATCAAAAAATCTTGAGGTCCTTGTACCAGTCCTTCGGGACACTTCAGTGGAGTTTGTAATTGAGTACGAATCGCCCATACCCGCCCCAGTTCGAGCAGGTCAAGAGATTGGCAAACTCATTATCACGGCTGGCAATATGGATGCTGTCACGGTACCACTTTTGGCAAATACCTCTGTCCCAGTGGGTGGGTTCTTTTCGCGTCTAATTACAGCCGGGCAAAGTCTCTTAAACAGGATAATAAATGCTCATGAGGTGGCACTTTGACTTCTGAGAAATTGTTTATAACATTTGAAGGGATAGATGGCTCAGGCAAGTCAACTCAAGCCAAACTACTGGCTGACGCGCTTAGTCAACTGGGGCATGATGTTGTATTAACGAGGGAGCCAGGTGGCTCGACGGGTGCAGAGCAAATTAGAGCCCTTTTACTGGAAGGCGATCCTGAAAGATGGTCCGCTGAAACAGAAATACTTCTCTTTACCGCCGCCCGCCGCGATCATATGGAGACTGTTATTCTGCCAGCTTTGGAAAAAGGTCAAATTGTGATTTGCGACCGCTTTGCCGATTCTACGAGAATGTACCAAGGTCTTAGCCGTGGAAATTTGCGCGGTATGGTGGATGCTTTGACAAAGCTGACTATCCAGCAAGAGCCTGACTTAACCCTATTGATTGATATGGATCCTAATACCGGACATTCTCGTGCAAAAGGTCGTGAAACCAAAGAGGAACGTTTCGAGAATTTTGGTGTTCCACTGCAAGAAAAAATGCGAGCCGGTTTTCTTAAACTGGCTGAAGAGTTTTCTGATAGAATTAAGCTCATTGACGGCAATCAGGATATAAGGTCAGTTCAAGCCATAGTTTATAATTTGGTAATGGGCGTATTGAAGTGAGCAAAGCAGACAACGCCGTACCCCTGTCTGACAAGATTGAAGGTGCGCCCCACCCTGCGCAAACGCCAAGAATTTTTGGACAAGACGCTGCAGCAAAAGAATTTCTTGATGTTTTCAATGCATCAAGATTACACCACGGATGGCTAATAAGTGGACCAAGAGGTGTCGGCAAAGCAACATTCGCATGGCAAATCACAAAATTTCTTTTAGCAACACCCAACTCAAATCGAGATGGAGGACTTTTCGAAGACAACCATGAAAGCCCTCACACCCTCGAAATTGCTTCCGACCATCCAGTTTCCAGACGGATAGCTGCTGGGTCTGAGCCTAGTGTTTTTCCACTCCGACGCGCCTATGACGAAAAACGAAAACGTCATAAACAGATAATTACTGTCGACGATGTGCGGAAACTGAAATCATTCTTTGGCCTCACGTCCACCGATTCTGCCCACCGTATTGTTGTAGTAGACTGTGCTGAGGATATGAGTCCAAGCGCAGCAAATGCTTTGTTAAAAATTCTGGAAGAGCCTCCAAAAAACGCCTTTTTATTTTTGGTTAGTCACCAACCCGCCAGTCTGCTTCCGACAATAAGGTCGCGATGCCGTGAGCTTCGGTTAAACCGTTTAGATAAACCTTCGATGGGTCAGGCTTTAGAGGCGGCTAACGTACATTTTGATACGTCTCATCAGGAAGGTTTGACAAAACTCTCTGCGGGATCAATTGGAGAAGCTGTGCGAATTTTGAATATTCAAGGTCTAACACTATACAAATCAATTATCGACATTTTTGGATCTTTACCAAGATTGGATAGTAAGAAAGTTCAAGCATTGGCCAATAAATTCTCAGGTCGCGGAACCTCCTCAGAGTTTGAATTATTTATCTCACTATTTGAAACTGCCCTAAGTAGATTAGCCCTTAGCGGAGCAAAGGATAAACATTTTGACTATATTGAGTCTTTTCCAGAATTTGAGGTTTTCAAACGTTTATCGTCAAATCATCTAGCTGCGAAAAAGTGGGCTGAATTGACACAAACGGTCTCGCAGAGACTGCGCCATGGCCACTCAGTTAATCTTGACCCAGCTACCTTGATCCTAGATACGTTTTTCAAGATTGAAACTTGTGCTGTGAGCGTCTTGCAGAGGCCCAAGGCACTTAAATGACGAAACCACCTTTGATAACGGATAGCCACTGCCATCTGGATTTTCCAGACTTTGACAAGGAACGCACAAATATCGTCCAACGCGCCATAGCAGCAGGTGTACATAGGATGGTCACAATTTGTACCAAGCTAAGAGAAGAGCCAAACGTGCGTTCAATTGCAGAAACCCATCCAAGCATTTTTTATGCTGCAGGTACTCACCCAATGAGCGCCAAAAGCGAACCATTGGTCACAGTTGAGCAATTAGCAGAACTGTCTAGGCACCCGAAGTTTGTCGGCATCGGAGAAACAGGCTTAGACTATCACTACACGGCAGAAAGTAGTGAAATACAAAAATCCTCGCTTCTTATTCATATCATGGCCGCACAAGTAACGAAATTGCCTTTGATTATCCATTCCCGTGCAGCGGACGAGCATATGTCAAATATATTAGATTCGGAATATAAAAATGCGCCATTTAATTGTGTCATGCACTGCTTCTCGTCTGGAAAAGAGCTTGCCAAATCTGCACTTGACTTGGGGTTTTATCTTTCGATGTCTGGAATTGCTGCTTTTCCCAAAAACCAGGAACTGCGGGATATTTTCAAAATGGCACCAATCGATCGTGTGCTTTTAGAAACTGACAGCCCTTATCTGGCGCCACCTCCATTTCGCGGCAGACGCAATGAACCCAGTTATACTGCTCACACTGCTAAAGTAGCTGCTGAAATTTTTAATATGCAATATGCGAGCTTTGCAAATCAAACAGAGCAAAATTTTGAACGTCTATTTACAAAAGCTTTAAGCTTTGAAAAAGCTGTTTGATGACAAGTTTGAATTTTACGATATTAGGCTGTGGTTCTTCTGGAGGTGTACCGAGACTTGGTGGGAACTGGGGCGAATGCGATCCAAATAACCCAAGAAACTATCGGCGGCGCTGTTCCATGTTGGTAGAGAGGAAAACACAGGACGGTGTCACCCGAGTCTTGATAGACGCAAGCCCAGATCTGCGTGCTCAATTGCTTGATGCAAATGTAGGAGCTCTAGATGGTGCAATCTTTACTCACTCGCATGCCGATCATGTACATGGGTTAGACGATCTTCGCATGATCGTATTTAACATGCGTAAACGGCTTTCCATTTGGGCAGATCAACAGACCAGCGATAGTCTTATGGAGCGATTTACTTATGCATTTATTCAGCCTGAGGGATCGCCCTACCCTCCTATTTTAGATCTTAATCTAATTGGCAGCATAATTGTGATAGATGGTGCTGGTGGGAAAATAGAGTTCAAACCGTTTGAGGTCGAACATGGGAATATGAACGCCTTGGGCTTTCGTATTGGGCCATTGGCCTATCTGCCTGACGTTTCAGCAATGCCACCCAAGGCATGGCAAGCTGTAATGGGAGCCGATTGTTGGATTTTAGATGCATTGCGGAGAACGCCGCACCCCTCACATTCACATTTGGAACAAAGCCTTAAGTGGGTTGCGCAAACAGACGTGAAAAATGCTGTCTTAACAAATATGCACGTCGACTTAGACTATAGTACTCTTTGTAGAGAATTGCCCAAAGGTATCCAACCCGCCTATGACGGAATGATCTTATCTTATGATACATAAACAGAGCTTTCTGTAACTATATGCAAGTACTTTTAGACGTTATTTCACCAGTTTTCATGGTCATAGGTCTTGGCTATGTGACGGTTTGGCGAGGGCTTTTTACGTCCGAAGATATTGATACGCTGATGAAATTCGCGCAGAGCTTTGCGATTCCATTTCTTTTATTCAAAGGAATGACTGACATAGATTTAGAACAGTCATTTCAACCAGAACTTTTAGGATCATTTTATATTGGATCGATAACTATATTTTTTTTGGGAACGGTAGGCGCTAGATTGGTTTTCAAGCGTGACTTGGAAGATTGTATCACAATCGGGTTTTGCTGCATGTTTTGCAACTCTTTAGTATTGGGCCTTGCAATTACTGAACGCGCATATGGTTCCGATGCGTTGCAGGGAAACTTTGCAATCGTAACATTACATGCGCCTTTTTGTTATGGCGTAGGAATAGCAGCAATGGAGATCACCCTTAATAAGGGTAAAAACCCGATCAAACTTATACAAAACGTTGCCGTTGCAATGTTTAGAAATGCACTAATGATTGCGTTCATTGCAGGGTTTATTGTGAATTTCTACAATATACCTCTAACTAATACAGTCTCTAATGTCATTGGCATGGTCGTGCAAGTGGCCTTGCCTACGGCCCTTTTGGGCATGGGAGGGGTTTTGTATCGATATCGGCCTATGAGTGATATTGGACCCATTATTATGATTTCCATTGCATCATTGATACTACATCCAATATTTGTTTTGTTTCTGGGCACACATTTGGCATTGGACACTCAAGCTATAAGATCCGCAGTCTTAACCAGCGCCATGGCCCCCGGGATAAACGCCTACATATTTTCAAATATGTACAAACGAGGCCAAAAGATCGCCGCTTCGACTGTTTTGGTAGCAACAATCGGCTCACTGTTTACAATTTGGGCTTGGCTTGAAATGCTACCTTAAGCTAATAAGGCGGTGGGGATGCTAAACTTACATTTCAAGTAACGCGAAAAGGGCAAGAGAAAAGCAATGAATAGAGTGCGTTTAACAGACTCATACTTTGTCGCCCCGCAGATCGAAGTGAAGGATATTAAAGAAATTGCGGAAGCTGGATTTGTAAAAATCATTAGTAACCGCCCAGACGAAGAAATTCCGAGCTACCTTCATGCAAACGTGATGAAAATTGCCGCAGACGCTGTTGGTATAGAATTTGAAGCACTTCCTCTGACGCAATTAACCATGACTCCAGAGAACATCGCAAAACAGTTTGAAATGGTTGCTCGTGGAAAGGGCCCGGTATTAGCCTATTGCACCAGCGGCACGCGATGCACAATCGCTTGGGCCTTGTCTCAAGCAGGAAAGATGCATGCAGACGAGATAATACGAACAGCATTGAACGCCGGATATGATATCGGAGGAATGCGTTCTTTTCTGATCTAGTTTGCTCTTGGTCGACCCAAAATGAAAAATATATTTATTGCCTCACAAGCTATTTTTTTATAGCCCAGACTTAAAGGGCTAACGCGAAAGAAGAAAAATTGATGGAAAAGGTTACAATTCACGGTTCTACGCCGGCACTACATCAGCGTAAGACACGAGTGGGCTTTGATGAAATTAGGCTCCAGCGCTCTAGAAAAAAATGTGGATTAACCGCTGCAACATTGCTACCGACAAAAATGCAAACTAAAAAAGAGAAGTAGAGACATCCGATGACCGAAAAGACCTATGCTCCGACCTCAGAATTTTCAAAAAATGCTCATGTAGACGCGCAAGGGTATGCTGAAATGTATGATGCATCAATCAAGGATCCAGACACCTTTTGGTCAGAGCATGGCAAAAGGGTTGACTGGATCAAGCCCTTTTCAATAGTTAAAAACGTGACTTATGCACATCCTAACGTTTCAATCAAATGGTTCGAGGACGGCACATTAAATGTCTCTGCCAACTGTATCGATAGACATCTGCCCTCACGAAGAGGGCAAACAGCAATTCTGTGGGAAGGCGATAATCCGGATGAGAGCAAACATATTTCCTATGGCACAATGCATGATAAAGTTTGTAAGCTTGCAAATGTCTATAAATCGTTAGGCATCAAAAAAGGCGATCGGGTCGTTCTCTACATGCCGATGATCCCCGAAGCTGCCTACGCCATGCTTGCCTGCGCACGCATTGGCGCAGTACATTCAATCGTATTTGGCGGTTTCTCACCGGAAGCGCTGGCAAGCCGTATTGAAGACTGTGCGGCAAGTCTTGTAGTGACGGCGGATCAGGCCCCACGTGGCGGAAAAGCGACGCCGCTCAAAGCAAATGTTGATAAAGCACTTGCTATATGCGGTGATGTTACGACTCTTATGGTAGAGCGGACCTATGGGGACGTCGATATGAAAGAGGGGCGCGATCATTCGTATGACGCCACTATGGCAACCGCTTCCGCAGATTGCCATCCAGAGGAAATGAACGCTGAGGATCCACTGTTCATATTATATACTTCTGGCTCAACTGGGAAACCCAAGGGAGTTTTACATACTTGTGGTGGCTACCTCGTTTGGGCCTCAATGACGCATCAATACACTTTCGATTACCACGATGGCGATATTTTCTGGTGTACAGCAGATGTCGGTTGGGTTACGGGCCACAGTTATATCGTCTACGGACCACTGGCTAATGGGGCCACAACGATTATTTTTGAAGGGATTCCGACCTATCCAGATGCCGGCCGGTTCTGGCAGGTCTGCGAAAAACACAAAGTTAATCAGTTTTATACTGCACCTACCGCAATCCGTGCGTTGATGGGGCTCGGCAATGAGAATGTCGAAAAATGTGATCTAAGCAGCCTGAAAGTACTAGGAACCGTTGGTGAACCGATCAACCCACAAGCTTGGAATTGGTACAATGAAGTGGTCGGGAAAGGCATACGGCCGATCGTTGACACCTGGTGGCAGACCGAAACAGGCGGTCACCTTCTTACACCGCTCCCCGGCGCTACAACAACTAAGCCAGGATCAGCCACATTTCCATTTTTTGGAGTACAACCAGCGATCCTTGACCCCTCCACTGGGCAAGAGATTACATCAGGCAAAGCCGAAGGCGTACTCTGCATCAAAGACAGCTGGCCCGGCCAAATGCGTAGTATTTACGGTAACCATGAACGCTTTGTTGAAACCTACTTCAGCGATTACAAAGGCTTTTACTTCTCCGGTGACGGATGTCGTCGCGATTCAAGCGGCTATTACTGGATCACTGGACGAGTGGATGACGTTATAAATGTGTCGGGCCACCGCATGGGAACAGCCGAAGTCGAGAGCGCTCTTGTGGCGCACCCAAAAGTCTCCGAAGCGGCAGTGGTTGGATATCCGCATGATATCAAAGGGCAAGGTATTTACTGCTATGTCACACTGATGGCCTCAGAAGAGCCAACAGAAGAACTACGCATAGAGTTGCGCAACTGGGTGCGTAAGGAGATTGGACCTATTGCGTCGCCCGATCTTATCCAATGGGCTCCAAGCCTGCCAAAAACGCGCTCTGGAAAAATAATGCGACGTATACTGCGAAAAATAGCTGAGAATGATTTCGGTAGTCTCGGGGATACCTCGACCCTGGCCGAACCGGCCGTTGTAGATGATTTGATCGATAACCGTATGCACTCATAAAGCATTATTCAGATTTAAGCCATTTTCGCAACTCAGTCTTCAACACCTTGCCATAATTGTTTTTTGGCAGTTCCGCCAAGGTTATATATTTTTTAGGTCTTTTGAATCGGGCGAGGTGGTCTAAGCAGTGACCGTCAAGAATCTCGTCTGAAAGCACGTAACCTGCTTTTGCAACGACAAAGGCAACTACCTCTTCCCCCCAATCGGGATGCGCTCTACCGATGACCGCAACTTCTGCCACATCAGAGTGAGTTAGTAGCGCCTCTTCCACCTCGCGTGGGTAGATATTGCTACCGCCAGAAATAATCATATCTTTGGAACGATCTTTCAGTGTGATGTAGCCGGATTCATCCATAACTCCCATATCGCCTGTCATCAGCCACCCATTGATAAAAACTTTTTCATTGGCCTGCGGGTTGTTCCAGTATCCTGACATAACGGGTTGCCCGCGCACTTGGACTTCTCCTATCTGAGATATGGCAAGCGGATTAGCTGTTTTATCCCCAATCTGTACCTCTACAAATGACTGAGGGCGTCCAACAGAGGCCAAACGCTCCCTCCAAAGCGGATGGCTTCGATCAGAAACGTCGCGTCTGCTTAGAACAGAAATTGCCATCGGACATTCCCCCTGCCCATAAATCTGCACGAATATATCTCCAAAAACCTCAACTGCGTCAATAATATCCACCACATACATTGGTCCACCACCATAAACGATGGTCCGAAGGCCCGTGGGAGTATGCGAAAGCAACTTTGCAGCTGTGCTCAAACGTTTGACCATTGTGGGAGCGGCAAACATATGCGCCGAACCAAAATACTCTGCCAAATCAAATATTTCTAATGGATCAAATCCGCCCGACCTTGGATATACATGCCCTGCCCCTTTTAGGACATGGATAAGGCTGTAGAGACCAGCACCATGAGACATGGGTGCAGCGTAAATAGCAACGTCTTGCGAAAAAACGTCATCCACATCGATGAGATAGCATAAGGTCATAGCGCTCAGCATTCCATGGGTAATCAAAACGCCCTTGGGATGACCTGTGGTGCCTGACGTGTAAAACAACCACGCTAGATCGTCTGGCTGACGGCTTGCAGCCGGTAGCACAACATCGCCCGTAAGAGTTGGAGTAAACCCCATATCACTAACAGGTATCAAAGTAAGAGAGGTGCATTTCTCGATCACAGCTTTAAGGGCCTCCTCAAGAGCCGTCTCAACGAAAGCAAAACTAACCGCTGCATCTCGAAAAATCCAAGCAGCCTCTTTTGGGTGAAGCTTTTCGTTTACAGGCACGACCACGCCTCCCGCATGCCATATCCCGAACAACAATCTTAAATACTCAGGTCTATTTTTCATAAATATCGCGACACGATCTCCATGCTTTAGTCCAATCTGAATAAACCAAGCAGCTAAACGCGCAACAGATCCCGCTAGATCAGCATAAGTTTGATCAGCATCCTTACCAAAATAAAGCGCTGTTTTTTGCCCGCTTACCTGCGATGTCGCCTGCAGCCAAATAGCAAGATTCAAAACGAATACCCCATCATCAAACAATTTCAACACTTATATTATTTTCTGATCCAATTTATTCAAAACTACAAACACGAAACAATTTTGCTACTGTTTTTTGAGATTTAATCATCTCTATTTTAACAAAGATACCTAAAACACTTCAAAAAAATGAGAATTAATCGCTTTAACCGCATCAAAATCTTTCCACGGCGCATCGCATGGCCTATAGGTTAATAAAGGATAGGCATAGACCACAGCCACAAAAGGCAGAGGACCCTAATGAGCAAGAAAAATCAAGATGAAGATATTGCCTTTATTACAGCATTGGCAGAAATACTTCAGGACAACGATCTGGGCGAAATTGAAGTTGAACGTGACCGTGGGGAAGATTCTGTTCTCAACGTTCGCCTTGCCCGTAACATTGAGCAAACCCCACAAATCGTTAATATGGCACCAACGCACGCGGCACCGATCGTAACGCAGGAAGCTTATGCAAGCACAACATTGACACAGCCGGCTCCTATTCAAGAGGACGATCCGGCCAAACATCCTGGTGCGGTGACGTCACCAATGGTTGGTACAGTTTATCTTCAGCCCGAACCCGACGCCGATCCATTTATTTCTGTAGGAACAATGATTACAGAAGGTGCAACACTTTTGATAGTGGAAGCCATGAAGACAATGAACCATATCCCCTCTCCCAAATCAGGTAAAGTCACACGTATTCTTGTAGAAGATGGTGGAGCAATAGAATTTGGTACGCCACTGGTAATTATTGAATAGGCCTTCTGATGATTGACAAAATCGTGATTGCAAACCGAGGTGAAATCGCACTTCGGGTTATTCGGGCCTGTAGAGAAATGGGAATTAAATCAGTTGCTGTGCACTCGACAGCTGACAGTGACGCGATGCACGTGCGAATGGCAGATGAGTCAGTCTGTATAGGACCACCGGCCAGTGCCGAGAGCTATCTCTCGTTTCCAGCAATTATCTCTGCCTGCGAAATAACCGGTGCACAGGCGATACATCCAGGCTATGGTTTTCTTTCGGAAAATGCAAAATTTGTTCAGATCGTAGAAGACCATGGTCTTACGTTTATCGGACCTTCCGCTAAGCATATTCGCATGATGGGTGATAAAATCACCGCAAAAGATACGATGAAAAAGTTGGGAGTTCCTTGCGTTCCTGGCTCGGCTGGCGGTGTTCCAACACTTGAAGTCGCCACACGGATTGGCGCGGAAATGGGTTATCCAGTGATTATCAAAGCTACTGCAGGGGGCGGTGGACGAGGCATGAAAGTTGCAGACACTGAGGCTGATATGGAGCAGGCATTTTTGACAGCCCGAGCTGAAGGTAAGGCAACTTTTGGAAATGACGAAGTCTATATCGAAAAATACCTCACAACCCCGCGCCATATTGAAATTCAAGTCTTTGGAGATGGCAAGGGCAATGCAGTGCATCTAGGCGAGCGGGATTGTTCGCTTCAAAGGCGGCATCAAAAAGTCTGGGAAGAAGCTCCCGGTCCGATAATTACACAAGAAGAACGAGACAGGATTGGTAGAACCTGTGCCGACGCCATGTCTAAGATTGATTATATCGGTGCTGGAACAATAGAATTCTTATACGAGGAGGGTGAATTTTATTTCATTGAGATGAACACGCGTCTCCAAGTTGAACATCCCGTAACAGAAGCGATTTTTGACGTTGATTTGGTTCGTGAACAAATACGAATCGCGATTGGTTTCCCTTTGTCATTCAAGCAAGAAAATTTGAAAATCAACGGACATTCAATTGAGGTCCGGATCAATGCTGAAAAAATCCCCAGTTTTGCGCCTTGTCCTGGGAGAATCACAGCTTATCATGCCCCGGGCGGCTTAGGCGTTAGGGTAGATAGTGCTCTTTACACTGGCTATACAATACCACCCCATTACGACAGTTTGATAGGCAAATTAATTGTTCATGGTCGCGACCGAAAAGAGGCAATTGCTCGTCTCGATCGCGCATTAGGGGAATTGATTATTGATGGTATTGATACAACTTTGCCCCTATTTGATTCATTATTGGGCTCCAAAGATATCCAAAGAGGGTCTTACAATATCCATTGGCTGGAAGATTGGCTAGAAAAAGAATTTGCCTGACTTAAGCTATGCAGGATATTTGTGTCACCCACTATTTCCAGTTTATCATCAATATAATATTCATTTTCTGCGGTAAATCTTTAGGACTAAATAAATGGATTTTCTATGACCAGCCATTTATCGGCAGAGCTGTTGTTAGAGGGATACCGTAACGGTATATTTCCAATGTCTGAGAGCAAATACGATCCAAAGCTATTTTGGGTTGACCCAAAGGAGCGTGGCGTATTCCCAATAAATAGATTTCATTTTTCACGTTCACTAAGAAGGCGACTGCTTAAAGTAGACTATGAGGTAAAAGTATCAACAGCATTTGCCGATGTCGTCACGGCCTGCGCAGATAGACCGGAAAGTTGGATCAATCAGACAATTTTTGAACTTTACTGTACTCTCGCGACCAAGGGAAAAGCACATTCCATCGAGATTTGGCGAAACGGTTTGCTAATCGGAGGCGTATACGGTGTTATTGACGGCGCTGCTTTTTTTGGTGAAAGTATGTTTTCCAGAGAACGCGATGCCTCCAAAATGGCCCTTGCTTATTTGATGCACAGGCTAGACCATACCGGTTTCAAGTTGTTTGATACTCAATTTTTGACAGAGCATCTCGCTTCTCTTGGAGCAATTGAAATCCCTAGACAGCAGTATCACTACCTTTTATCGGAGGCCCTAGGGCGAACTGCGAATTTTATGAGCCCCGTTTACTCAGTCACTGCATCCGACGTCATACATCGCAGTGGCCAAATATCATATCGGACGTGATCAAGTGCATTCAATGCAGGAGACGAAGCAATCATCCAGCCCCTAAAAAAGTCCTTAGATCCGTCTGCGTTTGTAATCGTTAGGTGGGTAAAAGCGTCCCCTGAGGGATTAGCTGAGGGATATCTACACTCCCCCACAATCACTAAAAGATTACCAAGTTTGAGGGATTTACCTTCAATTAAGACATGATCTTTAGAGATACCACCAACCTTATCTAGTGATCTTAGCACCATACCTTCAGCGAGTTCTGATTCTTCTTGTCCAATGGCAGGAAAGCTCGAAAAAATTAACGCTGCAAGTACAAAACGCCTCACGTTCATTTATCGTCGCCACCAGAAAAAACGCGCATCATCAACTGGATAAGGCTGATCGAGCCTTGCGTATCAACAATCTCATCTCCCGCCACCAAGTAATCAAAAGATGCCCCCGGAACAACTTCCACAAAATTGCCACCCAAGAGGCCCTCAGATGCCACAACAAGAGCACTATCGTCGGGGATCAGAATATCTTGGTCAATTGCCAAAGTTGACTGCGCTTTATATGTCTCACCATCCAAGGAAACTGCCGTTACTGTACCGATCTTAACACCTGCAAGGCGCACGTCAGTTCCAACATTCACGCCTTGTGCCGATCGAAACGCCGCATTAATAGTATAGATTGACGAGCCGGTAGAAATCCCAGCGACTTGCATTACGTAAATAGTAAAGGCGGTTGCCACCACAACGACCAATCCACCTATCAAAACTTCGCCCTTATTTTCATTCATTGTTTCAATCCTATTTGGGTTGCCAAGCCTCATAGTCTTGACGCTGCTTTTGCGATTTATTTCGAAGTGATCCAGCTGGCGCATGTGCGAGCGTAGTCCCGGTGAGATTTTTCTCATGGGGCTTTTCCCAACTCTTGTGTACTAGCGGTTTTTTATTTGGAGGGGTTGCCCATGTTCTATGTAGCCAGCCGTGCCAGTCTGGACTTACCTTCGTCGCTTCGGTTTCACCAGTGAAAATGACCCACCGTCGCTTATCGTCCTTGGTCCGATAATAGATGTTGCCTTGGTCGTCTTCACCAACCCTTACACCTTTTTTCCACGTAAACAGCTGAGTGTTTAATGTCTGACCATTCCACCAAGTCACTGACCGAAGTAATGTGTTTAAAACTCCCACAGAGCTCTCCTTGGTAACTAGGTCGCGCATTTCACAGGTTTGGCAACATCAAATTTGATATCTAGCTCGCGCTTGCAGGCGCCTTCTTTTTATCCGCATATATCATCAACGGAGCCGCGGTTGAACCTACAGCTTCTTCATTCACAACAACTTCAACTACACTATCAAGCCCAGGGAGATCAAACATGCTGTCGAGAAGGATATCCTCTAAAATAGATCGCAATCCTCTTGCACCCGTCTTACGCTTGATCGCTTTTTTCGCGATGGAAGACAGAGCCTCTTCAGTAAAGGTAAGCTCCGTATCCTCAAGTTCAAAGAGCCGCTGATACTGTTTAACAAGCGCATTTTTTGGCTGTGTTAAGATTGTAACCAGAGCATCCTCATCTAGGTCTTCCAAAGTTGCAAGAACCGGTAAGCGACCAACAAACTCTGGAATAAGGCCAAATTTGAGCAAATCCTCTGGCTCAAGGTCTTGGAAAATCTCACCAACGCCACGATCGTCATTATCCCGCACATCTGCACCAAAACCCATTGCGCTGCCTTTCCCACGAGCCGCTATTATTTTGTCTAGACCGGCAAAAGCACCACCACAGATAAATAGAATATTTGTTGTATCAACTTGCAAGAATTCCTGTTGTGGATGTTTGCGCCCACCTTGTGGTGGAACGCTGGCGACGGTGCCTTCCATTAATTTCAGAAGCGCCTGCTGCACACCCTCCCCAGATACATCCCGTGTAATAGATGGGTTCTCTGATTTACGGGTTATCTTGTCAACTTCATCAATATAGACAATACCTCGTTGTGCGCGCTCCACATTGTATTCAGACGACTGCAGAAGTTTCAGAATAATGTTTTCTACGTCTTCTCCAACATAGCCAGCTTCAGTAAGCGTTGTAGCATCTGCCATTGTAAAAGGTACATCTAGAATTCGCGCCAAAGTCTGTGCAAGAAGCGTCTTTCCACACCCAGTTGGACCGATCAGCAAAATATTTGACTTGGCGAGTTCGATATCACCGGATTTTGCCGCGTGGTTGAGGCGTTTGTAATGATTGTGAACGGCGACCGAAAGGACACGCTTAGCAAGGTATTGCCCAATCACATAGTCGTCAAGAACATCACAAATTTCACGCGGTGTTGGAACACCTTCGGAAGATTTAAGGCTATTGCCTTTCGTCTCTTCGCGAATAATGTCCATGCACAGTTCAACGCACTCATCACATATGAAAACCGTTGGACCAGCAATAAGCTTTCTAACCTCATGCTGACTTTTTCCGCAAAAGCTGCAATAGAGTGTATTCTTGCTCTCTCCGCCCGAATTTGATGCCATCAATATACCTTTCGGATCGAAACAGTTTCTAAATAGGAACTGCGGTGACAACTAACTTAACACTTAACCTAAGTCAGGCTACAATCGGCTACAATCGAAAAATGAAGTTATTTTAAACTAACCCAATTATTCCCTCTCTTCAGTTACTTTTCGTCAGCGCTCTTCGAGCGGTTTTTCACAATTTCGTCGATCAATCCCCAAACTTTCGCATCTTCGGGAGCCATAAAATTGTCACGCTCGAGTGCACTTTCGACTGCTTTGAGTTTTTGACCCGTGTGTGTCACATAAATTTCGTTGAGACGTTTCTTCAATTTCAAAGTCTCTTCAGCATGAATCATAATGTCTGTTGCTTGTCCTTGGTAACCTCCAGACGGTTGGTGCACCATGATCCTGCTATTCGGTAGAGAGAAACGCATGCCTTTGGTTCCCGCAGTTAACAACAGCGATCCCATTGAAGCTGCTTGACCAATCACTAACGTCGACACTTTGGGTCGAATATATTGCATTGTGTCATAAATTGAAAGGCCGCTTGTAACTACTCCCCCTGGACTGTTTATGTACATGCTAATGTCTTTTGAAGGGTTCTCAGCTTCTAGGTGAAGAAGCTGAGCTACGATTAGACTGGACATGCCGTCATGCACTGGACCGCTGACAAAAATAATCCGCTCTTTGAGTAAGCGCGAGAAAATGTCATAAGCCCTCTCGCCTCGGCTTGTCTGCTCTACAACCATAGGTACGAGTGTGTTCATGTATGTATCAATTGGATCTTTCATAGTGGCCTGCCTGTTCATCCTGAGTTTCGAAAATCGACATTGTTGTTAAAGGTTTTAGTGTCGTCGGTGCCCTGCTGCAATAGCTGGAATGAAAATTGCTAAAATAGGAGGGCATAATTTCAGGTATGAAAAGAATGAATTATTTCCATTCTGTAACAAATTCACTTTTAAGTTTTATAAATACCCAAAATATTTGCACCATCTTAACTTCGAGGAATTAATTTTACATGGTTAGAACAATCGTAAAAAGATTTGATCGGTTTTTATAAACTGCCCATGTTGGTAACATCTGTCCGTTCAAAGAATTTACTGAGCAGAGGGATTATCATTTTGCAGCCTTTAAATAAATTTCATTTTAAGCACGAGATACAAGCCATTTTTGGAAAAAAGATGTTTACCGGTTAACTCTCAAAAGCTCTGTTTTAACTTTGCAGACATTTTTATTTTGGTTGATAATTACGCTTAGTATGTTTTAAATAAATAATAAAAATATTTTTTAACTATCCAAAATTATTATGATGGTTTAATCGATCTACGTAACGCGCCAAAGTATCAATTTCTAAGTTTATGGCATCGCCAACCTCAATATCTCCCCATGTAGTAACGGATTTTGTATGCGGTATGAAATTTACTCCAAAAGATGTGTCATCCACTTCATTGACAGTCAATGAGGTTCCATTAAGAGCTACAGATCCTTTAGAAGCAATAAATTTCATCAAATTATTTGGTGCCTCTAAAACCACACGGGTGCTATCACCTTCGTCCATAATTAACTGGATTTCGGCAACGCCATCTACATGACCGGAAACTATATGGCCACCTAATTCGTCCCCCACTTTTAGCGAGCGTTCCAAATTTACTTTTTTGCCAACCCGCAAAATTGCACCATAACTTTTCCTGCTCTCCCGGCCGAAATTTGACTTCGATATGGTTTCCGCACTAATTTGAACGTCAAACCAGTTTGCTCCAAGGGCAATAGCTGTCAGACAAACACCGTCGCAAGCTATTGATGCGCCAACATCAATAGTTTCGGTTGCAAAATTGGTGTTGATTCTGGCACGCAGATCACCCTTTTTTTCAAGCTCAACAATTTCTCCGATATCAGTTATTATACCAGTAAACATAAAAACGCCTCTCTTTCTTAGGATTTAATTACCTAATGTCTGCAGGTTAGTTTATATACTTTAAATTGATGCGGCAAGAAGAGCCTTGGAAAATTAAACCTGCAACTTCGAAGATTTGCTCCAAATAAGCGGGCATCTTTGTTTCTACAGGTTCCCAGTGATACTTTCTTTACGCTGGTAAACAAACGATGCGATAAAATTGAATTTAAACTAGAGTGCACCAAGTTTACTTAGAACCAGAGAATTTCTTGATGACGCCTAACTCGCTGTGGTGGCGGTTCGCATGAACTAAACAGAGCCGAATTAATCTATTTAAACGAGTAGCGTTCCTAGCTTATTGATGGTTGAATATAAATTTTTAACATATTTGATCGTTTTATTCTTTAGATTGTCCAAGTCGTTTACGGCTCCATTTGTGAACAATGTCAGGACCTACCGTCCGTACACCTTCTAAACTCCAACGCTGTGCCATCGCTAGATCGTCAACCCCCAGGCCACCTATAGAAGACTGCCCCTCCTCTCCAATTAAAACTCCCGCGCTAAACCCAATCAACTCATCGACAAGATCAGACTTGATAAGAGAGGCTGCCAAGGAAGCGCCTCCCTCACAAAACACACGGGTTAGACCTAGAGATGCCAAACGAGCCATCATTTCGTTAAGATCCAGCAAGCCATGATTATCTTCACAAATAATGAGTTTTGCCCCAATATCCTGCCACTTTTGTATCTGCGATGACTTAGCCTCGGCACCATGACAAAGCCACAATGGAGCCTGCCGCGCAGTTCTGGCCAAAATACTATCATTTGGCAGGTTTAGATGCCGCGACACCACAACTCGAACCGTTTGATGTTCAATCCCCAGACTGCGCACATTCAATGACGGATCATCGAGCCTTGCTGTACCACCACCTACCATAACAGCGTCATGGCGTGAGCGCATCAGATGTACTAAACGGCGGGCTGGGTCATCTGTGATCCATTTGCTTTGCCCACTTTCTGTAGCAATGCGACCGTCAAAGCTCGTTGCTATTTTCAACGAAACCAATGGTCTATTTTGAGAGATTCTGAGAAAAAAACCCTTATGGTCGCGAAAGGCTTCATCGGCCATCACGCCCGTTACGACCTCGATACCTGCCGCTTTAAGCGCGCGAAACCCATTGCCATTAACGCGATGATCATCATCGCCAATGGCCGCAACCACACGCGCTATACCAGATTTGATCAATGCCTCCGTACAAGGTGGGCATTTCCCTGTATGCGCGCAAGGCTCTAGCGTAACATAAGCCGTGGCACCGCGCGCTTTTGGTCCAGCTTGAGCGAGTGCAATAACTTCAGCATGAGGCACACCCCCATCAGCCGTTGTTCCGCGACCAATGATATGATTATCGCTTACGATAACGCATCCTACAGATGGGTTGGGCCAGGTACGACCCAATCCCCGTCTGCCCATCGAAAGCGCCAAAGACATAAAGCGCGCGTCAGACAAAGATATCTCTATTCTTCTTGAGCGGTTTGTGGGCGCAACTCACTTACGAATTTATCAAAGTCATCCGCAGCCTGGAAGTTCTTGTAAACGCTAGCAAACCTGACATAGGCCACTGTATCAATACGGGCGAGAGATTCCATTACAATCTCACCAATCATTTTCGAGTTTATGTCTGTATCACCTAGACTTTCCAACCGCCGAACAATACCGGAGATCATTTTTTCCATTCGCTCGTGTTCAACCGGACGTTTCTGCAAAGCAATACGGATTGAGCGCTCAAGTTTGTCGCGGTCGAAGTCTTCACGTTTGCCGTTAGATTTAATCACCACCAGATCACGCAATTGAACTCGTTCGTAGGTTGTGAATCGTCCACCGCAGTCCGCACAAAACCTGCGACGCCGAATGGCAACGTGATCCTCTGCTGGGCGAGAGTCTTTAACTTGTGTATCGATGTTTCCGCAAAACGGACAACGCATCAAAATATCCTTTACCGGTCAAAACCCACTTTCAAGTAGGCAGAATAAATCCTTACCCGTCAACTATACGGGACCCTCTAAGATTTGTGTAGTGGGAAATTTATAATGCTATCTCTAGGGGAAACTTTGGTGCTGGCTCAACAGTATATCTTTTTAAGCGCAACACTAATTAAATGTGTGCGAAGGTACCTTCTTACTTCCTTAGGTCCACAACACAACAATTTTCTTTGGTTCAACTCAATTTACAAAAATTGAAAAATTTAATCCTTTATAGATGTTTCGAATTTAGAGAAAAGTTTGTAAAATCATCAACACGTCAAAGAGAGAAAACCAATTATACAAAAACTTCATGCCCAATTTACAAATAGTTTCGAAATATACTTGAAATAACTTATAACTAGAAAAATTGATTAGTTTCCAATATGAATTTGGAAATTTTTCCTTTTGTAGTTATATCTTCAAACAACGTGGTTCATCGAGATGTGCTTGGCTACGCGAAGCCTTATTTAGCCGAAATCCAAAGGAGACTGTTACATGACTAAAGGACCTAGCTATGGGTTTGATACACTTCAAGTGCACGCCGGAGCTCGCCCAGATCCGACAACTGGCGCACGTCAAACACCTATTTATCAATCAACAGCGTTTGTGTTTCGGGATGCAGATCACGCAGCAGCCCTTTTCAACCTTCAAGAGGTCGGATATATTTACTCTCGCCTTACCAACCCCACTGTTGCTGTTTTGCAAGAGAGAATTGCTACACTTGAAGGTGGTGCAGGTGCCGTTTGTTGCTCTTCAGGCCATGCAGCCCAGATCATGGCACTTTTCCCTCTAATGGGTCCTGGTCGCAACGTTGTGGTGTCAACTCGACTTTACGGGGGAACTGTTACGCAGTTCAGTCAAACGATCCAACGTTTCGGATGGTCAGCAAACTTTGTCGATTTCGACGATGAAAGCGCCATTAGAAGGGCGATTAATGATGACACCCGGGCCGTTTTCTGTGAGTCAATTGCAAATCCTGGCGGCTACATAAGCGATCTTGAGGAAATCGCAAAGATAGCTGACCAAGCGGGCGTCCCTCTGATCGTGGATAATACGACCGCAACGCCGTACCTTTGCCGCCCATTTGAATACGGTGCCTCACTTGTTGTCCACTCGACCACAAAATATCTGACTGGCAACGGAACTGTGACAGGAGGATGCGTAGTAGATAGTGGAAAATTTGATTGGTCTGCCTCAGATAAATTTCCATCACTTTCCAAACCAGAACCAGCCTACCATGGGCTCAAATTTCATGAGACATTTGGCGAACTCGCTTTTACATTTCATGGGATTGCTATCGGACTCAGAGACTTGGGCATGACCATGAATCCACAGGCGGCACACTACACTCTCCTTGGTATTGAAACGTTGTCACTCAGAATGAAGCGCCATGTCGAAAACGCTGAAGTAATAGCTGCAGCGTTGGAGAAACATGATGCGGTTGAGAGAGTAACGTACGCGGGGCTCCCAAGCTCACCCTATAAAAAGCGCGCTCAAAAAATTTGTCCAAAAGGTGCAGGCGGTCTTTTCACAATTGCTCTCAAAGGTGGCTACAGAGCTTGCGTCAAATTTGTTGAAAGCCTAGAAATATTCAGCCATGTTGCCAATTTAGGTGATTGCAGATCACTGGTAATACACTCAGCGTCCACAACTCACAGGCAACTTAGCGAAGAACAACAAACTGCAGCAGGTGCCGCGCCGGAAGTAGTGCGGATTTCAATTGGCATAGAAGATGCTGAAGACCTTCTTTCTGATCTGAAGCAAGCATTAGAAAAAGCAAAAGTGTGAACATAGTAAGATTGAGCCGGCATTTTAAAACGCCGGTTCGGTAATCAGGCAAAAATTCGCTTGGACCCTTTGCCGTTAAATGCTGTAAGTTTTAAGAGGATTTAGCTCTATAATTTTTAATTGAACAGAACGCTTCAATATTCCTAATCACGGTTTTTTACAAAGTGTGGTCCAACTGTTTTTAACATTTAAATTTATTAATTTAATCCAATACTCAATGAAAATCACTTCTCATTCGCGAAATGGAACAACACAAAGTCTGTTTTGCATCAAGATAGATAAATACTGATTAAATCCGTAATTTTCACGCTCAGCCATACAATATTACAAATAAAATTTAAGTATCGGCAGGATTTTGCTTTGCCTAAAAGGTAAGGTCGTCTAATTAGGTGCTAAAAAGAATGAAATATTTGAGTTTGTGCATGCAGGAAACGCCTAAAAAATGACACCAGATTTTGCTCTATCTTTGTCAACTGATGGAATTTGCCTTTTAGAAAGGGCCGAACCTAAATGGGTAGTATTGGGTCAAATCAATCTCTCGGATGCGGACTTCCACCATCGGGTCACTAAATTGCGCGAAAAAGCGCTTGCCAAGTCGTCAAGTGCAGACCGAGTCAAACTGGTTATTCCAAACGAGCAGATTAAATATTACTCACTAGCAAGGCCTTCAGACACGCTTACAGCCGAAATTGAAGCTATAATTATCAGAAGCTTAATTCAAGAAACACCATATCCCATTTCGGAAATAGCCTTTGATTGGGTCACCTCCAGAAAGCATATTTTTGTAGCAGCAGTTGCGCTGAAAACGTTACAAGAAGCTGAGACTTTCGCTAAGCAGCAAGGCTTCACTGCACTTGGAAACATAGCCATACCACCCGCCAATGAATTTATTGGGGAGGCTTTTTTTGGCCTGTCTGACGGAACTCAGAACAAAATGGGGTGTGATTTCGAAAAAATTAACCTTTCAACTTCTAAAGAAGCTGCACCAAAATACGCACAAACGAGCCCAAGTTTAGGCAACCGAGTATCATATAAAGCTCCGGTGGAAATAAGGGAAAATAATAATGCCGCGGAACCGGTTCAATCGGCATTGGAAACCCAAGCCAAACATATAGTATTTCAGTCTGTTCGAGATGTACAACTCAGGCAACTGGAAAACGAGGGGATTTATCAAGATAAATCTTCACTTACGTTAATCGCGCCGATCGAACAGGATATTCCACAGGCTCTTGCTAGCTTCGATTCCCAAAACCTAACAACTGCGTCGTTACCAAGCCGATTTGTAAACTTTCTTTATGGAAAGTCGCAAAATGCTCAAAGCACCGAAAACCATTACCGTCTAATGAACGCGGGGTTCTTACCCGCATTTCTTCTCATAATAGCCACAGTCTGCCTCGTCGGCGTTGGTATATTTTACTTGGCCAAGCCAACCGTTTTAAGGATTGCTTACCAAATCAAAGGACCACCGCCAAGTCCGGCAGTAACCATTAAACTGGCATCACCCCGCAATTTGAGCACTTCAGAGCAAAAGATCGTATTATCAGATAAATTCAAACAATCTTCTCAGCTCTCAAAACATTTTCTCGTTCCACCAATTATACCAGATGTACAGGGTGTAGTAATTAATCCCTATGTAGATTTAACAAATCGGCAGCCTCCAATTGGAGTAAAGCATAAGCTTGTTAGCCAACTTGTGCTCGAACCCAATATCAAGCAAAGTAAACTTCTAGAAGACTATAACATTGACAGAAGCGTTACTTTACGGCCCACATCGGCTCCCGATACACTTGACCTGCCAAAACAAGATTCAAAATTTGGGGTTTTTCGCGAAAAGCAAAGTCGCATTTATACATCAAACGGAATATGGCCCATTAGTCCCATAGCTCCGAACCCAGTTATATCCACATATCTAAGGAGCGTGCAGATTGCATCGCACGACTTAAACGTTGTTCGGCCCCAAGTATCTTCTTTAGGTTTATCAACAGATTTTGAGACTAATCCTGAGATTGTAGCTTTGGCATTGTCGCCAACAGTAGGTATAAATTTAAACTCTCAGCAGACTAAAATTGAAAAGACCACCAACAATAGCGCGGCAAATTCGGACATCACGCAAATGTTGTCAACTTTCCCACCAATATTTCCAGAAAACTCTCCTCAGCTCCACCCGGTCTTAAGCAACAAACATAGTCCAGACATGTCACTTACAACAGTCTCCACTCAGGTGCAGGAAACCACGCTCCAACTTAAGCGAGACAACGAAACTGTTAAGCAACAGAAACAAAAAACTTCAAAGATTGAATTTGCCGTCACGGTAAAACTGGAGGCACAATCGCGACTTCACTCACAACCAGCAGAGCTCAGAAAACCTATGGTTTATACCGTGACTGAGCCACTGACTGGCGGTCCTATTACAAACATTCGTCCGCTGCCTCGGCCGGAAGATAGCGATCTGACAATAGCTAATAAAAGCCAAGCAGTTGTTTTACGACCCAAACCGAGACCCGATACGATCAAACCACTATTGCCGGTGCCAAATGAAGATAAAGCCTCAGCGTCTCTTCGTCCTAAGCAGAGACCAGACAATGTCAAGCCAGTAAAACCCGCACTTGTCGCCAATGCTTTTTCGCCAGAAGACGAAGGTGATGAAGCCACGGTAGGAAATGATGCCCCTAGTAGTAAGCCCAATAAACGGGTGAGTAGCAAAGCAACGATTGTAAACGTTTTAGATCTAAGACAAATCAATCTGCTTGGTGTCTATCTGTCATCAGGCAAACGAAGTGCTCTAATACGGCTGAGTAGCGGCAAAAGAATAGTAGTCAAAGTTGGCGATAGTTTTGATGGAGGAAAAGTCGCGGCTATAGGTGACCGTGAGATTCGATACATCAAACGTGGACAAAACATTACTTTAGAACTTCCGAAAGGGTAAATAGCATTAGACTAGCTTTCAGCTTTGCATCTGATCTTATTTAATGAGTAAAACAGCGACCCAAATTACATTATCAAATCAACCGCCCTCTTGTCTTTGGATAAATTACAAAAGGATTAAGGCAATCACTGTTATTAAAATCTACAATGTATCTTGGTTTTGTTGCTACTAAGGTTTACCTCCCCTCCAATTACACTTCACACCTTCGCATTAGATCGTGTGGTTTCGAATGACTCGTGACAATCGTTTTTCTTTACTTTTATCATCAGCAATGGAGGTTCAAGCATAAGTCATCTATTTTTCGTAAATGCTGTCAAAGGTTCGATGAGACTGGTCAAAACCAAAGGCGACATGCCGTATTCCTTGTCCTTTTTGTATTACAAAATAGTTCATAATTGAACCTTTTTCCTGGATTCTCAGCAATTAAAATCGCTGAACCAATCACCGGACGATGTAGAATACATCACTAAATGTTACATGAATTTCCATTCAGTATAAAAACAGACGTTGGTAACAATCGTCGCGTTTGAAGTAAAGTGCAAAGCATTTACTAATATTTCCACGAAACACATTATGACTCTAATTATCAATATATTAGATTTCAGCGCCTTTCGTTTCAAAAATTTGAGCGATTCAATAATTTAAGCCTAGGTTAGAGATATTTCAGGAGCAAATAATTTTGTTATCAAATCACTACGATGAAGCCTTTTTTATTTGTCAAACAAACTAGCCTAGCCAGGCTAAGGCACCTGTAAATAAAAACAATTTAAAGTTTATGAACAAAACTTAAGCTGCGCGTGATACTAGCACTTCATCCACTTTTTTTGCAGCAGCGACTTCATCAACGTCAGAAACCGCTGCTACTTCGCGCGTTAGACGCTCTAGGGCAGCTTCATAAAGCTGACGCTCTGAATAGCTTTGCTCACGCTGATCATTATTACGGTGCAAGTCCCGTACGACTTCAGCAATTGCAATTAGATCGCCGGAATTTATTTTTTGCTCATATTCTTGTGCACGACGTGACCACATGGCCCTTTTCACCTTAGCTTTCCCTTTTAATGTTGCCATTGCGCGAGACACAACATCCGGGCTACTGAGGGAGCGCATGCCAATATCTGTGGCCTTATGCGTCGGTACGCGCAGTGTCATTTTATCTTTTTCGAAAGAAACGACGAAAAGTTCAAGTGTGATGCCAGCTATCTCTTGTTCTTCGATTGACACAATTTGACCCACTCCATGCGCCGGATACACGACGTAATCATTTGGTCGGAAGTCTGCCATCTTACTTTTTGTCATTTAGTTTCCTCCTTCACGCCACAGTTTAAAACGAAAAAAACAGGCCCGAAACTTATAAAAGTGTTCGCGCCTTCAATCGATTTATCTGGCTACATCCGCAAAGTTCAGCTCAGCCTAGCAGTACTTTGTGAAATTTGTTACCGATTTCTGGTGTAAGTATAGCATACTGCAATCATGATTCCTACCCATCAGCCACTGCATGATTTTTAGCTGCCTTCTCCAGGCTTTTCAGAGAAATACTTTACCAATTTACCCGTTTCACCATCACGATCATCTGCACCTTCTAAGGGATCTTTTTGAATCATAATATTAGGCCAGATAAGAGCATACTTTCGGTTAAATTCCACCCATTCTTCGGCGCCTGTATCAGTATCAGGTTTTATCGCATCAGCTGGGCACTCCGGTTCGCACACACCACAGTCAATGCATTCATCTGGATGTATTACCAACATATTTTCACCTTCGTAAAAGCAATCAACCGGACACACCTCAACACAGTCTGTGTACTTGCAAGCAATGCAACTGTCATTTACAATATATGTCATTAATTTAAGTCCATTTAACAAATAATTAGCATACTAGCTATTTCAGCTGACAGTATCATTCAAGTATCACTTTACTGCAGTCGAGCAATTGCACGACGATCCTTTTTGGAAGGCCGCCCCTTTCGACCAAAAATTGTAGGGTTTGTTGGTACTTCTTCTTCAGGACTTCGATCTAGATAGAGTTTTTTAGCCTCACTTGCAGGGCCGCGCCTCGTACCCAATGCCCTTATTTCAATCACGCGAATACGTTTTTCTTGAGCAAAAGTAAGAACATCCCCTGCCGCCACCATATAAGATGGTTTTGTCATTTTTTTAGAATTTATCCGGA
The DNA here is from genome assembly GCA_913031285.1 of uncultured Alphaproteobacteria bacterium. Classification (GTDB taxonomy): domain Bacteria; phylum Pseudomonadota; class Alphaproteobacteria; order Rhodobacterales; family Rhodobacteraceae; genus LFER01. The sequence continues at coordinate 15,925 of CAJWEI010000024.1, read as the reverse complement.
CGTGGTCCAACGACACTACTTTAGATGCAAGACTGCGCGTCTTAAAAAATCTGGCCTGCCACAACCACTTATCGACGCGCAGCTTCTCAATTTGTTCCAATCTGCTCATTTCCCTATTTTTAATCCTATTAAAGCTGCTACAAACGGATTATCAGGGTCGATCTTTTTGGTTTTCTCTGGCTTCGACTGATTAGTCTTTGACTTTTCAACCTCTTTATTCTGATTTCTTTTTCCCTTTGAACGGCTTTTGTCGCTCCCCTGGTCATCTGCTTTTCGAAGCTCTCTTTTTGGACGATTTGGTTTTGGTTTTGTTTTGCTACTCATAGACCATGTAAAAATAAAATAAGTCTCTTTTTCGACTGGCACTAGATCTTCCGCTAAACTCAATGCTTGTGCTTTGACCACCTCAATATCACCAGATTCTCGAGCAGCCAAGGTTTGGTCAGAAGAAAATTGGTCGCCTAAGGATGGATCAACAACAGGGCCAGAAGACTTTTCTGCCTCAGCATTCTGCAGAACTGTATCATGCGCATCGTCTTTAGACACAAGATCAGCACTTTCTATTGACGCTTCGGTTTTTCTCACCGCTTCAACTCGCGTCTTATCTGGTTTCACTTTGTCACGTTCAAGCTTTTCGGCATTATATCCCAAACCTTGTAAAAGATCAGAAAACTGTTCCAACGTCATTCCAGTGATAGACAACATGTCAGGATTAGCTTCAAAACCCGAGCGTGTATCTTGAACGCGGATCATATCAGCCAATCTTTCAAGCATATCTATGCGAATGGCACGAGTATTTGAATTGCGATAGCCTGCCATAAGATCATATCCCTCTGGTGCTGAGCTATCGACGGGGATTGTGACAAGACCAGGCGGTGGGCTTATTGGGAATTCATCAAGTTTCCGAAACAGCGACCAAAGAAGAATTCGTAACCTTGTGGCTGCGGGCTTTAAAAGCAAAGGCATAAAGATTGTGAACTGACCGAACCTAACACCATGCTTTCTCAGCATACCGCGGGCGTCCTGATCCAGCGCTTTGACTTCGTCTGCGACATTTGAGCGTGGTAATATCCCAAAGCCTTCGACCATCCGAAACGCAAAGCCACGGGCAAGACCGCTTAATGCTTCGTCTCGCTGTAACGACATAAGAGGCTCAAAAAGAGACGCAATTTTACGATCTATAAAGTGTTGCAATCTGCGTTGCACTTTCTTTATCACATCTGTCCCGGCCGTATCATCAACAAATACTATTATTAGCGGCTTCAAAGGATCATCTCCCAGCGCGAGCTTGCCGACCGCATGTTCACCCCAAATCAGGCCACCTTGGTCCGTGAAGTTTAGTTCTGTATCAGGCGCATTATACAATCGATCAGCCCTCAGGTTGAAGTGAGGCATTAGAGCCTGGAGAGACGCCGTCTTAAGAGTTTTGGCTTCAGTGCCAGTTGCATTCTTGTCCTGAATAAACCTGAACCCCTCAAGTTGACCAACGAATTCACCCTCCACAGTCACTTCACCATTATCATTTACGTCTGCCAAAAGGCACTCCTTCTGTTTGAGTCTGCGCAACAAAACTGACGTCCGCCGATCTACAAATCTTTTTGTCAGCGCATTGTGCAGCGCGTCTGATAGTCTATCTTCTATAGTGCGCGTCGCCTCACGCCAATACCCTACATCTTCTAACCAATCTACGTTCTGCGCGACATAGGTCCACGTGCGAATAAAGGCCAAACGTTTCGACAGTGTGTCAATATCGCCATCAATTCGATCAATCAGATTGATTTGACGGGCCAACCAAGCCTTTGGGAGCTCACCATTTTCATGAAGGTTATTAAATATAATGCCTAATAAGTTTGCATGCTCTGCTGGGCTAATTCCCCTAAAGTCCGGGATCCGGCAAACATCCCAAAGCAACTTGACCGAAGATGGGTTTCCTGTTCGGGCACGAATCTCTGGCCTTTCCGCAAGATTTTTTAATGCAATTAGATCATCTGCGTCTCGGGCCTTTATAAACACTTCGTTAGTTGGTGCTATTCCAAGCCTCTCAATTAGAATATCAACATTTGAAAAGGCGAGATCAGAATTGCGCCAATTCAGGCGCTTAATAGGGGTAAAGCGATGGTTAACAATTGCGTTTGCGACACCTTCCTCCAAATCGGTTACATCCCCTGTAACGCCAAAACTGCCATCAGCCATGCCTCGCCCTGCCCGCCCGGCAATCTGAGCAAGCTCATTTGCCGCCAGAGGGCGCATACGGCGTCCATCAAATTTGCTGAGCCCAGAAAAAGCTACATGATGTACATCAAGGTTTAACCCCATGCCGATCGCGTCAGTGGCCACCAAATAGTCAACTTCACCGTTTTGATATAACTCAACCTGTGCATTTCGCGTTCTAGGGCTTAGGGCGCCCAGCACAACGGCTGCACCACCCTTTTGACGGCGAAGAAGTTCGGCCATTGCATAAACGTTGTCGACAGAGAACCCTACAATTGCGCTTCGAGTTGGCATTCTGCTAATTTTTTTTGACCCCGCATAAATGAGGTTGCTCAGCCGCTCACGCCGAATAAATATAGCCTCTGGTATCAAGTGCAAAATTGGCCCACGCATGGTATCAGCACCAAGGAAAAGCGTCTCATTAAGACCACGCGCACTTATAAGACGCTGCGTAAAAACATGGCCGCGCTCAGGATCAGCACAAAGCTGGATTTCGTCAATAGCGACGAAATCAACACCATTATTTTGTGGCATCGCCTCAACAGTACAAACCCAATATTGCACCCTAGGCGGAATGATGCGTTCTTCACCAGTTAAAAGAGCAACCACAGATGGCCCGCGAACGGCCACGATTTTATCATACACTTCTCGCGCGAGAAGGCGTAACGGCAGGCCAATAATGCCGGTGCGATGCGCGAGCATTCTCTCAATTGCATAATGTGTTTTACCAGTATTAGTTGGGCCCAAAACGCCAGCGATCCGACCTGATTGCATATGACGGTGCCTTACCTAGTTAGATTTGTTTTTTAACAAATGAGCGATAAATTTGATCTCGCAGTTTTTTCGCTTCGGCCAAATGCGGATGTATCTCTAATGCCTCTTCATATGTTTTAAAAGCTAAGGCCTGCATATCAAGCTTTTCTAATAACTGTCCAAGGCCAAGCAGTGCATGGAATTGACGAGGATCAAGCGACAGAGCCTTCTCGAGATCCTTAAGCGCTGGACCATCATAATTTATGTACGTGTAAGCGCGAGCACGAGCAAACCATGCCATTGCAAAATCTGGCGCGAATTCTAGAGCTGCTGAGTAATGTTCTATGGATGTAGCGTAGTCACCAGCTAAAAATGCACTGCTCCCCTTTTCATACAGAAAATCTACGCTCGGTGAACCCGAAAACACCCACAAACGTTTTATCTCGCGTTCCAGACTAAAAGCTGTTTTGGCGTCTGCAGTTTTGAGATCACTGTAAAGATCAGACAAAATATCTTGTTCGGCAATAAGCTGGCTGGTGGTGCAAGTTCCACTTATTATTGCCACAAGGAAAAGTTTTATTGTTGCTTTTATTGTAACCATACTGTGTTAGTACCAAAACAATTCAATTATACTAGAGTGAATAACTTGAGGAGAGATTAAAATGAGCACCATAATCGAAGAAGCGGTGATAACCCTTGGTAAAAAGCTTGGTGGTATCAATTTTGAAGGGTCAGCTAAGTTTTGTATAGAGGGCGAAGGCGGTGTGATTATTGATGCTCAAGGCGTACGTTCGGGCGACGATGAAACAGATGTCACACTTATTGCTGATGCAGAAACCTTTCAGGACATTCTAAGTACCGATCTAGATCCTACATCAGCATTTATGAGCGGGAGATTGCGAGTTGAGGGCGATATGGGCACTGCAATGCGGCTCAGTGGCCTGTTCTGATAGATGTTAATGGGCACCGCCCCACTTTACCACGATAATGTCTCAGCCGGAGTCAATACTGCAGCTTATTGGTTAAAAACAACCGATAAAGTGAGGGTGAGAGTTGGCCTATGGGAGAGTCCTCGACATGCGAAAAACACTACAGGAACAGTCTTTATTTTACCAGGCCGCACTGAGTATATCGAAAAGTATGTAAAGACGGCAGATAATTTTGTCCAACTTGGCTATCGAGTAATCGCGATAGACTGGCGTGGCCAAGGACTTGCCGATCGTCCTTTGCCCGATCGAATGATAGGCGATGTTACTGATTTTTCAGAATATCAAAAAGATTTAGATGCTCTGATTCATCAGGCTGAAAAATTCGATTTACCAGAACCATGGTTTCTTTTAGCACATTCGATGGGCGGGTGCATCGCTCTACGCGCGATGTATCGAAATTTTACTTTTGTATCAGCAGCATTTACAGGACCTATGTGGGGGATTGTCATACAAAACAGCCTGCTACGGCCATTTGCAAAAACTATTGCAAAGACAGCTAAGGTACTCTCGCTTGGGACGAATTATGCTCCCAGCACAACAAATGACTGCTATTGTGCCGTAGCCGAATTCGAGGGAAACACGCTTACCCCAGATCCAGATATGTGGGCCTACATGCGCAACCATGTCCGCCAAAATCCAAAGCTTCAATTGGGCGGTCCAAGTATTCGTTGGTTTGAGGCAGCTTTGCGTGAAACAGATGATCTGGCTAGCATGCCCTCTCCCAAACAACCCTGCCTGTGCTATCTCGGTGACAACGAAAGAATTGTATCAAAATCAAGGATCATCGAAAGAATGAAATCTTGGAGCAACGGCCGTTTGATAGACGTAGCAAATGCTGAGCATGAAATTTTGATGATGCATAAGAATATCCAAAAGAAAGTAGCTTCAGAAATATCTGAGTTCTTTCAAGCTATAGCAGCTAACACCGCCAAAGTCGGTTAAGTCATCTATAAAACTTATAAACATTTGCTTTTGATTGGCGTCTTTTCTATCAAGATTGAGAATTCCTTGGCAAAGAAGCTACTCGCCTTTAGATATTCTCTATATCTCCAGCTGCGCGATAGTTGTGAAAATTTGTTTCAAACACATCAAACTTATCTTCTAAGATAGCCGATCGCATATTCCCCATCAGAGCCTGGAAATAATGCAAGTTATGCCAGGTCAACAACATGCTTGAGAGCATTTCCTTTGCCTTGAACACATGGTGCAAATAGGCCCGCGAGTAATTGCGACAGGAAGGGCAAGTACAGTCTTCGTCCAAAGGCCTAGGGTCATCCTGATGACGAGCGTTCTTGATGTTGATCACACCGCGGTCAGTAAACGCCTGGCCCGTCCGGCCAGACCGAGACGGAAGAACACAATCCATCATATCAATACCACGCTTTACTGCGCCAACAATATCATCTGGCTTGCCAACACCCATAAGATAGCGCGGCTTATCAAAAGGCAGCATATCTGGAGCATACTCTAGAACGTCCAGCATTGCCTTTTGGCCCTCACCAACGGCCAGACCACCAACGGCATATCCATCAAAGCCGATATCTACTAACGCGTTTGCACTTTCTGCGCGTTGATCGGGGTAAACACTTCCCTGCTGGATCCCGAACAAGGCATGACCAGGCCTGTCTCCAAAGGAGGCTTTTGAGCGTTCCGCCCAGCGCATAGATAGTTCCATGCTTTTGCGAGCCTCTTCCTGAGTTGCCGGAAAAGACGTACATTCATCAAACGCCATGACTATATCACTTCCTAGAAGCTTTTGAATTTCCATAGATCGTTCAGGAGTCAGCTCGTGGCGCGACCCATCAATATGTGATTTGAAAGTAACTCCTCGCTCAGACATTTTTCGCAAGTCTGCAAGGGACATTACTTGAAATCCTCCACTATCTGTCAAAATTGGCCGCGACCAATTCATAAATTGATGCAAACCCCCAAGACGTGCTATCCGCTCTGCCCCCGGTCGCAGCATGAGATGATACGTATTGCCAAGTAGAATATCAGCACCTGTCTCACGCACACTTTCCGGCATCATGGCCTTGACTGTCGCAGCAGTTCCTACAGGCATAAAGGCTGGGGTCCTTATATCACCTCTTGGAGTTTTGATAACACCACAGCGCGCTTTGCCGCTCTGCGCGTGAACATTGAAAGAAACTCTGTCTGTCATGAATACAGCTTCTGAAGCAGAGATCGTCGAAAGCCAAGAGGCAAACGACATACAGGCCATCAAGTTTAAAAAAAGACAGTGGTGTTTTTCAATATCAAACCAACCTCATTCACCATATCCAACATCACGGTGCATTATCATCGTCAAAGTTGAATGAAAGTTGATCAGTTACACACTTTTGATCTTTTTGCCGTCTCCTACTGGATATCCCACTTTTTCGACTCCCGTGTTTGTTGTTGATGGCTTTTGCGACTTCGCTAAAATCACTTTGCTTGCGGACGCTCCAAATATTGTTTTTAGCACGCTTTGCAGCATCAAGGTGATCAATTATAGGTTCAGGGTAGGCTTTTCCCAAAATAGAGTGCACATTTGGCGCCTTCCATGGTTCATGGATAAAAGCATCGTGTATTCCCGAAAGCTCGGGAAGCCAACGCCTAATAAAGCAGCCGTACGGATCTTGTTCATACCCCTGCTTTATGGGATTATAAATACGTATCGTATTTATTCCGGTCGTACCAGACTGCATTTGAATTTGAGGCCAATGAATACCCGGCTCATAATCAGTAAAGTAACGGGCTAGATGGTTGCCGGGTTGTTTCCAGTCCAGCCATAAATGATAGCTAGCAACCGCCGTGACCATTGCCCGCATTCGAAAATTTAGCCACCCAGTTGCCGCTAGAGAGCGCATACAAGCATCAACAAACGGCAACCCCGTTTCTCCGTTAGCCCATGCTATAAAGCGCCCACTCTCTGGTTGTGACAGACGCAAACCGTCATAGGCGCGGTGCAAATTACTATATTCTATCCGCGGTTCATCCTCAAGTTTTTGAATGAAGTGGCAATGCCAATGCAATCGACCCGAAAACGAAGATAATGCCCCTCGCCACCGGCCCTTTGTTAGTTTCGATTGTTTTTTTAAATTTCGTTGTCGTTCCCGCGTTTTATGGGACACCTCGCGCATTGATACTGTTCCCCAAGCAAGATGCGGGGAGATACGCGAACAAGCCGTCGACCCATTGAGCGGGTTAGACATTTCTGCCCGATAATTTTCACCGCGTTGATAAAGGAACGAATTAAGTCGTTCTAATCCATTCTCTCGACCGCCCTTTTGTCGCTGAGCACAAAGATCAGAACTGAGACCCAGATCTGAAACGGTTGGAATTGCACCAAGAATTAAATCTGAGATCGGCTGCAAGCTTAGCGGGCTTGTTAAAGGTTTGGCCATGTAGCTATCCCAAGACTTTGACCACCCATTACGGGAAGTTAAGCGACGTTGGGTACCATGCTGCTGAGTTTCATACCATGGGATTGCGTTTTGTACACACCAAGCTGCCACCTTTTGGTCACGCTCAAAGGTCCAATTATTTCCAGTTTCTTCATGCGAATAAAGCCCACTAATCTGATAAATGGCCCGAAAGTCTGCAAGGACATCAATCACCGAGCCGCGCCGAACAATTAAAGGCTGACCTAACTCATGCAGCGCAGATCTCAGATCAATAAGACACTCATGAACAAACTCCCAGTGTCGCGCCGACATATCCGGTTGATGCCAAAGGTCGTCCTCTACAACAAACAAAGGCAGTACAGGACCACTTAAACTTGCATGAACCAAGACGCGATTATCTTGCACCCGCAAGTCGCGTTTGAACCAAACTATATTCATTGAGAGATAAAAAAAATAAATCTTAGCATAAAAAGGATGTAGCGTGCCATAACGGCATTTAAACCTATCATTTGGTGCAAATCCTGAGAGTATTTTGCAACATTATCAATACCAAAGCGGTAAGAAATCCTCTTCGGCTTTAGCTTTTGGCAAAATACAACATCTAAATTATTTCATCAGTATGATTTATATCAAGCATTTCAAGCTAAAAAGCGCATTTTGATATTCCAACCTGCGCTTTTTTTAAATTGATTTTTTGAAAAGCCCTTAAATATTTTAAAATTCTCAGCTATCTTCTGTTTCCAAATCTTCCACTGCTTTTTGCAGCGTTTCCTTGTCAACGTCTCTCTCTGAGATTTGAGCCAACTCAAAGACATAATCAATCACTTTATCTTCAAATATAGGCGCTCGCATCTGCTGTTGCATCTGCTCATTTTTTTGAATGAACTCAAAGAATTCACGTTCCTGACCAGGGTACTGACGCGCCTGTTGCATCATCGATTGCTGCATCTCCTGATCACTCACTTCTACGTTGGCCCGCTGTCCAAGGTCGGCCAATAAAAGTCCTAGTCGCACTCGACGCGTCGCTAATTCTGTATGCTCAATGGTAATATCTACTTCGCCATGGTCATGGCCCTCGACCTCAGGGTTTTCTTCATGCCAAAGTTGATGGGCGATCTGTTTGCTCTCAGCTTCAAGAAGGGAAGGCGGCAAATCAAAAGATACCATTTTGTCTAATTCGTCCAGTAAGTGGCGTTTCATCACAGCACGTGCTGCGCCTGCGTATTCTGCCTCTAAACGTTCAGATAATTGGCCTTTTAGTGCTTTGAGATCCTCAGCGCCAAATTTTGCGGCTAATTCATCATTGATTTTAGCAGCTACAGGCTGCTTGACAGCCTTGATCTTACATTCAAAAACAGCTGCCTTGCCCGCCAGACCGTCATTACCGTAATCCTCTGGGAATGTGACTGTAACGTTTTTGTCTTCCCCGAGTTTGCTGCCGACCAGTTGTTCTTCAAAACCTGGGATAAAGCTATTTGAGCCAAGAACTAGAGGATAATCTTCAGCAGTGCCGCCTTCAAATGCCAAATTATCTACTTTGCCAAGGAAATCTATGACCAATTGATCACCATCTTTGGCTTTCGCTGTTTTTCCGCGGTCTTTAAAATCCTGTGAAGTTTGTGCCAAATTATCAAGCGCTTCTTTTACAGCCGTATCGTCAGCTTTCGCAACCATTCTTTCCAGCTTGATGGTTTTCAAATCAAGCTCGGGAACTAGCGGCAATGCTTCATAGCTCATATCGACGTAGACATCGTCGCCGTCTTTCCAGTCATCATTCGTCATTTTGACTTCGGGCTGCATGGCAGGTTTGTTTCCACTATCTTCAAAATGCTTATTCATAGCACCGTCGATACTTTCCTGCATCGCTTCACCCATCAGACGCTTTCCAAACTGTTTTTTTAACAAAGGCAAAGGCACTTTTCCTTTGCGAAATCCTTTTAGCTCTACTTCTGGCTGCGCCTCAAGCAGTTTTTCGTCGACCGCTTCGTTAAGTTCGCTTGCCGTAATAACAATGGAGTAGGCGCGTTTAAGGCCTTCGTTCAACGTCTCAGTGACCTGCATGTTGTTATGAACCCTTCTGATCTTTCCTGAGCAGTCCTTAAGGTAGACCCATAACTGCATCAATTACTATGAATTAGGATCAATTAAAGGAATGCGCCGCCTACCTCAAGCCTCAAGATCAACTTAATTTGCAATCAGGACGGATAATCGCAAGTGCTCGAAGTTTACCAGAGCAGATGGACAGGAATGAACAGTTCATTTTCAAATTGGCAACCAACAATAATTTCGCACTTACCGAGTGTGAACTTTTTATCTTAGACTTGTCTTATCTGTGTTCAGTTTTTGGAACAGCCGCTGCAAAACCCAGATGGCAGTATCGCGGATATGGCCTTTGCCTGATTTGCAACGCAAATATCAACCGATCTACCTCTCATTGTGGTAACACTTTTTCTTACCATTTGCCCTCACTTCTTTAAACATTGCATTTTTGCATATTTACAAATAGGGCGGCGCAAAACCGTTGATAATTTAAGCAGACTTCTGCAATAATTATATTTTTAAGCACTTGCCTACTCCGCACGCCAACTTGATTTGAACAGCAATAATATAATAGTTAAGTTGAGAGAATATTTTATAGCAAGCCTTGTTTTTCTCAGAACTAACCCTCCCTATACAAATTAATGTTTTTCTGAAGCTGCATGAAACCACACACTTGCAAATGATTGAATCGAGACATAGAATGTACCACAACTGGTACGTTCTTATTAAGCCAAAAATCTTGTGTCTACCTATCCCCTCGTAATGAATCGGTTTATTGCTCAAGTGTGCATATTTCGCAGCAGCGAAATCTGTAAACTATCTCGACACTGGTTCAAAAAAATCCAACTCTCCGTTTTACGATCAAACAAGTGCTTTTCGTTGTTTGGAAGTTTCCTTTGCTTCATAAAAATCTCAATGGCATGTAGATCATCGAACATTTCGAGCTTAATAATGGCGACCAAGTTGTCATCGCCTTATATCAAATTTTTTACAGCTGCACGATTTACTCAGGCAACTTCCGCTTGAGAAATATATGAGAGTGCTTCAAGAACTAATTCCGGCCCACCAATATGACCGCTTTCAGACAATAATCTGCGCCAAGCCCTAGCACCGGGTTTTGACGCAAACAGGCCAAGCATGTGACGAGTGATGTGATTTAACTTGCCACCAGCAATCATATGCGCTTCAATATATGGCAGCATTTGATTCACAATTTTCACTGGGTCGCATGTTTGGTCTTCTCCAAAAATAACGTGATCTGCGAAGGCCAGAATATCACTGGGCCGATGATAGGCCGCACGCCCGATCATCACTCCATCCAATCCTGCGTCTAGAAAACTTCTCGCGTGCGCAAGCGACTTAATTCCGCCGTTGACTGAAAGATGTAGCGCTGGGAAAAGCCGCTTCATCTGCTTCACAAGATCATAGTCAAGAGGTGGAATATCGCGATTTTCCTTGGGACTAAGTCCATCAAGCCAGGCTTTGCGCGCATGTACCGCAAAGCGCGAAATGCCAGCGGCAGAAACTTGGGACAAAAATTCTGGCAAAATATCTTGCGGCACCTGATCATCCACTCCGATACGACATTTTACCGTCACATCGATATCAACCGCAGCTCGCATCGCTGCGCAACAATCTGCGACCAACGCTGGACTTTTCATCAGGGTCGCCCCAAATGTGCCTGACTGAACACGGTCAGATGGACACCCAACATTAAGATTGATCTCATCATAGCCCGCTTCCTGTCCAAGGCGGGCCGCCTTGGACAATTCGGCAGGATTCGACCCTCCTAGCTGAAGAGCAATAGGATGTTCCTCTGGGTTAAACTCCAACAAATGCACCGCCTCGCCCCGTACTAGCGCCGGCGCCGTGACCATTTCTGTGTAGAGAAGCGTATGGCGCGACATCATCCGATGCAGATAGCGACAGTGACGATCTGTCCAATCCATCATGGGAGCAACGCTTAAACGTGCGGCTTTAACAAGTTGAGATGTTTGAGGGTCTACCATATTTTGCTCACTTTATCTTCAGTCGCGCCGTGCGCCAAAAACTTTTAATTAAGAACAATTTCTGACGTAAAACGAACAAAAATGAAATAAAAAATTTACTCACATGATGCCTGAAGTTTAGGTACCTTTTGTTGACCACTCGCGTTAGGATGCTTTGGCGGATGACATATTCAGACCTATACATTATCAAATAAACATATTTTGAAAAGGGTAGCAAAAATGCATGTTCTGATCACTGGGGTTGCGGGCTTTATTGGCGCAAACGCCGCCGGTCAGCTTTTGGCTCAAGGCCACAATGTCACTGGCATAGATGACTTGAACGATTATTATGATCCGCGCCTTAAGAACGCCCGTCTGGCAGAGTTGTTGGAGCAGGAACAGTTCCACTTCACGAAAGCCAAGATTCAAAAGCCTGATGTTTTGAATGATGTTTTTAAAAACAACTCAATTGACGCAGTTATCCATCTCGCTGCGCAGGCAGGCGTGCGCTATTCGATAGACAATCCCCGCGTTTTCTTGGAGAATAACCTAGTTGGGACTTTTGAACTTTTGGAAGCCGCGCGGAACAACCCACCCAAACACATGCTTTTGGCTTCAACCTCCTCTGCTTATGGAGCGAGCACCGCCATGCCATATCGCGAAACACAAAAAGCAGATCACCAAATTTCATTTTATGCCGCCACCAAGAAAGCTACAGAGGCAATGGCTCATTCTTATGCTCATATTTATCAGCTGCCAATCACCATGTTTCGCTTTTTTACTGTCTACGGTCCTTGGGGGCGTCCAGATATGGCGCCAATGAAATTTGCAAAGAGGATCCTTAATGGTTCTCCAATTGACGTCTACAATTTTGGCGAAATGAAACGAGATTTCACCTATGTGGATGATTTAGTGCACGCTTTGTGCCTTCTTCTGGATAAGGCGCCGGGAAAAATCCCTATCTCGACCACATTTGATAGCCTATCGCCTGTAGCCCCATACCGCATCATTAATATTGGCAATAACAGTCCTATTGAGTTGAAAGATTTTATTACCAGCTTGGAAGAAGAGCTTGGAAAAGAAGCGATTCAAAATTTCATGGGCATGCAACCAGGCGACGTTCCCACGACTTGGGCAGACACAAGGTTGTTGCGAGCCCTGACAGGCTATTCACCTACAACAGAACTAAATGTGGGCGTAAAATTATTTGTAGAATGGTATCTGGGCTATTATCGCAATGCAATATAAGTTAATTGGACTGTAGATTTAACGTTTCGAACCCCAAGAAAAGGATGAAATGCCTACAATTGTGATTTCCTCACTTGAAACGGCGCGTAACGTGCTCAAAATTGAGTCACAAGCATTGGAAAAACTGGCAAACAATCTGCCGGAAGATTTCACCCGCTTAATCAATGCTATTATCAACTGTAAGGGTCGGGTTGTCGTCGCAGGTGTGGGAAAATCTGGCCACATCGGGCGCAAAATTTCCGCCACACTCGCAAGCACTGGAACACCTTCATATTTTGTTCATGCGACGGAAGCAAGTCACGGTGATATGGGTATGATCGTTGAGGGTGACATTTGCTTACTAATTTCGAATTCTGGTGAAACCAGCGAAATGCACAATATTGTCGCGCACACGCGGCGCTTCTTAATTCCGATTGCTGCAATTTCGTCAAACTCAGACAGCACGCTCATGCGAGCGGCTGACTTTGCGCTTGAGTTGCCCGATGCAGCAGAAGCCTGTACAATTGGAATGGCTCCAACAACCTCAACCACTATGACATTGGCACTTGGTGATGCTTTGGCCGTTTCCTTAATGCGCGAAAGGAACTTTAACACCGAGAATTTCAAAATTTTTCATCCGGGTGGTAACCTGGGTTCGCAAATGAAAAGAATTAAAGATCTTATGCATGTTGGGGACAAAATTCCACAAGTGACACCCGAAACTTCCATGCAAGATGCGTTGATCGAAATGACTTCCAAAGGATTTGGTATTGCGGTGCTTATAAAAGCCAGAAAAATTACGGGTATAATATCGGACGGTGACTTGAGGCGTCACATGCACCACCTTATGGATAAAACAGCAGGCGATATCGCTAGTAATGATCCTGTAGTCATTTCCGAGGACGCCTTTGCAGCAGACGCACTGAGAATTATGAATAATTGTAAAATCAGTGTATTGGTCGTTGCGGATCAAGAGAACCACCCTCAAGGGATCTTGCATATTCATGATCTTTTGCGTGCAGGTGCCATATGAAAACAAGCATTATAATACCTGCCCGATATGCCTCAACACGGTACCCAGGGAAGCCGCTGGCAATGCTTCGCATGTCCGACGGACAAAGCAAAAGTCTCATTCAGCTAAGTTATGAAACTGCATGCAGAGTGAAGGGTATCGATTCAATCTATGTCGCGACAGATGATACGAGAATTCAATCAGAAGCTCACGCATTCGGTGCAGAGGTCATAATGACGTCTTCAAATTGTGCCAATGGCACTGAAAGGTGTGCTGATGCAATGATGCGGGCCACGTTAGAGGTCGACCTAGTTATTAATTTTCAAGGCGATGCGCCCTTGACCCCAGAATGGTTTATTGAAGACTTAATGGACGAAATGCTTCGGGACAATATAGCTCATATGGCAACTCCAGTTTTAAAGGTTGACCCTCAATCCTATAGTCATTTTAAGGATGATCGCCTCAATGGGCGTGTTGGAGGTACAACAGCTGTCTTCGATAGATCCGGATACGCACTTTATTTTTCAAAAGAAGTGCTGCCTTATCTCAGTCAGCAACATCTTGCAGACCCAAACAATCTGCCATTTTACCATCATGTGGGCGTTTATGCCTACAGGCCGGAAACGCTTAAAGCTTACACAAATTGGCCAGAGGGACCTCTTGAAAAATCAGAGGGACTGGAACAGCTGCGATTTCTTGAAAATGGACAAAAAATAAAATGTGTTGAAGTTGATGGAAAAGGCCGCTTATTTTGGGAGCTTAACAACCCCGAAGACGTGGAGCGCATCGAACAGGTTTTAGGACGTTGAGTATGCAGCAAAAGACGATCAAGGTGGGCGAACTAAAGATCGGGGGTAATAACCCAATCGCTTTCATCACAGGCCCATGTCAGTTGGAAAGCCGTGATCACGCTATGATGATGGCAGAGCATTTAGCCCAAGTTTGCTATCGCACCGGATCAAAGTTCATATTCAAGGCAAGCTACGACAAAGCAAATCGATCCTCAATTTCTTCTGCCCGTGGCATTGGCATGCAAGAGGGCCTACGCGTTTTACAGGATATCTCCAAGGCATTTGATTGCCCTGTGATTACAGACGTCCATGAAGCCCACCAATGTAAAGCAGCAGCTCAGGCTGTCGATGTACTGCAAATACCCGCATTTTTATGCCGCCAAACAGATCTGTTAATCGCAGCAGGCAATGCAGGTAGGCCTATTAATGTTAAAAAAGGTCAGTTCCTCGCACCTTGGGATATGCAGAACGTTGCAGAAAAAATTGCGCGAACTGGAAATTCAGACATTATGCTGTGCGAACGCGGGACAAGCTTTGGCTACAACACACTGGTCAATGATTTTCGCGGTCTACAAATAATGGCAGAAATCGGCTATCCAGTAATTTTTGATGCGACTCATTCAGTCCAGCAACCAAGCGGTCATGGCAACAAATCCGGAGGTGAACGACAATTTGTTTCTGGCCTTGCGCGCGCTGCTTGTGCCATGGGCGTCAGCGGTGTTTTCATTGAAACCCATCAAGACCCCGACAACGCTCCTTGCGATGGTCCTAACATGATACCGATAGATCAAATGGAAGCGTTGATTCAGCAGTTGCATACTTTTGATGCATTACGCAAAGGTCTTTAAGTCGCTGGACGCTTTTACGTTCTCCTTGATAACACTAGAGAATGAACCCAAAGAGAATGGGGATCGAAAGGAGAGTATTTGCATATCCTTTCAAAAAGTCCAACGCCTTAAAAGCTTGTTAGACAACTGCGAGTATCGATAAAAAATCACATACTCCAAAGCAATCTATGCCCATCCAATTCAGTGCCCGGAAAATCAACTATGCTTGTAACCTTGACAAGAACGAAACAACCATTGCAAGCGTGGGTATCGGGATTACACACTCAGGCTCTTAGTCTGGTTCTTTAAATCGGATCCAACCCTTTGAGGTCATAAAAATTGTGTTACATGAATAACAATCAAGATCCGTTAATTCTTGAGTTGGCTTATGTTAGGCAAATAAACGCTCACCACAGTTGATTCGTCTATTCTGCGTTTATTGGAAAGAATGTCAGAAATGCCTTCAAATCAAGAAACAATCAAATGGATGGGATCATACTAACCGGTAGTGCCATAAACTAGTACGTTGGGAATATAAAATATATATTTAACTCTTAAATGTAACTTCATCACGCTATGTCGTTCTCAAACTTAAATAAACAAAAAGATAAAGTGTGCTTCTAAGCTTCTGTTTATTATCAGCAATTATATGGTACAAAGTAGCAAAATGGATCAGCGTACGCTTGACATCCTACCATCAT
>CAJWEI010000023.1 GCA_913031285.1 uncultured Alphaproteobacteria bacterium | reverse complement strand
TCTCACTTCATTTTTGTAAAATCGAACTAGCCGTAATTGTTACCACATCCTGCAGCTATCGTTAAAGATCCCACAATTTAGTCAAACGACGTTTCTGCCACCATTTTTTTAATGGCCGTCTTTTAAAGTCTTCTGTAATTTCTGCGCCATTACCCCGCACGCGGCTTGCCGTTACATCAAGGCTCTTTGTTTTCACATGGTTTTTATGCATCGAATATTGAAGCAGCTGTTCGCTTTGCAATGGACTATTGGCGAGCTTGCAAAACTCGAGGGACAAGTCGCCTCGCATGGCATATGCAGATTTAGCGATGTCTCCCTTGCAAGCGGCAAAACGGTCGTTTAAACCACCTTTCCAATGTTGCCAAAAAGGAATTAAGGCTTCGCCAGCGTTCAGTGCAGTTAACTCAGGGATTACACGACCAAAGGAGCTGTGATATCTAAGGTCTGGCCTAAGAAAAATACAAATATCGCTATTTCTGACCTGCGGAAAATCGTACACAGCTTTTAGAGAGTTCAGCTGTAAAAAGAGATTTCTAGTGCTCTTAAATTCATTATCCCAATAATCACCAAAGCTTTTGAGCTCTTGATAGACGTTGGAATTCTCAGGGTTATCGGCTGCCTGCAGCTTGATATCGTCAAATGGAAGAAGCTCGTGGTCCTCTACAACATCAAAGTCCTGATCAAATGAATTTTCATAAAAATGCCCAACTAGTTCAAAATCACTAAAAGCAGATAATGGGTTTATTACATTCTTTATGATACTATCTTTTGTATAAGAAAGCGAACGTGTTATTCCGAACAGTGCCACACAGATTTTCATTTTATAACTCTTCGATAGCGATAAGTATGCCAGAATCTAGTGGTGTGCTAGACGCTCTGCAACCAAAAGCTTAATTCAAAGAGGTATGTAGGAATTTAAGTGTTTGGTTGAAGGAGCGCCAATCAAAATAAGGCGCTCGTTCAAGAACTTTGATCTATTAGGAAGTTAGACCAGCAGCATCTGCTTCTTCCCACAGTTTTTTCCATGCCTTTTTTGCCTTGCCTCGCTGCTTTGCACCTTTGGCATCTTCTAGATTATCGAGTTTACCTTCACCGCTAACCACAATAAGCCCAATCATGCCCATATTTGCATGCGGCTTACATTGGTAACCGTAAAATCCTGGGATATCAAATGTAACTTCGACCTCTTTATTAATCTTACCTTTCCACTTTGCTGCGCCTTTGGGCAACATGCCTTTAATCGATTCACTGTTGTGACCCTTATCTGACGGGACAAATTTGACCGTATCACCCACATTTACTTCAAGCATATAGGGCGAAAATAGCATCTTTTTGCTCGAATCGTCAGGATCTTTGTTCAACATCAAAACTTCGTGAACGGTCGCATGGCTTGCTGCAAACACATTAAGTGGAGCTGCGGTCAATGCTACAGTAGCACCCATTCCAATTAACGCGTTGCGTCTATTTATTGCGTCTTTCATTTTAAAACTCCGTTTTAATTTACTTATAGTGTTTGTAGAGCCACATGCGGTTAAGGCAACATATATTGTACATAATCCACAAATTGCCCGGAGATAAATTATATTTTTTATTCAGGCCTTCCACTCAGGCAAAGCTTTAGGCGACCTCTTGGGCAATTGCACATCGCTTCCATAGGGTTGTCAAAGCATTTACAAGGTGATGAATGTCTGCATCAGTGTGCAAGGGCGACGGAGTAAACCTCAGTCGCTCAGTACCCTTAGGCACAGTCGGATAATTAATTGGCTGAACATAAACACCATAATCCTGCATCAATATGTCAGCAAGCTGTCGGCATTTAACCGGGTTTTTAATCATCACAGGAATAATATGACTGGAATTATCCAAATGTGGAATTCCTGCAGCATCAAGACCAGCACGAAGCTTCGCAACTTGCCGTCTTTGTTTTTGACGTTCTATTTCAGACACTTTCAGATGTGCAATACTAGAACGAGCTGCAGCAGCGACGGCTGGGGGTATAGCAGTGGTAAAAATAAAACCGCTGGAAAATGATCTTATGAAATCACAAAGCGCTTCTGATCCGGTTACATAACCACCCATGACACCGTATGCTTTTCCCAAGGTGCCCTCTATAAGGGTTATACGATTGGCAAGGCCCTCTCTTTCGGAAATTCCTCCGCCGCGCGCACCGTAAAGGCCAACGGCGTGCACCTCATCAAGATATGTCATAGCGCCATGTTTTTCGGCCACTTCGACGATTTCTTTCATCGGGCAAATATCACCATCCATCGAATAAACAGATTCAAACGCCACAATTTTTGGACAGTCAACAGGCAAGGCTGAAAGCTTGCGGTTAAGATCCTCAGGATCATTATGTCGCCATATAACCTTTTTAGCTCGAGAATGTCTAATGCCCTCAATCATACTGGCATGGTTCAACTCATCAGAAAGAATGACAACATCAGGTATCCGAGCGCCAAGAGTACCTAGAGCGGCCCAGTTTGATACATACCCGGATGTAAAAATAAGTGCATTTTCTTTTTTATGCAGATCCGCCAGTTCGCGCTCAAGCAACAAATGCTCGTGATTAGTGCCCGAGATATTTCGAGTCCCACCAGCGCCACATCCAGCAGAGTCAATCGCATTTTTCATCGCAGCCCTTACGGTGGGATGCTGCCCCATTCCTAAGTAGTCATTTGAACACCAAACCGTAACTTCATCAGGGGTATCTTCACCATAGCTTTTCGCTCTTGGAAACTCACCGCATTGACGTTCTAATTCGGCAAAAATCCGGTAATTGCCTTCCTCTTTTAATTTGGAAAGCTGGCCATCAAAAATAGCATCAAAGTCCATGAGCATCCTCCGATCGTAAATCTTTATTTAATACGTTTGGCGATGGAAGCATCCAGCGCCACAGCTTTGCATCCGGCAGTGGCAGAACCATTAACCAATGTTCAAAAAGCGCAAGCCCTGAGAGCGCCGCAAGAAGCGTAAAACCCACTTTGTCACTGAGACTTTGCGCTCCAAAAATACTTTGAATAAACCAGGCAACGGCAAACGTTAGAAGAATAACAGACACCGGGAAGAGCCAGTTCAGTTTTGCCTTACGAAAATAACTCGGCATATGATTCAGCCGTTTGGGTATAAACTCTGTATTTATGCGAGGAACACCAAAAAAAAGATTTAGTTTAGCTGAAATTCGAGCAAAATACAGGACAACAAATGTTAAAAGCCCAAAAATATTTATTTGGTCCGAAGATGTAAAGAAAAGACCTAGGAGCACAAAGAAAAGTAGTACTTCATGGTGTGCAACTGTTCCCCAAGCGCGTAGAAACCGTTCCCATTCAGGGATATCTTTAGGCGCACTTAGTTTATTAGGTCCAGTGATTACGCCGGATAAGAATGCCAGTTCAATCCAGCCCCATATTGCAAGGACGGAAACAAATGCAACATAAGTGCCGGAGACATCTGAACTCCCTAATGTTTCATGATATCCCCAAAGGCCACCTATAAAAATAATCAGCGCAAAAATAGTAAGAATAAAATGAGTATTTTTGCCCCGTCTATCAGCCACCCTGACGACCAGTAGAATCGCTCCAGTGGAAATCCACCAAGCAAAAATAGCAAAAATCGCTGCTATGCCAATCGGTCCAATCACCAGACAGGTTCCAGTCTAGTTGATTCGGGCACTTGATGTGTTTTTGAAGGAATTGCGTAGAGCGCAATAAACGCTTTTGCAACGCGAAAACGCGCACTCATGCGCGCAATTTTGGCACCAAGGCCTGCTTTTCCAGTCGCTTCAGCCAGATCAACATTGGCCTTCTGCATTCGGACAAGATTACGGTTCCAGCGCGGGTTGTCGATGTCCAACGTAATAGGAAATATCTGCTTGCTCAGCTCAGACGTCTTTGCAAAAACCTCTTGCCCATACTCGGCCGGATCAATGCCCAGTGCTTCGTGAAAAGCGGGCCGCTGATGATCACGAACATACATTGTTGCATAGACGGCAGTTAAGAAGAATTTAATCCAGTAAATATTAACCCCTTTCGTCAATTTAGGATCTGTTTTCATCAAAAGCGCAAAAGCCTCACCATGTGCAAATTCATCATTGCACCATTCGCAAAACCATTTGAAAATTGGGTGAAACCGCAGTTCCGGATGACGTTCGAGATGCCGAAAAATTGTGATATATCGCGCATAACCAATTTTTTCAGACAAGTAAGTGGCGTAATATATGAACTTAGGTTTGAAATACGTGTATTTCTTTTTCTGAGTTAGAAAGCCCAAGTTAACAGCAACTCCCGCTTCACGCAGAGCATCATTTATGAAGCCAGCATGCCGCGCTTCGTCTCTGGCCATAAGCTGAAAAAGCTGAGTGATGTCTTTATTACTCCCACGGCGCTTCATCTCTTTATAAAGAACACAGCCGGAAAATTCAGATGTGCATGAACTGATAAGGAAATCTATAAATTCCTTTTTAAGATTTGGCTCCATTCCATCCCAGTCAACACGTTCCCAGTCTTCATTTTTCTTAAAGTGGCCCTTGTTGGGATCGCTAACCATTCTCTTGATCAAATGGTTCCAGTCTTCGCGTACGGGGTCGACATTAATTGCATCCATTTCGGCAAAGTCTGTTGTGTAAAACCGCGGTGAAAGAAGAGTTTCTTCCATCGCCATTGATGTTGCCATATTGCCATCGAGTTTTTCCTGAACGGCAATGGCTTCTTCAGCTGTTTCGGCATCAGCGGAATGCATATTCATAACTTTGCCTCCCCAGAAAATGAAAACTCGCATAATTCCATAATTTCCACGTCACCAGTTAAACGGGTCCAGAGCCTCTCAATTGCGCTGGCTCTTAAAATAACCGCTTCCCGATCTTCCGTGACTATTTCTCCAAAAGGTGCCATAATTTCTGGGCCTTGAACCTGAACCTCATCACCTGGTTCGATCGTTGCTCCGTTGTTAAAACGCACATGCGCGTGCAAGCTTTCAAATTTATGGCTAATTTCAACAGTACAGGGCGCTGTCTCAATTTTGCGAGTAAAAACTCCCATTTTTTGTTCCCTTTCTATTACTCTGCCAAGAGCATGGCGAATGCTCCTGAATTATCTGCGCCAAAACTCATTAAATCGGCGCTCCAGCCACTGCTTGGATCGGTAATTTTTAAACGCCCTAATGTATCGGACGTAAGTGTAACCGGCCCGACAAGAGACACTTTTGATAGGATACGTTGGCGTTTAATCGTGCGGGCGATGCTGGAAATGAAACCACCCTGCCCCACGCTTAAGTCAGCAATCAAAGCACCGTCTGTATCAAAAACACGTACAGCACCCGAATTCTGAGCTTTGATAACCATCGACTTACTGATAACGACGTCACCAGCCGGCGCAACGGCTACCGGCGGACGATCCGTGATGCTGGCATAAGCAACCATCACTAGTACTGCCAACAAAAGCCCACAGACAGCGCGTACCAGAACGCGTGGTACCATTTCTAGATTTTTTTGAGGGTTCACTTGGCTAAAATCCGTCATGACTATACCTTTATACTGCTATTCTGCAGCTATGAAATTATTGGTTTCCAGTTTTGAAATGGTAATCTGCTGGCTGTTAATTTGAGTCTCAGCGGCCTTAGATAGGATCTTTGCCACTTCTTCTGGATTATCTATGCAGCGGAATGCGGGCTGTGGATTACTCATTTTCCATGGCCGAAGATGCGGCCACAAAACCAAATAAGAGACCTTGTTATAGCCAATAAGCTCAAGTGCGATAGTTCCAGTTCCATCTTTGCGCAAACCTAGATTTGCGTTTGATATTTTTTTGTATGGAAAGTTAAAAGTGATTGTGAGTGCGGCACCGATGCGCATCACTACTCTTTTAGTTGTGATCGTGTAAATTGTCATACGAGCCTGTATATAAGCAATACCTACTAGAATTGTGCAGGCCACGATCCCCAGAACCATTAATGGTAAAGAACCCGCCATGGCGTATCCGGTACCTTCCACTTGATAAAGTGAAAGATACCGCCAAACTGCAAGCACTATAAAATATCCTAAAATCCAGTAAACATTAAGACTGTCTTTGCTCAATGCCCACCAATTCGGGCGACCCTGCCACAGGATGTCTTCGCCTTCGGGTAGAATTCCTGGAAGACCTTTTATCGGTTCTACAGCGAAATCATCATGTGACATTTTATAGTCTCCTATCGTTTACTAAAGGATTGGCTCGTTACGAAGCCGACCAGCATACAGAGTGCCGCCCGCGTAGTAACCACATATTTTCTCTTCTTCGAGTAAAGTCACCTGGCGATCTGAAGAATGACGCGGCACGTTATTGAAGTGCTCACCAAAAATAGACCTTACGGCAACACAGTCTGAATGAATTCGAGACATCGTCATCGGAAGTAACCGCTTGCCCTCACCAAAGTGTGGATCAAGCTCTACTTCGAGATAACGAACCATCTGTTCAGCTTCATCAATCCACATATCACTGATTTTTCCAACGATTTCTTTGTCACCAGCCATAACAGACATACCCCGTGGATCGCGCCCAGCAGAAACATGAAAGTTTTCTGCGGCAACCATTGGAATAATCTTGGGATGACCTTGACCATCTAGTTCAGGCACATCTCTGCGCGCGACCCAAGAAGCAGGACCGACACCGTCAACCATTGGATCACCAGTAGGCTCCATCGGATATCCGTTTGCATCGCTTGTACGGCGCAATGCCAATTCACGGGTCTCAGAGGCCCCATCGGGTACAGTTACATCACCACGTCCATGCGGCAGATTAAAAGTCTTTGCTTCTGGAACCGGGTATGGGCCTTGGTTGGCCGCTTCCGTTCCATCATCGCTTTCCATTGGATAGCCTTCGCGCATATTCTCACGCTGAAGATAATACACTAATAGCGCAAAAAACGCCCAGAACATCCAGATCGCCAAACTTGCTAGATCAAAGTTCCCAAAAAATGTACCGTTCATGGTCAATTTCCTTTCATTGCTACGGCAAAGATCATGTTGGGAAGTCGGCAAGGCCGATACGTGCCGCTCCCCTTTGGTTGGAAGAAGCATGCCGGTTCAAGCGGACTAGTGGTCCCAGGACGGCAAGCGTCACAAACAGCAAGGCAATCTCACTGTGGTAAACAAACGAATATCCCGTGGTTGGTGTGGCGAGGGCCTCTCCCAAGTCCCCGCGAAGTGCAAGTGTGTTGATCCAATCTCTTAGGGTACCACCCACAGCGATTGAAATTCCAGCGGCCGTTGCCTGTGCGGCGCCCCATGCACCAAGTGCTAGTCCCCGCCCTGCAAGCCCTTCTGCCGGCATTGTCATTGCGGAGGTTAGTGTGGCGATTGAAAACAGACCGCCGCCAAAACCTATGAAGCAGGCTCCCGTAAAAAACATTGGAGCCGATCCCAGCGGAGCAGCAAATATTACAATTGGAAAAGCAACCAGCCCCACCATTAATCCATGACCAGCCATCCGGTACGGATCTCTATTTTTAGACAACAAACGCGCTGCAAGGGCAAATCCCAAGAGCGCACCAACTGCCCACATGGCTGTTAAAAGCGTAGTAGTTGAGACAGAAAGCCCGAGAACTTCGCCACCGTATGGCTCAAGTAAAACATCCTGCATGTTAAAAGCCATAGTGCCCAAAAATACTACAACCAGAAGCCTGCCAGCCTGACCACCGCGAATAAGATCAGCCCAGGCGTCTGAGAACAAAGGTCTTGGAGCCTCACGCTCAGCCTTGGACATCGGGCAGACTTTTTCTTGTTTCCAAAGAGCAATAATATTTAGGATCAGCCCAACCAGAGCTGCGCCCTGTACAACGCGCACCAATAAAAGATTTGAAAAATCACGCAGCAACCAGCCAATGACGAGAGAAGATATACCCATTCCGACAAGGAACATCACATAAAGAAGCGCCACAACACGAGGTCGTGTTTCTTCGGATGCCCGGTCAGCTGCAAGCGCAAGACCGGCAGTCTGGGTCATATGAAGTCCAAGACCAGTCATCAAGAATGCAATTGCCGCAAGAACCTCACCAGCCCAAAAAGGCCCAACAATCTGAGCACTAGATAATGTCAGTAAAGCAAACGGCATTATAGCTAGTCCACCCATTTGCCAGATTGAACCAAACCATAAATAGGGAATGCGTTTCCAACCAATTGCAGAACGATACGTATCGGAGCGAAATCCAAGTAACGTGCGAAATGGCGCAATTAAAACGGGCAATGCAATCATGCAAGCAACTACCATTGCCGGTACACTCAATTCAACAATCATCACTCTGTTTAGGGTGCCCAGCAATAAAACAGTAGCCATACCAACTGAAAATTGAAACAACGACAGGCGCAAAAGCTGGCCCAAAGGCAAATCATCACTGACCGCATCCGAAAATGGCAACATACGCATTGTCAGCTTAGTCAGAGGATGGGGCTGGACTTTGCTCATGCGCTAAATTCCATTGCCTGAGAGATATAGAAACCAGAAGTTATGCGCCCTAAGTTCTGCATCTCACCAAACTCGCCAGTGCCTTCAATCAACTTTTTAGGAGATTGTGGCATCATGACCGGCGAACGATCTGAACGCGGAAACAGTTTTCCAGCATACCACATTACCATTAAGAATTTTGTTCTTGGTGCGACAGTAAAGATCACTTTTTGAGTTGGCTGTTTACCCAAGATTTTAACAGCAGAACAAATTTGGGCCGTGTCGTAGTAAATGAGACTATCCATTGCGAACACAAAGTCAAACTGACCCAATGCCGGGTCCAACATATCACCAGAGCGAAAATCAACAAACTGCACTAGATCTGGAGATAGACGCTTGCGTGCGATCTCTATCAGCGATGGGCTGATGTCAATTGCAACAACATCTGCACCGCGCTCGGCTAGCTCTTTCGTCATCATACCTGTGCCGCAGCCAGCGTCGAGAACGCGTAAACCAGAAAGGTCTTTTGGTACTCTAGCAAGCATTTTTGCCCGCATTTCATCGCGCCCTTTGCGCACTGTCTGTCGGATACTCGAAACTGGAGCATCAGAGGTCAGCTGCTCCCAGGTCTTTGTAGCAGTCCGGTCAAAATAAGTTTCAACCCGGTTCAATGTCTGGTCGTATGACATTAATCAAATCCCAAAAGCTCAAAGATATCACGATCCTCAAGCGGCGCTGGCGCCAAACCCTCCGTACCATTCCAAAGTGTCTCGGCCAGACGGATATATTCTTTTTGAACAGCAACGATTTCTTCGTCTGCATCCATTTCAAACAAAGTTTTCTTTTTAAGACGTGACCTACGAATTGCATCAAGATCCGGCATATGGGCAATGCGATTAAAGCCAACTGTCTTACAATACCTATCAACCTCATCAGTATCCCTGGATCGGTTTGCAACACACCCGGCGAGACGCACTTTGTAGTTTGCAGATTTTGCCTGAACGGCTGCAATAATCCGGTTCATAGCGTATATACTATCAAAATCATTCGCTGTAACAATCAATGCACGATCTGCATGTTGAAGTGGGGCCGCGAAACCACCACAAACAACATCACCTAAAACATCAAAAATAACCACGTCGGTATCCTCAAGAAGATGATGCTGTTTTAAAAGTTTCACAGTTTGGCCAACTACGTAACCACCGCATCCAGTTCCTGCTGGAGGGCCGCCCGCCTCAACACATTTAACACCGTTATAACCCTCAAAAACAAAGTCTTCAGCACGCAACTCTTCTGGATGGAAATCAACCTCTTTAAGAATGTCAATGACGGTTGGAACCAAAGTTCCCGTCAGGGTAAAAGTACTGTCATGCTTAGGGTCACATCCAATCTGAAGGACGCGCTTACCAAGCTTTGAGAATGCCGCCGACAAATTTGAACTCGTCGTCGATTTTCCAATACCTCCTTTCCCGTAGACGGAAAATACTTTGGCACCTTCAATTTTTGACTCACTGTCCTGATGGACTTGAACAGATCCTTCTCCATCAAGACCTCTAAATGCGGGTGGTTGTCGGTCTAGCGGGCTCATGTGCACCTCCGTTGATTTTTTAAAATATAACGTTTCATTCCGCTGCTATCCCTTCCATTTTGTCCTCTAGATCATCTGCGGCAGATTGCAGCGCTGCCAGGGTTTCTTCATCTGGCTGCCAATACGCCCGGTCACTGGCTTCTAAAAGCCGATTGGCCATGCGCGAGCTTGCTGTAGGGTTTAATGCCGCAAGGCGGTTTCGCATTTCTTCATCGAGCACAAAAGTCTCGCTTATTCGTTGGTAGACCCAAGGCTCAACATGCCCTGTCGTGGCAGACCAGCCCATCGTATTGGTAACTTGTGCTTCGATTTGGCGAACACCTTCTGGGCCATGCTTCAATAGAGCCTCAAAGAATTTAGGGTTCAAAGATCTCGAGCGGGTCTCAAGGGCAACTTGATCAGAAAGCGTACGGAACTTACCACTACCTCGAGTTTGGTCCCCAATATAAATAGCGACATCGTCGCCTTTGGCCCGCTTAACCGCCCGCGCGATACCACCCAGTGTATCAAAATAGTGATCGACTGTCGTAACGCCAAGCTCAACACTTTCAAGATTCTGATAAGCAACATCAACATCCTTCAACGCCTTTTGCAAAAGGATCTTATTCTTTACTGGCTTACCATTGATACCATAAGCAAAACTCTTTCGCGCCTCATAAGCATCCGCAAGCTCGTCTTCATCGCCAAAGGCAGAGCTATCAACTAATTGATTTACGTTAGAGCCATAAGCACCTTCCGCATTTGAAAAAACGCGCAAAGCTGCTGTTTCCATGTCAACACCCATTTCTTCAGAATATTTTACTGTGTGGGCCCGAATATAATTAAGTTCTAAAGGTTCGTTTTCTGCCATTGCTGCTTTATACGCAGCTTCCGCCAACATTCTGGTTTGCAGCGGAAGCAAATCACGAAAAATTCCAGATAAAGTCATCACCACATCAATACGAGGGCGCCCGAGTTCCTCAAGAGTCATCAAATCAGCACCAGAAAGACGACCATAATTATCAAAGCGAGGCTTTGCACCCATTAGAGCAAGTGCCTGGGCAATCGGACCCCCATCAGATTTTATATTATCGGACCCCCAAAGCACGAGCGCTACAGTACGCGGCAGGTCCTTATGAGTATCGATCAACAATTTCGCCTGACGGGCGCCGTCAGCCATCGCAAAAGCAGTGGGCATCCGGAAAGGGTCAAAAGCATGAATATTACGACCCGTTGGAAGAACTTTGGGAGATCGGATAAGATCTCCACCCGCGACTGGCGCAATAAAGCGAGCGTCAAGTGCGCGCATGAGGGCTGGAAGCTCCGTTTCTTCTTGCAACAGAGTATCTACACGCGCCAGGATTTCCGGTGTTTGATCCGCCATAGTCGCAATATGATCAGCGCGAGTTTGATCGTTCATGGGGCGCCCAAGAATATGCAGCCCATCTGGAATAAGTGCATCTTCCGTCTCAAGCAACTTCAACCACAATGCTTCTGGATCAGCACCGCCGAGATCAACAGCTTCAGCTTGATCTACGATCAGATTTTCTAGCTCATGACGCAATGGATCAACTGAATCCATACCGCGCCATCTAGTCAGCGAATCCTTAAGATCAGATAGTCCTTTGTAAACGCCCGAAGCGGAAAGCGGCGGAGTCAAATGTGTGACTGTTACGGCACCTGAACGACGTTTGGCCAGTGTGGCCTCAGACGGATTGTTAGATGCATAAAGATATACATTTGGCATCTCACCTATGAGCCTATCAGGCCAATCACGCGCACCAAGACCAGCTTGCTTGCCAGGCATAAACTCAAGTGCGCCATGCATACCAAAATGCAGAATTACATCCGCTTGGTAAATTTCTTTCAGCCACAAATAAAACGTTGCAAAAGCATGAGTTGGCGCAAAGCCTTTTTCAAACAAAAGGCGCATCGGATCACCCTCGTAACCGAATGTTGGCTGCACTCCAACAAAGACATTGCCAAAATGTGCACCAAGAACAAAAACTCCACGCCCATCCGACTGAATGCGCCCCGGCGCTGGACCCCAAACACTTTCGATCACTTTTAGAGGTGGTGTAATGCGTACAATGGTATCAGCATCAACATGCGCTGCAACATTGGCTTCTTGACCATAAGTTGCAGAATTACCCTTCAAAACAATTTTTCTCAAATCTTCGACAGTGTCTGGTACGTCTAGCGTATAGCCATCTTGGGCCATCCGTTTAAGTGTATTGTGTAGGCTTTCAAAAACAGAAAGATACGCCGCTGTTCCAACTGCACCAGCATTTGGTGGGAAACCAAATAAAACGACACCAACCTTTTTTTCAGCATTCTTTTTGCGCCGCAAAGCAGATAACCGCTTTACCTTTTCTGCGAGCGATGTGATGCGTTCATAACACGGCGCCATTTCTTTTACCGCCGAAGCATTATCGCACATATGCGAACACCCCCGACACCCGTTCGTCCCATGGCGCCCCCCAAATACAGTCGGGTTTGTCGCGCCGTCAATCTCAGGCAGCGCAATAAGCATTGTCGTTTCTACAGGACCCAGGCCACCATCTGAATCAGCCCATTGACCCAATGTCTGAAATTCCAGAGAATGGGCAGCTACATAAGGTACATCCAAACCTGACAGCACAGACACCGCAGCATCACTATCGTTATAGGCAGGCCCACCAACCAATGAGAAACCAGTTAATGAGATCATGCAATCAATACGCGAACCATGGGCGTCTTTTAAATAGCGTTCGATCGCTGGCCTTGCGTCAAGCCCGCCAGCAAAGGTTGGTATCACTGCCATGCCCTTGGCTTCCAAAGCGCGAATGACGCCATCGTAATGTGCGGTATCTCCAGCAAGGATATAACTGCGCAACATAACGATCCCAATAGTAGAGCATTGGCCTGCAGGGCGCGGTAAATTGGCCAGTTCAGTTGTGACGCCGTTTTCTGGCAGATCAGGGTGATAGATACCTACCTCGGGATAATTAATAGGTGCAGCAGCTTTAACCTGGTGCCAGTCTTCACAACTTGAATACCGCGAAAGCAAAAACCGCAGCATTTCGCGCATATTATCGTCAGATCCCCCTAGCCAATATTGCATTGTCAGGAAATAAGCCCGTAAATCTTGTGCCTTCCCTGGCAAAAACTTAAGGATCTGAGGCAAGCGACGCAGCATTTTAGCAGAAGCCTCACCAGAAGATGATCTCTTGGTATTTGGCTTAAGTTTTTTCAAAAGCTTCATTGCGCCCGAAGAGGGCTTTGACATATCAAGATCACCCATTTTGGTGAGGTTCGTGATCTGAGTATCAGCAATGACACCTACCACGGCGTCGCAGGCCTCACGACGCGCAATAATATCTGGAAGGATAAAGTTGATGTGTTCTTCAATAAAGAGCAGATTAGCAACAATCATATCAGCTTGACGCACCGCAGTCCGTGCCTCTTCAAGCGCATCGGGATTCTCGGCCCAGGTTGCAGCTGCATGAATAGAAACTTCAAGTCCTGGAAAATCCATTGCAAGGTCACTAGCAACGCGCGCGGCAGGGCCCGCCGCATGGCTGTCCAAGGTAATTACAACAAATCGGTAAACCGGAGAGAAGATGTTATCGCGCATAATGAGCCTTCGCTTCGTAAAGAGTGTCTACTGATATTTTCTTTACACCTTGAGTCAGCGCATAAGTCTCCGTATTCCGCCGCGCCTTTCCTCGAACAAAAAATGGTATTTTCTTTAACTCCTTTTCAGCATCGCTTAACCAAGTCATTTCAAGGCTTTGACTCTGTAATTCTAGGCCTTTTGTTGGCTCAAGATCCACGCTGTCGACTGACGGGGCACGTTGAGCTGCATGGCCACCATGGTGACTTGGTCCTGCTTCATCATTAAATTCAAAGTCGTCTCGAAACATATGCAGCAGATGCTCTTCCAAACCCATAACCAGTGGATGGACCCATGTGTCAAAGATTACATTTGCGCCCTCAAAACCCATTTGTGGGGAATAGCGCGAAGGGAAATCCTGTACGTGGACCGGGGCTGATATAACAGCACAAGGAATACCCAACCTCTTTCCGATATGACGTTCCATCTGAGTGCCCAAGATCATTTCGGGTGAAAGATTTTCTATACAACGCTCAACCTCTAGATAATCATCAGTAATCAAAGCCTCTAAACCAAATGATTTTGCCAAGGCGCGAACCGGCCTAGCCATTTCACGGTTATAGCAACCAATACCAACAACTTCGAAGCCCATCTCATCCCGCGCAATCCGCGCTGCTGTCATGGCATGTGTTCCGTCACCAAAGATAAAAACACGCTTGCCCGTAAGATAGGTGCTATCAACAGACGCAGAATACCATGGCAATCGCAACCTGGTATCGTCAACAACAGGACTAAGACCCGTAATCTGGGAAACTTCGTTGAGAAAATCACGCGTAGCACCAACCCCAATGGGAACAACTTTGGTGTAAGGCAGGCCAAGATCGCGCTCCATCCAGCGAGCAGCGGTTTCGCCAGTTTCTGGATACATAAGAACATTGAAATGTGCGGCACCAAGCCGTTTAATATCGCTCGGGGTTGACCCCATTGGAGCGACAACATTAACACTGACACCCATGTCAGACAAAAGCCCACTCAGCTCGTCTATATCGTCTCGATGACGAAAACCCAGCGCAGTTGGACCAATTAAATTACAGGTGATTTGTGCAGTCTTTTCAACTGGACGGGCTAACGCTCTGACAAGTTGAAAAAAGGTCTCATCGGCACCATAGTTTTCTTTTCTTTGATAGCTTGGAAGCTCGAGCGCTATAACTGGCACCTCGAGGCCCATATTCTCCGCCATACCGCCTGGATCATCTTGAATAAGTTCAGCAGTACAAGACGCCCCCACAAGAATAGCTTCAGGTTTGAAGCGCTCATAGGCATCCTGACAGGCGGTTTTGAACAGATTTGCCGTATCTGAGCCGAGATCACGCGCTTGAAACGTTGTATATGTAACCGGAGGTCGGTGATTGCGACGCTCGATCATGGTAAATAGCAGATCGGCATATGTATCACCCTGCGGCGCATGAAGAACATAATGCAAGTTAGTCATGCCTGTCGCAACGCGCATCGCTCCAACATGTGGTGGTCCTTCATATGTCCAAACCGTAAGCTTCATGCAGCAGCCTCGCGACTCAAAGCAGCACGCCTACGAAGGGGTCGAGAGAAAAGTCCGGCCAAATCACCGGCTTGTTCGTAAAAATGCACTGGAGTGAACACAAGTTCGATCGCCCACTTGGTTGTCAATCCTTTTGCCTCAAGCGGATTGGCAAGACCAAGCCCACAAACCGTCAGGTCTGGGCGGGCCTTTAGAACACGGTCCAATTGTAAATCGACATCCTGACCCTCTGATATAACAGGCCCCTCTGGAATAAGATCTAGGTCTGGCCCCACCAAGCCCTTATGAATAAAGGGGGCACCAATCTCTATAGCTGTCATCCCACATTCGGCGACTAGGAACCTAGCAAGCGGAATTTCAAGTTGGCTATCAGGAAAAAAGAAAACCGATTTGCCGCTTAAAACCTCTGAGGCCTGCGAAATGGCCTTTCTTGCACGGGCACGGGGAGCCGACACCACTTGTTCGAATCGTTCGTTAGAAATTCCAAATTCAGTCGCAATCACGTTTAACCATGCCGTTGTTCCCTCTGCTCCGAATGGAAACGGTGCCGGCAAGTGGCGGGCCCCGCGCCGCTCGAGTGCGGAATGGGTCTCACCTAAAAATGGTTGCGTCGCCACAAAGATTGTATTTTTGCCAACGGTAACCGCATGTTTTGCACTCGTTGCAGGAAGGACTGCAACGTCGTTAATGCCCATCGCTGAAAGAAGGTTTCGCATTTGATCTTCAACAACATCGGGAAGAGCGCCAATAACCAAAAGCTGTTTTTGACCTGATTCGTTTAAAACGGGCACCATAGAGGCAAGGCATTCATCCTCACCTTGTGTGAATGTTGTTTCAATACCAGAGCCAGTAAAATTCAAAACCCTTACAGAGGGTGCATATAACTGAGAAAGTCTCTGAGCTGCCTTTGCCAAATCGAGTTTTATAACCTCTGAAGGACATGACCCAACCAAAAACAATTGGCGTATGTCAGGTCTTCTTGACAATAAGCGCTCTACTTCGCGGTCCAACTCTTGCTGTGCGTCTGCAAGGCCAGCAAGGTCTGTTTCCTCTAAAATAGCAGTACCAAAGCGTGGTTCAGCAAAAATCATAACACCAGCTGCACTTTGTAAGAGATGCGCACAAGTACGAGATCCAACCACAAGAAAAAACGCATCCTGCATCTTTCGGTGCAGCCAAATAATAGAGGTAAGTCCGCAGAACACTTCTCTTTGCCCCCTCTCTTTAAGGATGGGCGCATTACTACAGCTTGTTGGATTTGACTTAAGCATGACTGAACTCCGGCACGTTCTGTAAACGCGCCGTCCGAAGTTTTAAAAGAAACTGAACTGCATTTAAAACATATATAAGATAAGCTGAAAGAGCTAGGTACATCAACATCTGGGCGCTAATTAAGTCCATGAAAAGGCATACTAAATATATAGTATGTAACCCAATGACAAAAAAACTAACTACATCTTCCCAAAAGAAACCGGGTGCTAAAAGATACTGACCAAACACTACCTTTTCCCATATCGCACCAGTTATCATGATGGTATATAATACAAGGGTCTTTACAATTATCGAGATAGTCGCAACAGCGTATCCCTCACCGGTCACCAAATAACGAACGACAAGAATCACTGAAATCAAAAATACAAAAAATTGTACCGGTGCGAGAACTCCCTGAACAAAAGTCCATTTAGTTGTATCTCTCCGTTGGCGCTGCTCTTTCGTGTACAGTTCCCTAGTAGTGGCTTGACCCTCGTAATAAAGGGGCATCGGCGACTCCTTACGTATTTTCCCTCTCCACCGTAATCTCTAAGACCAAAAAGTGTCAATTAAAACTTACATTTTTAAATGACAAACGTGTATTTTAATCGTAAGGTGACTTTATCAAGTACAAAAGAGTGGAAGAGGGCCGCATGACAAATTATTCTAAGCATTTTACACCTTTAATTTTTATGTTCGATTCGTATTCCTTTTGACTTTTAGAAAAATATACGGAAAGCTACCTGTAAAGTCTGGTAGAGACAGCCAATCGACATCTTTAAACCCCTCTATCGGACTAACGGGAAGATGAAGATGTCTGGGAATGAATTTTTTAATTCAGGTTCTTTGCAAGTTGAAGAGCTTGCAAAACTTGTAATCGAGGGGCTTGGGAAAAAGTCACCAGCAGAAAGCCGAAAGAGTGTAGTAGAGACTTCTGTTTGGCTTGCTAATATTACCACAACCGACGGTACTTTCGAACATGATGATGTGCTTGATGCCTTGTTGAGGCGTGGTGTTTCGAGGGAGTTGCTCATCGATTGCTGCATTCCTGATGCTGCCCGCATCTTGGGCGATGGATGGATGGAAAACCTGCGCAGTTTTGGTCAAGTCAGCCTAGGAACAGTAAGACTTCAAGGATTGCTGAAAAGCCTTTCTTTGCGTTGGGGGGATGCTGCCTTTAAAGCAGATGAGGAGGGAGTATTCCTTATAGTGTGTCAAAGCGATGATCACACACTGGGTCCTCTTGTTCTTGCAGATCAACTACGCCGACGAGGATACTCTGTTAACCTTATGATAGGCGCTTCAGATAAAGCGCTGTTAGAAACAGCAGAAAAAGGTGATTATCAGCTGATATTGTTTTCTTGTTCATGTATGGTTGCCTTCGAAGATGTTAAAAAAGTGTCAGCGATGCTCAAATCTAGGGTAGTGGATCTGCCAACAATGGTTTTGGGTGGCCCAATTATCGATCTCTTAGAGGAAGACGATCACCGCGAGCTCGACGTAGATCTAATAACCAATGAAGTCGATGTTGCCCTGAAAAGTGCAGCTATAAAAAAACCTACCTTTCATGGTATTGAGAGAGCTTCTTAATGAAAACCAGCCAATCTAAATTTTGGGACTTTGGCTCCGTCCCTATGATCGAGCCAGAATACCTTGGCGGCATTCTTGCCGCAGGATCCGATATTGCTCTATTTTTAAAGCTTGACGGGAAGATTCTTTCAATACTTGTTAACGAGGCTGAAAAAGGCCTAGGAAATTTAGATCACTGGCAGGGACGGTCGATCAGAGAGTTTTTAACACCAGATTGCCTACCAAAATTTGATAATGTATTTGAGAAAATCTCAAATGGCAAAAGTGTTTTACGTGCGGTTGAGCTTAACCATCAGGATAACGCTGTGTGGAAATTTCCAGTCAGTTACAGTATTCACCGCGTTGGAACCCATGACACTATTTTGATGTTAGGCAGAGACTTAAGATTTTTGGCGGAAACACAGCAGCAATTGGTCAAAGCCCAAATCGCAATGGAACGCGGTTACGAAGAAAACAGGAAATTTGACGCGCGCTTTAGGATGTTATTGTCACAGACGCGGGATGCATTTGTTTTTCTATCCGCTTCAGATGGACGAATCAAAGAAACGAACTCAGTAGCTGCCGAAATATTGGGTGAAGATATTGATACTTTGCAAGGTTCATTTTTTGCCAGTCATTTCAAAAATCGCAGAACGGGTGAATTCGTAGATAGTTTACTAAATGCATCTGAATCTGAACCTGCCGTTGAAATTAGAGGTTCTCTAGAATCTAGCGGTAATGAGGTAAGATTAAGCCCTTCGGCCTTTCGCTCTGCGGGAGAACGTTTCATTCTGTGTAGGCTCGAAACAGATGAACAAAAAGTGGTTAAGGATGACGATCTTTCCAAAAATCTTTTATCGCTTTACCAGGCTGGTTCCGACGCAATCGTGTTCACGCAGGCTAATGGAGTAATAGAGGTCGCTAATAATGGTTTCCTCGACCTTATAAATGCTCCAAGTCTTCCAAAGATCCAAGGGCGAAGTCTGGCTAATTTTCTTTCCCGTGGACAGATAGATCTGGCTTTGATGTTGGACAATGTGGTTCGAAGTGGGCAGGTCCGGATTTATGCGACTGAAATTCGGAATGAATTTGGAGCTAAGCTAAGCGTTGAGGCATCCGTGGCCCACTTAGGAACTGCCAGTCGACCTCTAGTTGCATTTGTGATTCGCGATGCAAACCGCGCCGAAACGCTTCGACCGAGGCCGAGTCAATCTCAAACGCCGTCTAAATCAAGCATCGTAGACCTTGTTGGGTCCGCCACACTAAAGGAGATAGTCGGCGAGACGAATGATATGATTGAAAAAATGTGTATTGAAACTGCAATCGCAATGACGAAAAACAATCGTGCTGCAGCTGCAGAGATGCTAGGCCTTTCTCGTCAAAGTCTTTATGTGAAACTTCGTAAATTTGGTTTAGTCGCGAAAGACTAGAGCCTTTAGAGTTATTTAGTGATGCTTTGCCAAAAAAGTTAATGCTTTTAACGCTTTCTTTTACTTGCGTCACTCGATAATGTCAGGCAAACTAGACATATGACTGTCTTACAAGACTTACACTCCAGCAAGAGGCCTAACTTATTTGCAGCTCTGGAGCTTATAAAGCCTATCACGTGGTTCCCGCCCATGTGGGCGTATACATGTGGCGCTATTTCTGCGGGTGTTAGCTTTAATTCGCAACTTTGGGTAGTATTTCTAGGTATTTTTCTGGCTGGCCCTGTCGTTTGCGGAATGAGTCAAGCAGCCAATGATTGGTGTGATCGCCATGTAGACTCAATAAATCAGCCGGAAAGACCGATACCCTCGGGAAGAATTCCAGGTAAATGGGGTCTTTGGATCGCATTAATAATGACGGTTATCTCATTAATTTTAGGATCATACCTCGGTATCTGGGGTTTTATTGCGACTGCTTTTGCTGTTGTCGCGGCATGGGTATATTCTGCTGAACCATTTCGATTAAAGAAATCTGGCTGGTGGGGTCCCGGATTGGTTGGGCTTTGCTATGAAGGCCTGCCTTGGTTTACTGGAGCTGCTGTTATATCGGCCTCTATACCAAGTCCAAAAATTATCATTATCGCCGCGCTATATGCAATTGGAGCTCATGGAATCATGACGCTGAACGATTTTAAAGCGTTAGAAGGCGATCGTCAGACTGGTATTCGTTCGCTACCTGTTGTTTTCGGCCCACGAACAGCAGCACTTATTGCATGCCTAACTATGGCTATCGCCCAATTTATGGTTGTTTTACTGCTTTATATCTGGATCGGCCCATCACTCTATGGAATTGTGATATCTGCACTTATACTTGGACAGGTTTGGGCCATGCAGACAATGATGCGTGACCCAAAAGGCAAAGCACCTTGGTATAATGCAACGGGCGTTACGATGTACGTCAGCGGAATGATGGTTTGCGCATTTGCATTGCGTGTTCTGGAGAGTGGGATATGAACTTAAGTTGGCTTTCAATAACAAGACTTGGCCTTGTACAAATGAGCCTTGGCTCAATCGTTGTTCTCATGACTGCCACACTTAACAGGCTCATGGTTGTTGAGCTGGCACTACCTGCCGTTCTTCCGGGTGTCTTAGTCGGTCTTCACTATGGGATTCAGATTACGCGGCCAAATTGGGGGTTCCACTCAGATAGAGGTGGTCGACGGACACCGTGGATAATTAGTGGCATGGCTATTCTGGGAGCTGGCGGTATTTTAGCGGCAACATCTATTCCAATTTTGGATAATAATTTCGCACTTGGCATGCTCACCTCTTTAATTGCATATTTTTTAATAGGCATTGGTGTCGGAGCATCAGGCACATCTCTGCTAGCCCTTCTATCAACATCAACTGCGCCTCGACGACGCGCAGCTGCAGCAACAATCACCTGGTTAATGATGATTGCAGGTATTGCCATTACCGCAGGAATAACAGGCGCGATGTTGGAACCATATTCACACGCACTTTTAATAAAGATTGTTGTGATAATCTCGACTGGTGCAGTTGCTTTAACAACTCTCGCAATGTGGAAAGTAGAAACTGAACAAAATCAGCCCGTTCTTGATCAGGAGAGTTCATTTATTGTGGGGATCGTCGAAATCTGGTCCGAGCATAAAGCTCGGAATTTTGCTATATTTGTATTCTTATCGATGACTGCGTACTTTATGCAAGAACTTATTCTTGAACCCTATGCAGGACTCGTTTTTGGCTTCACACCCGGTGAATCAACGTCATTGTCAGGCGCACAAAACGGGGGAGTATTTCTTGGGATGCTCTGCGTTGGTATTATCTGCACTGGCTTAAACCTTGGCAGTCTTAAAGTCTGGATTGTCTCAGGATGCATCGGATCAGCGATTAGCCTCTTTGGGATAGCGTGTTTAGGAATAGGTGCACCTGCATATTACCTTTCAATTGCAGTCACATTTCTAGGGTTTTTCAATGGTATGTTTGCTGTAGCTGCAATTGGTTCAATGATGTCTCTCGCTGGACAAGGACGCAGTAGCAGAGAAGGTACTCGTATGGGGATATGGGGTGCAGCGCAAGCAATTGCTGCAGGCTTCGGTGGTTTGCTAGGAGCCCTGTCAGTCGATCTTATGAAACTTGTCTCAGGAAGTGTGGCAACCGCTTATGGAAGCGTCTTTTTGTTTGAAGCGGCGATTTTTCTCGTCTCAGCAACTATGGCAATGAAAATTATGTCAGAGCGATCCATATCGCCTGAAATGGTACCAGGAGAGTAAAAATGTTTGATGTTGTAGTAATTGGCGGTGGGCCGTCTGGCGCAACCGCTGCAGAGGATCTAGCAAGAAGTGGTCATAAGGTAGCACTGATTGATCGCGACGGTCGAATAAAGCCATGTGGCGGTGCAATACCCCCAAGACTTGTTTCAGACTTTAATATTCCAGAAAAACAAATCGTTGCAAAAATTAAAACTGCACGAATGGTATCGCCGACACAGCGAGCTGTCGATATTCCAATTGAAAACGGCTACGTAGGAATGATTGATCGGGATGTCTATGACGAGTTTTTAAGACATCGCGCTGAGAACGCTGGAGCAAAACGCTTTACTGGAACTTTCCGCACGATTGAACGCAACGACGCAGGCACATTTGTCCACTTCAAAGATAAAGCATCAGGAAAAAATATAGCTTTAGAAACGAGGCTGATTATCGGGGCGGATGGTGCAAGATCATCAGTTGCACGCGCGGAAGTCCCCGGCGGGGATAAAATACCATATGTAATTGCTTATCATGAAATCATTGAAGCACCCACAAAAAACGCAGGATATGATCCAGAACGCTGTGATGTAATTTACGATGGTGAGATTTCGCCTGACTTTTATGGTTGGGTCTTTCCGCATGGTCATTCAGCCAGTGTTGGCATGGGAACTGGTAAGGATGGTATTGATCTCAAAGACGCTACTGCCAAACTCCGCAAATCCTCAGGATTGGATGGATGCAGAACTATTCGCAAGGAAGGCGCGCCAATTCCCTTAAGGCCGATGGACCGTTGGGATAACGGAAGAGATGTTGTTTTAGCTGGAGATGCGGCAGGCGTTGTTGCACCCAGCTCTGGAGAAGGCATTTACTATGCAATGGTTGGTGGCCGTGTAGCAGCGACGGCTGCTGCGGCCTGTTTGACCTCGGGCCAAGTACGCAAACTAAAACTTGCCAGAAGCATGTTCATGCGCGAACATAAAACTGTATTTCGTGTTTTGGCCTCAATGCAAAATGCATATTATAAATCAGATGACCGTCGGGAACGGTTTGTATCGCTTTGTCATGATGTGGATGTCCAAAGGCTCACATTCGAGGCGTATATGAACAAAAAACTGGTTCGTGCAAGACCGATGGCACATGTCAAAATTGGGATTAAGAACCTTGCCCACTTGATGGGTTTCATTTCTGCGGACCGCATATGAATGTGATGATCCCAGCCTGGGTGAATGATAAAATTCAACCCGTTGAAAAGCTTGAAGCGCATTTGAAAGGCCTCAAACACAAAGCAGTATCCGTTTTCATGATATACGGACAAGAGATATTGATCCAAAGGCGCGCTCTTGGAAAATACCACACACCTGGCCTTTGGGCCAATACCTGCTGCACACACCCAAATTGGGAAGAAGACTCAAAGGCCTGCGCAATACGGCGAATGAATGAGGAACTAGGCCTAAAGGATACGCTTCCAGTTTATCGTGATACGATTGAATATCGGGCAGAAGTTGGAGGTGGCCTCATCGAGCATGAAGTTGTTGACCTTTTCGTAATTCATGTTGCACAAAAACCAACTTTGAACCTTAATCCAGACGAGGTTATTGATGTTCGCTGGATCGATTATCACACACTTCTCAATGAGGTTGCATGTTTATCCAAAAAGTTTACCCCTTGGATTCGTATTTATGTTAAAGAGCATGCGAGCAAAATATTTAATCAAAGTCTGCTTAGTAATTCATTGGCTTAAAGGCTAAACTTCATCATAAAATTATAATCCACAAGCACTTTATTAACAACATCTGACAAGTGCTTGCTGAGCTTTGGCAGAGCACCTTCTTTATCACCAAAGCCGCTGGAACTATGCACCGCGCCATACCAATGGCGAGCCCACACACCGTCACAAGGCATGCCCCCTTTTGGCCAACCGAGCATGCTAGGTTGGAATTCAATTCCAAGACCATAACAAAGCTGCCTAAGCTTGGTCTCTGGATCTTGTCTAAGATCCTCACTATTTAGAACTAAGGGGTTTTGTCCCGCAGCGCGAAGATATTTAAACAAAGCAACTTGTTGGGAAACCCCAATATCATTGACCGTTAGATTGGAATATTTTTTAGCAAAACTGGAAACGACACGGGCTGGATGACGTAACAAAAAAACATTGGTAACATCAAGCATCCACTTACGAGGGATTTTAGGAGTCATATGCTGCGTCATATGCTTTTGATACTGACTCAATGACCTAATATTTTGCTCACCAGTTAAGGTTTCAATAACTTCTGTTGGATTAATTGACTGAGAGGCCAAAATTTCGTCGCGCATTGGATGGTTTAACCCAGTGCATTTTAGATATGAGGCATAAAATGGCTCATCCACTGCCTCAAAGTCTGATCTATTCGCAAACGAATACATCATAGCAGTTGAAATATTGCGCGGCCCCGACCAAACAGCAAGACGCATCAAGCACAGATCTCGTTTATGAGATCCTTGTAAAGAGATCTAATTCTGATGGTTACTGGGCCCAAGTCACCAGTACCAATAATGCGACCATCCAATTCACTGACAGGAGTTTGCGCGCCAAAGGTCCCAGTAAGAAAAGCCTCGTTCGCCCCATAAACGTCAACCAATGAGAAATTCTTCTCAAAAACTGGAATTTCATTTTGGTGACAAAGGTCAATCACTCTTTGTCGGGTAATTCCATTCATACAATAATCACCCGTGCTGGTCCAAACCTCTCCCTTGCGGACAATAAAAAAATTGCAGGCATTAGTAGTGTTCACGAATCCATGGATATCCAGCATCAAAGCCTCATCCGCACCAGCTTTCTCCGCAGAGATACAAGCAAGGATGCAATTCAGCTTTGAATGAGAGTTTAACTTGGGATCTTGCGTCATCGGCAATCCACGAAAATGTGGAACAGTTGCAAGACGGACGGGGCGTGGCGCGCTTGGGCGAGAATGCTCCATTATAATCACAAAGGTTGGACCAGAAACAGATAAAGACGGATGTTGAAATGGCCGGACCTTTACGCCGCGTGTGAACATTATACGCGCATGTGCATCATTTGTCATATTATTAGCAACTTGTGTCTCTAATAAGGCTTTTTTTACACCTTCTCGGTTTAAACCTAGGTCGAGATCAATCGCTTTTGAAGCCTCTATTAAGCGGTCGAGATGATCGTCAAGAAAAGCCCAAGTACCATTATATAAACGAACGCCTTCCCAAACCCCATCGCCAAGCATAAAGCCACTGTCATAAACGCTTATAACAGCCGCTTTTTTTGGTTTAAGCTCTCCATTTACATAAATAAAAATATTTTCATTGCGCGCATCATCTTCTGCTTGATGTGTAGTGATTTTATTTACCATTTTTATTCTTTCTAAACAAACCTAGATGGCTTTGTATCAGGGCCGGTCGGCAGAATTTTATCACTGAGGCATAAAAGTTACTATATAAATTGTTTGGAAATCTAGGTCGGCTGCGGACCAAACTCATCCTCTATGTCTTTTAAATCAGGAATAACATCAGAGGTTCCATGTCGCTGAACCATAATTGCCGAGGCACGCGTCGCAAGCAATACTGATTGCTCAACACTTAAACCGCGGTCCAGTCCGGCAACAAGGTAGCCCGTGAACGTATCACCAGCCCCTGTAGTATCTACAGCCTCGACAGGAATGGCGTCAAAATGCGCCGTTTTATCTTTTAATTTGTCAAAGTGCTTACATCCACGAGATCCAAGAGTAACAAAAATATGCTCTAGCCTAAGACTTTGAAGGTTTTGTCCACTCGAGGATTCGAGCTGTTCTGCCTCAATTTCGTTTAAAACCAATATGTCTATGTACGGCAATATATCTGCAACGGACTTAGCTTCAAAAGGTGCGGCAGCATAAATTACCTTTAGTCCAAGCTCTTTAGCCAATTTTGCGGTATAAGCCTGCTGGTTTGTCTCGTTTTGCATTAACAAGATGTCGCCAGCGGATGCCTCACGCAACGCTGACCCGATCTGGTCTTTTGTGATTTCCCGGTTCGCGCCTGGATGTATAACGATAGAATTTTCTCCAAATGGATCAATCATAATAACAGCATGACCTGTTGTAGATCCACTGGCAATATGACGAGTATCAACTCCGTATTCTAACAACTTGTTTTTGGCCCATAAACCGTCTTTCCCAACCAATCCAATGTGCATTACACGGGCCGCGCCACGCGACGCTGCAACAGACATGTTTGCACCCTTTCCACCCATTCCGCGCCTATACTCATGGGCGGCCAACGTTTCCCCAGCCCGCAGTAAATTCGGCAAATGATAAAAGTAATCATAATTTATAGATCCAAGATTATAAATGGTCATACTCTAAATGTTCCTAAATTTAACCAACTTTACTGGCTGCTAAAACAGCCATATTGAGAATATCTGTTGCCGTCGCAACGGTTGAACAAATTTGGATTGGTTTGTCCACACCAGAAAGGATGGGACCAATCACTGTTGCTCCAGCCATTTCCTGCATCAGCTTAACCGATATACTTGACGAGTGACGCGCTGGAACCACAAGAATATTTGCAGGGCCCGTGAGGCGCGTAAAAGGATAGGCTTCCATAGCTTGCGGATTTAATGCAACATCAACTGCCATTTCCCCCTCATATTCAAAATCTACTTGGCGCTTATCCAGAACCCGAGGGGCGAATTGCATTTTCTCGGCTCGCTCAGAAACGGGGTGACCAAATGTCGAAAAACTCACAAAGGCCACACGAGGTACAAGGCCTAATTGTCTAGCAACACTGGCAGCACGCTCTGCTATTGTCGCCAAATCTTCGGCATCGGGCCATTCATGCACAAGCGTATCAGCAATAAGAACAATTCGCCCTTTATGCAAAAGAGCCGTAACACCGGCTGCTCCATGTTCGGCATCTGCATCAAAAACATGGTTTATAAGACCCAAGACATGAGCTGATTTACGGGTTGCACCAGTTATAAGTCCATCACCATGTCCGTGTGCAAGCATCAGAGCCGAAAAAACATGCCTATCTCTCGCTGCAAGTCGGTGAACATCTGCCCGATCAAAACCTTTTCGTTTGAGCCTGTTATAAAGTAAATCTTTATAATCCTGCAAATTCTGCGTATTGGCCGCATTGACGATTTGAAGTTCTCTTACGGCATCGGCTAAACCTGCAGCTTCTAACTTTTCTCGAACATCCATCTCACGTCCAACCACGAGGGATTTCCCAAATCCTGACCTTTGGTACATGACAGCAGCGCGTAGAACGCGCGGATCATCTCCTTCCGCAAAAATCATTTCCGCCTGAGCTACGCGGGCGCGTTCCGTAATTCCACGAAGAATGCTTGCCGTAGGATCCATGCGGGTTTTCAATGAAAGCTCGTAGGCTTCCATATCAATAATAGGGCGGCGGGCAACATCAGTAAGCATACCCGCTTTGGCGACTGCCGGAGGAATGCGGTAAATCAATCTTGGATCAAAAGGTGTGGGGATTATGTAATCCCGCCCAAAAGTAAGCTCTTTTCCATACGCCATTGCAACTTCATCTGGAACGTCTTCCCGTGCAAGAGCCGCTAAGGCCTGAGCACAGGCAATCTTCATCTCGTCATTGATCGCCCGCGCATTAATATCAAGTGCACCGCGAAATAGGTAAGGAAAGCCCAGAACATTATTTACCTGATTTGGGTAGTCACTTCGGCCGGTCGCTACAATAACATCCTTTCTGGCCTCTCTAGCATCCTCTGGAGTAATTTCAGGATCAGGATTAGCCATTGCAAAGATAACTGGGTCATCTGCCATTGAGTGCACCATTTGCGCCGTCACAGCACCTTTAACCGAAACGCCAATAAAAACATCAGCGCCCTCCATTGCTTGCTCCAAAGTTCTAAGCTCAGTTTTTACGGCATGGGCCGATTTCCATTGGTTCATCCCATCCATACGACCCTGATAAATGACACCTTTTGTATCACAGACAATGCAGTTCTGAGAATTCGCCCCCATAGTTTTTAAAAGCTCTACGCAAGCAATGCCCGCAGCCCCTGCTCCGTTTAGGACAATCCTGACATCTTTGATGCTTTTCCCACTCAGATGTAAGGCATTTATTAAACCAGCTGCACAGATGACAGCAGTTCCATGCTGGTCATCATGGAAAACTGGGATACCCATTTCCTCTTTAAGGCGCTGCTCAATGATAAAGCATTCTGGGGCCTTTATATCTTCAAGGTTAATTCCACCAAAGGTTGGCTCCATGAGTTTAACCGCTTTGCAAAAGTCATCTGGGTCCTCTGTATCCAACTCTATGTCAACACTATTGACATCAGCAAAACGTTTAAAGAGCACTGCTTTACCCTCCATTACAGGTTTGCTCTCCAAAGCGCCGAGATTTCCCAATCCCAAAACCGCTGACCCGTTCGATATAACGGCTACAAGATTTCCTTTATTGGTAAAATCGTAAGCGAACTCAGGGTTCTTGGCGATCTCTTCACAAGGAACAGCAACACCTGGTGAGTAAGCCAATGATAAATCGCGCTGAGTCGTCATTGGAACTGTTGCAGAAACCTCCCACTTTCCCGGATTTGGCTCCAAGTGAAATGCTAAGGCTTCTTCACGGGTAATTTTTGTTTTGGCCATCTTAAGTTCCATATATTTGTTTTATTCAATTGTTAGCCTGCTAAATTTGGTCCAGCAACCTTATCATTTTTCGACTTTCGTCTTTCTAGTTGCTCGGTTAAGTCGTATTCAAAGAAAAGGAAAATGCCGTGACCCCAATGATGGCCCAATTTCTTGAAATTAAGACCCAGTATCCGAGTGCTCTTTTATTCTATCGAATGGGCGACTTTTACGAGCTATTCTTTGACGATGCTGTAGCAGCGTCTGCAGCATTAGATATAGCTTTAACAAAACGGGGAAAGCATGACGGCGGTGATATACCGATGTGCGGCGTTCCCCATCATGCCGCAGAAAGTTATCTGCTAACTTTAATCCGGAAAGGGTTTCGAGTTGCAGTCTGTGAACAGATGGAGACCCCTGCCGAAGCGAAAAAAAGAGGTAGTAAGTCTGTCGTAAGGCGTGACGTTGTTAGGCTTGTTACGCCCGGAACGTTGACCGAAGACACTTTGCTTGAAGCTCGCGAGCATAATTTTCTAGCGGCGCTTGCCAAATTACGCGACGATTATGCATTTGCCTGGGTAGATATTTCTACTGGCGGTCTTTGGGTTGAAAAAATATCACTAGTTAGCCTTGGCCCAGAAATTGCACGGCTCAGACCAAGTGAACTTATTATTCCTGAAAGTCAGATGGAAGAAATTTCAGAAATAATA
The DNA here is from genome assembly GCA_913031285.1 of uncultured Alphaproteobacteria bacterium. Taxonomy (GTDB): domain Bacteria; phylum Pseudomonadota; class Alphaproteobacteria; order Rhodobacterales; family Rhodobacteraceae; genus LFER01. The sequence goes on along the minus strand of CAJWEI010000023.1, from coordinate 14,865 downwards.
CATGATACAGAGTGCTCTCTGACACCCCTGGGTCCAACTACCTTTGATAGCACCTCTGGCGAAAAGCGTTTAAAAGATCACTATCAGGTACAAACACTTGAGGGTTTTGCTAATTTTGAGCGCGTGGAAATAGCAGCTCTCGGGGCTATTGTTGATTATTTAGATATCACCCAGAAAGGAAAGCTTCCTTTTCTGCAACCACCAATTCAACAATCAACCTTACAGATTATGCAAATTGACGCCGCAACGCGTCGAAATCTTGAAATAACACAGGCCTTGAGTGGTGGAAGGAAAGGAACGCTTTTATCTACGATAGATAAAACGGTAACGGCTGCAGGCGCACGACTTTTGGAGCAACGCATTTCATCTCCATCACTGGACACTAATAGGATTTGCAAGCGTCTTGACGCAATTGAACAAATGATCGTAAATCGAACTTCAAGAGATGCCCTTAGAGAGGCACTACGGAGAGTTCCTGATTTAGAGCGCGCTGTGTCACGAATCTCTCTTGACCGTGCAGGTCCAAGAGATTTGGCAAATATCCGTAACGGGCTTGTCCAAGGAGTTGAGATAGCTTCTCAGTTGGAAGCATCAGACTTGTGCCCTGTTCTGGATGCAGGGCGTCGCGCACTTTTAGGACATGAAAACCTTATTGAGCTTCTGTCAAACGCGATTATTAAGGGGCCTCCAATTCTGGTACGTGATGGTGGGTTTGTAGAACACGGTTTTGACCAGGATTTAGATGAAGCGCGACTGTTGCGTGATGAAGGGCGCAGTATTATTGCAAAAATGCAGAAAGAGTATAGTGAAAGGGCTAAAATTCAGTCGCTTAAAATAAAGCATAACAATGTTCTTGGCTATTTTATAGAAACCCCATCCACGCATGCAGAAAAGATGATGACACCTCCACTAAACGAGGCGTTCATCCATCGCCAAACCACAGCAAATCAAGTTAGATTCACTACCGTCAAGCTTTCAGAGATAGAAACCAAAATACTTAACGCAGGCAACCGCGCTATTGAGATTGAAAAACGGATTTTCTTACTTATTTGTGATGAAGTCCTATGTGTTGCTGAAGATATCCTAGCTGCCTCAAAAGGGTTGGCAGAATTTGATTTGTCAACGTCTTTAGCTGAACTTGCCATACAGGAAAATTGGGTTAGACCCATTGTAGATGACAGTAGACATTTTTCGATCATTGGCGGAAGGCATCCTGTCGTTGAAGCAGCGGTTAAAAGGGTTGGCGGAACATTTATCCCCAACAATTGTGATTTAGATGATGGCGGTATCTGGCTTTTGACTGGACCCAACATGGCTGGAAAATCTACATTCTTGCGACAGAATGCACTGATCGCGCTCCTATCACAGGTGGGATCTTTTGTTCCCGCGGTAAGCGCACATATTGGGCTTGTGACGCAATTGTTCAGTCGGGTTGGGGCTTCAGATGACCTGGCTAGGGGCAGATCTACATTTATGGTGGAAATGATAGAGACGGCTGCAATTTTAAACCAATCAGGCAATCAGGCTTTGGTGATATTGGATGAAATTGGACGTGGAACGGCAACCTATGACGGGTTATCAATTGCTTGGGCGACCCTAGAGCACCTCCATAGTGTTAATAGAACGCGTACCCTATTTGCTACGCATTATCATGAACTTACAAATTTATCGTCTAAACTTGATCGCGTTGAGAACGCGACTGTAGTTGTCAAAGAGTGGGAGGGTAATGTTGTCTTCTTGCATGAAGTAAAAAAAGGTGCGGCGGATCGCTCATATGGAGTGCAGGTTGCTCAGCTTGCTGGATTGCCCTCCATAGTCGTTGACCGTGCACGCAATATCTTAAGTGCTTTAGAAAAAGGTGATAAGGAAGGTGTGTCGCGTCAAAAAGCGATGATTGATGATCTACCACTTTTTTCATCCGTATCATCGGAAACGGCGCCAAAACACAGCATGCAAGGCGATCTAGAAAAAGCTCTTGACAAAATATATCCAGATGATCTTTCTCCGAAAGAAGCCTTACAAATTATTTATGATTTAAAAAAGCTATCACAAAAAGACAGTATAGCTTAACTTTTATCAGCTTGGTGGACTCGAAGAAACTCCGACTTTTGCAGGCCTAAGCAGTCTATCGTACAACATAAAGCCTTGCGCCGAAACTTGGATAATGTCGCCAGAATTTGTATCGGGAAGTGGCGCTTCAAACATAGCTTGATGAACTTTGGGATCAAATTTGTCACCAATTTTAGGGGCAATTGGCTCAATACCGTGCTTGCGGAATACATTCAAAAGTTCCCGCATTGTCAGTTCAATGCCCTCAACGATCGCTTTTGATTCAGACCCATTTGCTTCACCAGCTGCCTCGATAGCGCGTTCTAAATTATCATATATCGGTAATAAATCTCTTGACAGCTTGGCTCCTCCATATTCTTCGGCTTCTTTACGATCCTTGTCGGCTCTTTTACGAGAATTCTCTGCGTCCGCAAGTGCTCGCATAAATTTATTGCGAAAGTCGTCCCGTTCTGCCCTTATCTCATCGATTTCATCAAATTCAGCAGCTGTCTCTTCGATATCGATCAACTCTTCCTGATCGCTGTATGCTTCCAGGTCTTCTATATTATCCAAAAATTCTTCTTTTTTTGGTTCCGACATATTTCACCTCTAATTTCGGTCAGAAATTATTTTTCCAACCAACTGCGCTGTATAGTCTACGATAGGTACGATCCTGCCGTAATTCAATCTCTTAGGCCCAATTACACCAATTGCACCAATAACCTTATGGTCAGCGTTCATATAAGAAGAAACCACCAAAGAGGAACCCGAAAGTGAAAAAAGTTTGTTCTCAGACCCAATAAAAATACGTACACCATCTCCTTTTTCAGTTAAGTCAAGAAAATCCGCAATGTCTTGCTTGCGCTCGAGGTCATCAAACAGCGATTTCACCCTCTCAATATCTTGTTCCTCTGTATCAGATTCCAAAAGATTCGATCGACCCCGAACGATAAGTCGTTCATTTGTTTCCCCCCGACCCTGCCAAACGGCTATCCCCTTTTCAACCATATCTTTGGCGAGTTGATCTATTTCTTGACGCCGCTTAACTATTTCTTGGCTCACAACCGTGTAAACTTCGGAAAGTGTGCGGCCTGCGATGACAGAATTTAAAAAGTTGGCAGCCTCTCGAAGCGCACTTGGGGTTTGACCGAGGGGAGGAGTAAACAATCTATTTTCAACTTCTCCGTTGGCAAAAACTAAAACAACTAAAACACGATCAGGTGCCAATGAAACAAAATCAATATGTTTGATGGGCTCTTCTTGCTTTGGCGTTAATACCAAAGAAGCGCTTTGGGTAAGGCCTGATAGTGCAGAACCGATACGATCGAGTGTCTCAGTCACATCTCCTTCACCTTTGCGCACACTTTGATTAAGCTTTTCACGGTCGCTGTGATCCAAAGTGTTCACTTCAAGCAAGCCATCGACAAACATTCGAAGGCCAAGCTCGGACGGAATTCGGCCAGCACTAACATGTGGGCTATCCAGCAGCCCAAGAAACTCAAGATCTTGCATAACGTTACGTATAGTCGCAGAGCTAATTTGCTCACTTAAAGATCTAGATAGGGTCCGCGAGCCCATAGGCTCTCCATTTTCAAGATAGCTCTCAACAATGCGGCGAAAAACCTCTCGGGTGCGGCCATTCATATCATCTAAGATTTTTGAATTATCTGTCATAGCACAATCTTTATAAGCATACTCATTAAAGGTTATAAAAAGAAAAGGTCAATCAGGCTTGCTTATTGCGTAGCAGGGGATGTATGTCTCTGAGCAACATTAAGAGGAGAATTCATGCGACCGTCTGGAAGAAAACTTGATGAAATTCGTCCAGTTTCTATAGAAACTAATATTGCAAAACACGCTGAGGGCTCTTGCCTCATAAAGGTTGGGGATACCCATATAATTTGTACAGCCACTCTAGAAGAACGAGTACCAACATTTATAAAAGGATCAGGACTTGGGTGGGTAACTGCCGAATATGGAATGCTTCCAAGATCGACTGGATCTCGGATGCGTAGAGAAGCGACCTCTGGTAAACAAGGCGGAAGAACGGTGGAAATTCAACGTCTAATCGGGCGTTCTTTACGTGCTGGCGTGGACCGCGTGGCTCTCGGAGAGCGCCAAATATCCATTGACTGTGATGTGATACAGGCAGATGGTGGAACAAGATGCGCTGCGATCTCAGGTGGGTGGGTTGCACTAAAATTAGCTGTTAATAAGCTTTTAAAAAGTGGCGCAATAATTTCAGACCCTTTGATTTCGCCAGTTGCGGCAGTCAGTTGCGGCATCTACGCCGGCCAACCAGTTCTTGACCTAGATTATCCTGAAGATAGCGAAGCAGGCGTAGATGGTAACTTTATTATGATGGCAAACAAAAATTTGATAGAAATTCAAATGAGCGCAGAAGGTAGTGCATTTAGTAGAGCTCAAATGGATCAACTGATTGATCTTGCTGAAATTGGTATTGACGATCTGGTAAAAGCACAGGCTAAGGCTTTGGCATGATTTGGTCGATCAAGGGAAAAACAATTCTTGCAGCAACCCACAACCAAGGCAAGTTGGAAGAAATTTCCGCCCTACTAGCGCCACTGAACGTGACTATTGTGAGCGCAAAAGAGCTTAATTTACCAGAACCAGACGAAACTGGAAATACATTTGTCGCCAATGCCCGACTAAAAGCGCATGCCGCAGCCAAGGCAAGCGGTCTTCCGTCACTTTCTGATGATAGCGGGATTGAAATTGACGCACTCGATGGTGCGCCGGGCGTCTATACTGCAGATTGGGCCGAAACACCTTCAGGCCGGAATTTTGAAATCGCAATGACCAAAGCACATTATCTTTTAGAAGAAAAAAATACACCTTTTCCTAGAACCGGAAGGTTTTGTTGTACGTTAGTTCTTGCTTGGCCAAATGGAAAAGACTTTGTTTTCGAAGGGCATATGAACGGAGAGATTGTTTGGCCAATGCGTGGTGACCAAGGACATGGATATGACCCCATTTTTCAACCTGTCGGCTACGAGTTGACGTTTAGTGAAATGGATCGATGGGAGAAGAATAAGATAAGTCATCGAGCCAAAGCATTTGAGAAGTTTTTTGAACACTTTGCAAAATGAAGATTGGAAGAACGGTGGCTTTGGTATTTATATCCACTGGCCATTTTGCGCGGCAAAATGCCCTTATTGTGATTTTAATAGCCATGTATCCCGCCACGTTGATGAAAAACTCTGGTTAGACGCCTATCGAAAAGAAATTTCACGCATCTATCGACTTACTGAGAATCGGAGAGTGAAATCGATTTTTTTTGGGGGCGGAACACCAAGTCTTATGAGTCCCGATCTTGTATCTGGTATATTGAGCCACATTAGATCTGTTTGGCTTTTAAATAACGACTGTGAAATAACATTAGAAGCAAATCCAACATCTGTCGAAGCACAGAAATTTATTAGCTTCAGAGATGCTGGTGTAAATAGAGTTTCTATGGGTATTCAGTCACTTAATGATCAAGACTTAAAAAGGTTAGGGCGCCAGCATTCGGCAAAAGAAGCTCTTAATGCCTTCACAATTGCAAGAACTATTTTTGATCGAGTAAGCTTTGACTTGATTTATGCGCGCCAAAACCAATCAATCTCAGAATGGAGATCTGAATTACAGCAAGCACTAAATAGCGATATTGATCACTTGTCTTTATACCAACTTACAATCGAAGACGGCACTGCATTTGGTGATCGCTATGCAATTGGTAGATTGAAGGGACTTCCAGACCAGGATCTGGCCGCTGACCTTTTTGAAATTACTCAAGACCTATGCGAACAAAATAGAATGCCAGCCTATGAAGTTTCCAATCATGCACGTTCCGGTTCAGAATGCCAACATAATATTGTCTATTGGAAGTACGGTGACTATGCAGGAATTGGGCCAGGTGCTCATGGACGATTAACTCTAAAAAATAATCGTTATTCTACGGAAGGCTACCTTCAACCCGATAAATGGTTGTCAATGGTTTCAAAGGGTTGTGGTGATAGGTTAATGGAAAAAATGTCTCTCTATAATCAAGGTCAAGAATTTGTTTTGATGGGTATGCGACTTAGTGAGGGAATTTGTACAGACCGCTATAAAAGCTTTTTTGGGCATTCACCAAAACCCAAAGTAATACAAAAATTGACGTGTGAGGGCCTCGTCAAGCTTACATCAAGCAGAATAACTACAACACTTCGAGGTAGAATGTTGCTAAATTATGTTATCAAAGAGTTATTGATGCGCTGACGACGCGAACGATTTAAGTTTCTTTTGCTGCGTCGTATTGACTCTTGCGCAATTTCTTATTCAGGATTGTCCCCTCGAGTTCATAATTGATTTTATCGTATTCAACAATTGGTACAATAATAAAAGGCCGGCGAAACAGCGGTACGATTTCTATAAGTTCCAAACAATTTCAACAGTATTTATTATCTCTGTCTTTTTCCTAGAAACCGTACTTGAAGTACAAACTTAACTCCTCTTTATCCAACATAAAATGCTGCTATCTGTCCTGAGCTTTATTTGGAATCACCCTTATCCGTAGAACTAAGGATACGACAAAGATCATCTAACTGCTCTAAAGTGTTGTAAGAAATTGTTACAATTCCAGCTTCAGCATTAGATTGATGATTAACTAGCACTTTCATGCCAATAGCAGCAGATAAATCCCCTTCTAGGGCCTTAGTGTCTGCATCTTTTCCTTTATCACCAATTTGTTTAACTATAGTTTTTTTGCCATTATTTGGCCCATAGAAGCTTGTCTTGGCTAATCTCTCAGTCTCACGCACCGACAAACCTTTTAAGACAACTGCCTTTGCGAGATCGCTTGGGTTATCACATGTTATCAATGCCCTAGCATGCCCATAGGACAACTTTCGATCGATTAATAACTGCCGCACGTCACTAGGCAGGTTCAAAAGTCGCAAAAGGTTGGCAATATGGCTGCGACTTTTCCCGAGAACTTCAGCCATTTGTTCTTGGGTGTGGCCAAACTTGTCCATCAATTGCCGGTAACCAGCCGCTTCTTCAATTGCATTCAAATCTGCACGCTGGATGTTTTCAATAATGGCGACCTCAAGGACCTCTTCATCACTCAAGTCTTTGATAATAATCGGTAATTCATGGAGTTGCGCAATTTGCGCTGCACGCCAACGACGTTCGCCCGCTACAATTTCGAATTGATCTGGATCTTTGGACTTAAACCTAACAATTAGGGGCTGCAAAACACCCTTTACGCGTATCGAATTTGCGAGGTCATTCAAATCATCAGGTTCAAACATCCTTCTTGGCTGAACGGGATTTGGATGGACCTTTTCAATTGGCACACAGGTTACCCCAAATTGACCGTCTAAAATCAGCTCATTTCTTTCTTTATATGTCTCTACATTGGCCATTAGCGCAGATAACCCACGGCCGAGCCCCCTTGATCTTGGCTTAGATTCACTCATCATTGCTCCTTTACTCTGCCCATGCACGCTGATTATTTTTTAAAAACTCGGACGCTAGATCCCGATAGGACTGCGCTCCCTTTGAGATGGGATCATAGGATAACACAGGTTTGGAGTGTGATGGGGCTTCACTAACACGGACATTTCTTGGGATTTTTGACTTAAACACCAGATCTCCCAAGTTTTCGCGCGCATCTTCTTCAATCAAGAGTGACAAATTATTCCGGGAGTCAAACATTGTCAAAACAACGCCCTCTATCCTCAGATCTTTATTTGCGGTTGCTCTGACTTCCCGGATCGTGAGCATCAGCTGCGACAAACCCTCAAGAGCAAAAAATTCGCTTTGTAGAGGAATTAAAACAGAGTTCGATGCCACCATTGCATTTATGGTCAATAAATTCAAAGATGGTGGACAATCAATAAAAATAAAATCAAACCCAAATTCGCTCATTGATTGCTGCTTTAGAACTCCACGAAGCACGAAAACTCTCTTTTCATTAGTATAAAGTTCTATATCCGCTGAACTTAGGTCTACCGTCGCTGGAACAATGGACAAATTCTCAACATCGGTCTCTAAAATAACACTTTTAAGGTCAATATCTTCCAATAGCAGCTCGAAAGTAGTGAGTTGACGCCTATCAGGTTGTATTCCTAATCCAGTTGACGAATTTCCTTGTGGGTCTAGGTCAATGATTAATATCTGTTTGCCAATTTCAGCCAGAGCCGCCGCCAAGTTGATAGTTGTCGTGGTTTTACCGACACCACCTTTTTGGTTCGCCACCGCAACTATCTTTGGGTTTAGTTTACGACTTTGATCGCCCACGGCTAATGCCTCCTACTTTGAGCGTCACCGCCCCAATTTGCGTTTTACTGTTAATTATTTTTAAATCAAAAGACCATTGTTTTTCTGCATAGGAAACTTCTTTTTCCCAATTCTTTCCTTTTTGAAATAAGCAGAAACCACCTTCCTTCATATGAGGATAAGCATAAGCAAGTAGGTCCGATAGGTTAGCAAGCGCACGAGCTGAAATAACATCAGCCGCTGGCACGTTAGCGCATTCTATTCTATCATTTACGACTATCGCATCTAGAGACAACTCTCGACTTACAGTTTTTAAAAACACACTTTTCCTTTTGTCGCTCTCAACCAGATAGACACGTAGGCCAGGATGATGCTGTTTTGCTAGGATTGATATTACTAATCCGGGAAAACCTGCACCACTTCCCAGATCAAGCCACACACTGCACTTGTCCGGCAAATTTAAGTATAATTGCGCTGAATCAAGGATATGGCGCTTCCAAATAGACGTCATTGTAGCTGAAGAAACCAAATTTATACTTTTTGACCATTTTTTTATCAAAGCCTCATAACACTCAAAATCAACCATTGTTTCACGTGAAACAGATAATGTATCAATCAACGTGCTTCTCATCAAGCACGCCGATATCGCTTTTCACGCTTAGCTTTACCTAAAATCAATAAAGCTGCTGCTGGAGTCATACCATCAATTCTCAAAACTTGAGCAAGATTACCAGGCTTCACTCGATTTAACTTTGCTTTAAGTTCAGAAGACAGGCCTTCAATATCATGATAATTAAAATCTTCCGATATCTTCTGCGCCTCGTCTCGCGCTATAGCATCTGCATCCCTTTGCTGCCGAGCGATATAGTTAGCATATAATGCATCGCGAGAAATCTGTTCACAGATATCGGCCTCTGCACTCTTCAATCGAACATCGAATTCACGAATATCTCTAAATGTAACATTAGGGAACGCAAGTACCTGATATAAATTTCGCCTTGACCCATCGGGATTGACTGATATTCCACCTAACTTCAAGTCCTTAGGTGTGAAGGCACCTGATTTAAGAATTGCTTCCAGCCTATTTAGCTTAGATTGTTTCTCTAAAAATTTTGTTTTCCGCTCGACTCCAATACATCCTATTTCGATTCCCTTCGGCGTAAGTCGCTGATCAGCATTATCAGCACGCAACGATAATCTAAATTCAGCGCGGGAAGTGAACATGCGATAGGGCTCGGCCACACCTTTAGTGGTCAAGTCATCGATCATCACACCAATATAACTATCTCTGCGGGAAAAATAAACTTCATTGCGTCCAGCAGAGGCATTAGCTGCATTCAAACCTGCCACGATACCTTGTGCTGCAGCTTCTTCATACCCAGTAGTTCCATTGATCTGGCCTGCTAAGTACAAACCCTTCACGCCACGTACCGATAATGTCGGACCAAGGCCTCTTGGGTCAACATAATCGTATTCAATAGCATAACCCGGTTGCAAAATCTTTGCGTTTTCTAGACCACGTATCGACCGAACATAAGACTCTTGCACATCTTCTGGCAAGGACGTTGAGATTCCATTTGGATAAATAGTTGAATCGCTCAAACTTTCTGGCTCCAGAAATATTTGATGAGAGCTCTTATCCGAAAACCTAACAATTTTATCTTCAATCGAAGGGCAATATCTTGGCCCAACCCCCGCTACATGACCGCCATACATTGCCGACTTTTCAAGGTTCTGTCGAATTATCTCATGGGTTCTCGAATTAGTATGTGTAATGCCACACGAAATTTGCTGTCTTGGCGGTGTAATGTCCATAAACGAAAATAAAACGGGCTCATTATCACCCTGTTGCATCGATAGCTGGTCCCAGGCAATGCTGTTCCCATCAAGGCGTGGAGGCGTTCCAGTTTTTAAACGACCAAGTTTTAAGCCAAAATTATCAATTTTTGTGGCTAGCTTAATCGATGGGGCATCACCAATACGACCGCCACCAATTCGCATGTCCCCGATATGAATGGTTCCACGAAGGAAAGTCCCAGTTGTGAGAATGGTGTTTCTTCCATAAACCCTGCAACCATCAGCCAACTCGACACCCTCGACCTTTAGTGAGTCGCCCAAAAAATCGACAACTTCTCCATATATAATTTCCAGTCCTTCTTGGGCCTCCAATAAATTTCGTATAGCCCTACGATACAGCTGTCGATCAGCCTGAGCACGTGGACCTTGCACCGCTGGACCTTTTTTACGATTTAACAGCCGGAACTGTATGCCAGATACGTCAGCAGCTTTCGCCATAATACCATCAAGTGCATCAATCTCACGGACCAAATGCCCTTTTCCCAGTCCTCCGATCGCGGGATTACAAGACATCGTACCAAGATCATGCTCGCGCAGAGTAAATAGGGCTGTCTTTGCACCCAAGCGTGCCGAAGCCGCTGCGGCCTCACAACCAGCATGCCCACCACCAACAACAATTACGTCAAATTGTTCCACGTGAAACACTCCCTATTTACCCAAGCAAAACCTTGAGAAAATTTCATCTAGCACACTTTCTAAGTCAACACGACCAATAAGAGAATCTAAAGATACTACAGATCTACGTATGTCTTCAGCTATCAATTCAAGGTTTATACTACATAACCTGATTTTCTCTTGTGCATCTTCCAAACTTTTGATTGCTTTTATTAAAGCAAGGCGATGCCGCTCCCTCGTAACTACGCCAATCGTCGCCGACCGGCGACTTAATATACTTGTTACATCCCCTACCAACTGATCGATACCCTGTCCTGTAACAGTGGAAATTGCTCCCTCCCGCCCTGTTAAATCAGCTTTTGACAAAACTACAAGATCATCTTTCCTTAAAAGGGCCTGACTAGGAACCCGTCCATCCTCAGTGATAAGGAGCGTCAAATCTGCTAGCGCCGCTCTCTTCAAAGCCTTCGAAATTCCAATGTTTTCAACCGCATCAGATGTGGATCTTAAACCTGCTGTATCTAAAAACGTAACTGGTAAGCCATCAAGGTCCATTTTTACTTCTATAACATCACGCGTTGTGCCCGCTATTTCTGACGTTATAGCAGCATCTCGACCAGCTAACCTATTCAAAAGGCTGGATTTACCAACATTTGGTGCACCAACTATGGCAATTTCAAAACCAGTCCGAACACGTTCGGCAATTTGCGCCCCAGCAACTTCCACAACTAAGGATTCTAGTGTTTTATCAATTAAATCAATAACTTCTGGAGTAACGTCCTCTGGAACATCTTCATCAGCAAAATCAATAGATGCTTCTAATAGCGCACAAGCCCTAGTTAGGTCAGTTCGCCAAATACCAGCTTTATCACCAATATCACCTGACAAAACGCGAACAGCTTGCGATCGTTGTGCCTCGGTCTCAGCTTCTATTAGGTCAGCAAGACCCTCAACCTGAGCGAGATCTAGCTTGCCATTTTCCAGTGCCCTCCGCGTAAACTCACCAGGCTCAGCATAGCGTAAGCCACTAAAACTGCCTAAAAGGCGAAAAATAGAAGTTACAACAGCAGGACTGCCATGTAGGTGAAGCTCTACAACATTCTCCCCTGTAAAGCTTTGAGGTCCCTCGAAACATACAACTAAACCATGGTCGATCGTAAGGCCAGAAGAAGATTTAAACTTCCGTAAACCAGCGTATCTGACCCGTGTTAAATTGCCAGTAATTTTCTCAACGACTCCAAAAGCTGACTCCCCTGAAATTCGAACAATGGCAATACCTGACTTACCAGGAGCAGACGCAAGAGCAAAAATCGTATCCATGTAGTCGCACCCCGATTTCAACTAAACAAAATTAGGTGTTCATCGAATCAAAGAAATCAGAGTTGGATTTTGTTTGCTTCAATTTTGAGATCAAGAACTCTACAGCGTCAGTAGTTCCCATGGGATTAAGAATCCTGCGAAGAACAAAGGTCTTTTGTAGATCCAACTTATTAACCAGTAATTCTTCCTTCCGAGTGCCAGATTTCAAAATATCGATAGCGGGGAAAACGCGTTTGTCAGCCACTTTTCGATCCAGCACGATCTCCGAGTTACCAGTACCCTTAAATTCTTCAAAAATGACTTCATCCATACGGCTACCAGTATCAATTAATGCTGTTGATATAATTGTTAGAGATCCACCCTCTTCAATATTACGTGCCGCACCGAAGAATCGTTTCGGCCGTTGAAGTGCATTTGCATCAACGCCACCCGTTAAAACTTTACCAGAAGATGGAATTACCGTGTTAAATGCGCGTCCAAGTCTGGTAATAGAATCAAGCAGAATAACAACATCTCTCTTGTGCTCAACTAACCGTTTTGCTTTTTCAATTACCATCTCTGACACTGCCACGTGACGGGTAGCTGGTTCATCAAAAGTAGAAGAAATAACTTCGCCACTCACCGAACGCTGCATATCAGTGACTTCTTCTGGACGTTCATCAATCAATAAGACAATTAAATAGCATTCTGGATGGTTTTTACCAATACTTGTGGCAATATTTTGAAGAAGAACTGTTTTACCCGTCCGTGGAGGCGCCACGATCAGAGACCTTTGACCTTTCCCAATTGGTGCAACAAGATCGATAATTCTTGCTGATCTATCTTTTACGGTCGGATCTGCAATCTCCATTGTCATACGCTCGTCAGGGTACAATGGTGTTAAATTATCAAAAGCTATTTTGTGTCTCGCTTTTTCAGGATCCTCAAAATTTATCTTATCGACGTTGGTCAGGGCAAAATAACGTTCCTGATCTTCGGGTGACTTTATTAAACCATCAATTGTATCACCCGTTCGTAACGAGAAACTTCTAATCATCTCAGGTGAAACATAGATATCGTCAGGGCCCGGTAAGTAATTAGCTTCAGGAGAGCGTAAAAACCCAAATCCATCTTGAAGAACCTCCAAAACACCATCCCCTGAAATTTCCCACCCTTCATCTGCTCTTTCGCGCAGAATCTGAAACATCATTTCACCTTTTCGCATGGTTGAAGCATTTTCAATTTCAAGCTCATCTGCCATTGCTAAAAGGTCTTTCGGGCTTTTAACTTTCAAATCAGATAATTTTAAACGTTCCATTAACATACGCCTTTTTAGCATGAGCTAATAATAAAAACAGGGAAAGAGTTTGCCAGAAAAGGCGTTGGTATGTTTTATGCTAAATTATCAAAATAGTCAATGCGAAGAATGCTTCATTAACGCCTATTTTTTTGCTAGTACTACAGATTATATCTATAGTAGATTTATATCATAAATAATTAATAAGAGTTATGAAAAGTTGATTTAGTAATAAGTATCAAAAGAATTTGTGGATTAAACGTTTTCCCCACAATTATCCACAATTCATTTCATATTTTAATAAAAATAATTAAAGTAAAATAGTAATATCAGGCGCTTAGTATTTCAAATTATCTGGCAAGAAACTTACTAACATTATTGACAGGAAAAAAATTATCCTTTTACACATTGTATAAATCCATGCGTGTAATTTTGAAATGTGCGTTTTTCCACAGCTTGATTATTTCTCCTTAACATCGCAAGATCTATTTATGATTTAAAAGCATATTTTCCACGGAGTTATACATATGTTATCGCAAATTGTTTTAGCTTCTTCATCGGCAACTAGATCTCGTATATTGAACAATGCAGGTGTTTTTCATGAGATAATATTACCACAAATAGATGAGGATTCGATTAAAGCGGCGATGTTAGCAGATAGCTCTACGCATCGCGACATAGCTGATACTCTTGCTGAAATAAAAGCGAGAAAAGTAAGTCTCCAAAGAACAGAGAGCTATGTCCTAGGTTGTGATCAAGTTCTTAGTTTTTCTGGATCAATTTACTCAAAACCTAAAAACAGAAATACTTTAAAACAACAGTTACGAGAGATGTCTGGGAAAACTCACGATCTTATTTCAGCAGCTGTTATTTATAAAGGTAGTCGACCAATATGGCGACATGTTGGTGTGGTAAGTTTATCAATGAGAATATTGTCAGAGTTGACTATCGAAAAATATGTTGAAAGCAATTGGTCCACAGTTAAACTCTGTACTGGAGGATACGAAATAGAGCGTAAAGGGTCACAATTGTTTGAAAAAATCGAAGGTGATTATTTTTGTATTCTTGGTTTGCCTCTATTAGAAATAATCAGTTTTTTGAAATTCAGAGATGTTTTGAAATCATGACGTTACCAAAAATTCCCTTAGTGGCCGTATTGGGATCACCAATATCACATTCAAAATCTCCACTTCTTCATGGGTACTGGCTAGATAGATATAATATCAAAGGATGCTATGTCCCTATTGATGTATCATCTTCCAATTTGAAGCAAGTTTTAAACGCTATGCCTAAGATGGGTTTTGTTGGCGCAAATGTTACGATACCACATAAGGAGACAGTCCTCACTTTTGCTGATCAAATATCGGATAGAGCATCTTTAATTGGAGCTGCTAATACTTTAAGCTTTATGGATGGAGGTAAAATTTACGCAGATAATACAGATGGCGTAGGTTTTATGGAAAATATTCGTTGTAACGCGCCAA
>CAJWEI010000022.1 GCA_913031285.1 uncultured Alphaproteobacteria bacterium | reverse complement strand
AATGTACAATTGCAAATGACAATCGTGCTCCAATGGCGATGGCCGCGTAAGCGACTGGAACTATTGAAAAGTTAAGCCCTGTTGCTTAGCAGTGGCAGGCGGGGTTCGTAGGCACCTGGCAACAGAAGCCTACATTCAAGCCACTATAAAAGAAGTTACATAGTATTCCTTCTTTTCCTTTCAGAAGCAGATGATAATGTACGGAAGATTCGTTTGTCTTTGTTAATAGCAGATTCTAACTTTATAGATATGCCCAAAAAAGAGAACTATATGGCCGGAATACTGGATTATAGAAGCATTATGAACCATGCGATGAGGGTTTTTGTTAAGGAAGTTTTGCAAAAAGTTGCAGAACAAGGGCTCCCAGGCGACCATCATTTTTTCATTACACTTGACACAAAGCATCCCAATATTGAAATTGCAAAATGGCTTACTGAGCAATATCCAGAAGAAATAACGGTTGTTATCCAGCATTGGTATGACAAACTAGAGGTTGGCGATAAAGGATTCTCCGTGATGCTTAATTTTGGAGACACTCCCGAGCTTATCTACATCCCATACGATTGTATCATTACATTTGTAGATCCTTCTGTGGAATTCGGTGTAAAATTTGAACCTTCATCGCCAATTGATCCAAGCGATGAGCTAACCGAGGCTCTTCACAGCATCAGAAACACTGATACAACTGAACGTAAAATGGGAAGTAATATTTCTACCGAAGTCAAAAAAAACAAAAAAAAGAAGGTTGAGGAAAAAGTAGTTCAGCTTGATACTTTCAGAAAACCGTGAAGCTATAAAACTAAATCGTATTACAAATATAACTAACCATTGAAATAGGTATCACCTTTTATAATTTTTAAATTGTCAAAGCAATTGTAAAATTATTTTAAAACGCATTAGTATATCCTGAAGAAAATATTTTAGGACCATAAGAGTCTATACATCTGCTTATAATTTCCTTTAAGGTGCCTGCGCTGGGTCAATGTACAGTACTACAGTACGAGATCCAATAGGAATTGGTGATTATGGAGTTTGATATGACTGTCACACGCATTGAAACTGATAGCTTTGGTCCTTTGGATGTACCTGCAGACAAATACTGGGGTGCGCAAACGCAACGCTCACTTATTAACTTTCCAATCGGATGGGAAAAACAACCTATTTCTATCGTCAGAGCGCTTGGTGTGATCAAGAAAGCATGCGCGCAGGCCAACAAAGCGCTGGGAAAGATTGATGATACCAAAGCAGATGCTATTATTCAGGCCGCCTCAGAAGTGATAGAGGGCCATTATGATGAAAATTTTCCACTTGTCGTGTGGCAAACCGGATCTGGCACGCAGTCAAACATGAATGCCAACGAAGTAATTGCAAATCGAGCGATTGAAATTCTTGGTGGCGTAATTGGGTCCAAGGATCCAGTGCATCCCAACGATCATTGCAATATGGGTCAATCCTCAAATGATACGTTTCCAACTGCGATGCACATTGCGACTGCCCTGAGCGCAAGAGATGTACTTTTGCCTGGACTAGAAAAACTTGAAAACGCCCTATTGCATAAAGTTTCAACCTTTGATGGAATTATAAAAATTGGCCGTACACATACGCAGGATGCAACACCTCTGACGCTATCTCAGGAGTTTTCAGGCTATGCTCATCAAGTGACGATGGGTATCCGACGGGTCAAAAGATCGCTTGGGGAGATATATGAACTTGCACAAGGGGGAACAGCGGTTGGGACGGGGTTGAACACAACAACCGGTTGGGACGCCAGTGTTGCAGCTTATATGGCAGAGATAACTGGCCTTCCATTTGTCACGGCCCCAAACAAATTTGAGGCGCTCGCAGCTCATGACGCCATGGTTGAAATCTCTGGAAGTCTCAAAACAGTTGCAGCCAGCCTATTTAAAATCGCTAACGACATCCGACTTTTGGGATCAGGACCAAGATGTGGCCTGGGAGAATTGATCCTCCCAGAAAACGAACCGGGAAGCTCGATTATGCCGGGCAAGGTCAACCCAACGCAATGCGAAGCAATCACGCAAGTGTGCGCCCACGTTATCGGTAACGATGCCGCTGTAGGTTTCGCGGGTAGCCAAGGGCATTTTGAACTTAATGTCTATAAACCAATGATAGCCTATAATGTATTACAATCTATGCAATTAATCGGTGATGCCTGTTCGGCCTTCACAGATAATCTTGTTGACGATTTACAAGCAGATAAGGTGCGCATCGACAAATTGATGCGCGAGAGCCTCATGCTTGTAACAGCACTTGCACCGCAAATCGGTTATGATAAAGCAACAAAAGTTGCCAAGACAGCCCACAAAAACGGAACAACGTTAAAAGAAGAAGCAGTAGCTCTTGGATTTGTGAATGAAGCAACTTTTGATAAAGTGGTGCGCCCTGAAAACATGGTAGGGCCAAAATAATGGGCCAGCTGGTGAACCTGATGCAATTTAAAAAGCTAAAATCACGCACTGAAAAAGGCAACCGCGCCTCTAAAAATTCTGTGCGATTTGGACTCACAAAAGAACAACGCAACATTGAAGAAAAAAAACGCTCCACAGAGAAGCTGCGTCTCGATGGTCATAAGTTTGATCCATGAACTTAAAGCCAAAGAAACGCTCCCTTACCTTGCTGGGTCACCAAACGAGTGTATCAATAGAAGATCGTTTTTGGAGAGCCTTCTGCCATATAGCTCAGGAAAAAAATATGGCTATAAATTCCCTAGCGGCGCAAATTGATTCTGAACGCGATCTTGATACTGGGCTTGCATCCGCTATTAGAGATTACGTTTTATGCTACTACCTTTGTGAATGCGAACATAGTAAACGATTATGACTTGAAGACTTACTGACAAATTAAACAGGGGATAAATTTTATCCTTGGCTCAATTCTAAAAATGTAAAGCTGGGAACGGCGTGTACAAACCATCACACTCCATGAAAAAATTTGATGTAATGGTGGCTGATAGCAACGGACCATCGAGTCGTAAAGCCTGCCCTCTAGGAATACCAAGAATCGTGCAGGAAATTGGAAAAATGCCTTTTGGTGATATTTCGTGCCTTTTCAAGTTTGTTAAAAACCGAGGTTAAAAAAAACCAGCTTTTCCGTTTATAAAAATTCAAATGTTTCGAGTAACAAATACAATTATTTTGGACATTTTCTTCTAGCCCAAGAGCGCTAAAAACGGAAATGTAGCCAAAAGCCAAAAAGATAGATCTGCAAAGCTCCCAGTCAGCATTAGTAATCCAATGGTCCATAGCAGCAGACCCATAGTCCGTTCCACCTGTTGCATATGACGTTTGAACCAGTCCAATAGACCAGTAAGTCGACTCAGAAAAGCAGCAACAAGCAGAAAAGGAAAACCGAGACCGATGGCATACATCCCTAATAAAAAAGTCCCCTTAACAAGAGAGCCTTCAGAGGCGGCTAAAGCTAAGATTGACGCAAGCTGAGGACCAATACAGGGCGTCCAACCAAATGCAAAAGCAAGGCCCAAAATATACGCTCCAAAAGCACTCCCGCCTTCATTTGATGCCTCAAAGCGTGCTTCACTGTCCAAAAAACTAATCCTGAATATGCCGATAAAATGCGCACCAAAGACCATGACAAGCAATGCCGAAACAAACCTAAGGCTCATTTGATATGACAGAAACACAGCTCCGATAGCTGATGCAGTGAATCCTAAGAGCAAAAATACTGTGGAAAGTCCAAAAACAAAAAAGAATGCTGGTAGCAAAGCAGAGCTTGAACACTTTTTATCGGACATATCAGAAACTGATATACCACTTATATAAGCTAGATAGGGCGGCACTATTGGTAAAACACAAGGGCTTAAAAAGGAAAGTACTCCTGCAAACAAAGCTACAAAGGTGGAGGGCAACAAGGCTGCGTCTATGATGTCGAATCCAAGCATAATGTATTTTTAAATGATTCAGAACTCTACGTCACTGTGCGACGTTGTCACAATTTAGTGTGGACAAATGATCACTGCATGCCTATCGCAATATCATGAAAGTATTTCTTGATACCCGCGGCCTATTGTGTCCACTGCCGGTTTTGAAAGCGCGTAAGAGCCTAGAGAGCATGTCAACTGGACATTTACTTCAGATTCATGCTGACGATCCAGCGGCGTGGGTAGATGTACCACATTACTGTATTGAGAGTGGCAACACGCTTTTAGAAGCAAGCGAGAGTACAGATGGATCCACACATTATCTCATTAAAAAGACCTAGGCAGTTTTAAAAAAAGCAAGGCTTTTGTAAATTTTGGTTAGGTTACTAGCCACGTGACCACCATCCACGTCGCCTTGGTTTGTCGGAACCAGAGGCAGCATTTGAATGCTCAGGCACTTCCTTAGTAATTGGGAGCTCAACCTCTTTAACAGACACTTTTTTTTCCTCACCAGTATCAATCTGCGGGTCTGGTACTTGCTCAACACGAGTATTAGCAGCAACTTCTTTAATTTCTTTAAGCTTTTTTGTCCTCCGCTTGGCTGGCTTGGGCTTAAGCTCTGGCTTTGCATCGACCTCGGCTGGCACTTCTTTTAAAAGTATTTCTGGCACCGCCTCTGTCTCAACTTTCCGTTTGCGAGATGCCCGCTTCTGTTTGGGCTTTTCAAACACCAAATCTTTATTTTTCACATCTATAGCAATTATAGCTACGGGATCTCTACTTTTTGTGAGTCGCTTATCAGAGTCGGGATTTATTGTGTCTGCGTGATCTTCTATATCTCCAATAGCTTCTGAATTTACCTCTGCCAAATCTTTTTGAGAAGCGCGTTTGCGGCTGCGTCGCACAGGCTTCTTGACCGCTTCTCCAGAATTTTCCCCAATGTTTTCTGCAATGACTTGTAAACTAGAAGATTGCGTCTCTTCTGGCTCAGGAACTGCTTCTGTTGATGATACATCTTTATCCGTGTCCAAAGTTTTAGCATTTTCAGATTGATTTGAAGACGATTCTTCCGATGCGTCACCGATAACGGACACGCCATTCGACTTTCTACGCCGGCGCCTCCGGCGGCGTTTCTTTGGCTTATTTTCTTCTCCCTCACCCTGCTCTGGCTGGAGGTCATTTACCTCTTCTGTCTCTTTTTCGTCTTCCTCAGCCTCCGATCCATTGTCCATCATTGTGGAGTCTCCAGCCACTACGGTCTCGACCGGTTCAAAGATTGAGCGGGTTGCTTGTTTAAATTTTTCCATTTCATATTCGGGGCTAATAAGTGTCATGACCCCTTCTACACGAACAGAAAGCCCATGCCTCGTCTCTATCTGCGAAATATGGTCACGCTTCTGGTTCATCAGGAAATTGGCTACAGATACGGGACATTTGATAAGAACTTCTCTCGAGCGACGACGCGCGCCCTCGTCCTCGATCTGACGCAAAATAGCAAGAGCAAGACTGTCTTCTGAGCGAATAAGACCAGTTCCATGGCAGTGCGGGCAGCCTTGCGTTGTAGCTTCTAGCATGCCAGGCCGTAATCGTTGACGACTCATTTCCATAAGACCAAACCCAGAAATACGTCCAACCTGAATTCGGGCACGATCTGTTTTAAGCCGATCTTTCATTCGTTTTTCAACGGCTGTGTTATTTTTGCGCTCGTCCATGTCGATGAAATCAATCACAATCAGACCAGCGAGATCACGCAGCCTTAATTGACGCGCGACTTCCTCAGCTGCCTCCAGATTTGTTTTCAGCGCTGTCTCTTCTATTGAGCCTTCTTTAGTTGCCCGACCAGAGTTAACGTCAACTGCCACCAAAGCCTCAGTAATACCTATAACAATGTAGCCACCCGATTTAAGCTGAATGACCGGGTTGAACATTGACGATAGATAACTTTCGACCTGATAACGTGCAAACAAAGGCATCGTGTCATGGTAGATTTGCACATTTTTGGCGTGCGATGGCATGATCATCTTCATAAAGTCTTTGGCAATGCGATAACCTCGCTCGCCTTCAACCAAGACCTCATCAATTTCACGATTATAAAGATCACGGATGGATCTTTTGATCAAATTCCCTTCTTCATAAATCTTGGCCGGTGCGATGGACTTAAGCGTCAGTTCGCGAATTTGTTCCCAAAGCCGCTGTAAATACTCATAATCACGCTTTACTTCTGTCTTTGTCCGCTTTGCGCCAGCCGTTCTTATAATAAGGCCAGCCCCTTGAGGTACATCAATTGAATGTGCAATCTCTTTTAGTTTTTTACGGTCAACTACATTTGTGATTTTACGGCTGATACCTCCACCACGTGCTGTGTTAGGCATTAGGACGCAGTATCGACCGGCAAGGGACAAATAGGTTGTTAAGGCTGCACCTTTGTTCCCACGCTCTTCTTTAACCACTTGCACCAGAAGTATCTGCCGCATCTTAACAACTTCTTGGATTTTATAACGTCGTGGCCGTGGCTTACGAGTCGAGTGCAATTCAAAATCATCATCGATTTCTGCAACATCTTCAATGCTATCATCTTTTGCAGATGCGTCATTTCCTTTAGCTTGTGCTCTATCATCATTAGTATCTATTAATTGAATGGACCCATCATCAACAGTATTATCAGAACTATGTTCAATCTCAACGTTTTGCTTAGACGTATCAGTATCTTGTGCTTCTCCAATTTGCTCGGACGACACACTTGGAGCGTCGATTGCTTGTTTTAGCATTTCTGCTGAACCATCTGAATGCTGATCTGGCAAGATCTCTGAAGAGCCTTCATCGGAGGGTTGTAGGGTCACCATATTTTCCGACTGACCCCCAGTCTCAAAGTCAATCGTCTCCATCCCAGTCATGTCCAAAAGCTCTAATGTTTTTGTATCAACGGCGTCTTTTGATTTAAACAATTGCGCTTTGTTGCGCCTAGAAATTGAACGTCTGGGTTTTTTAGGCTCGTCTTCGTCATTTTCAAGTGCGCGTTGAGCATCAGCATAATCGCGTTCTTCTGCCAGCAGAGCTTCTCTATCAGCCACAGGAATTTGATAATAGTCAGGGTGGATTTCAGAAAATGCCAAAAACCCATGACGATTGCCACCGTATTCGACAAACGCCGCCTGTAATGACGGCTCTACTCTTGTTACTTTTGCAAGGTATATATTACCAGCTAGCTGGCGTTTATTCTCTGACTCAAAGTCGAATTCCTCAACTTTGTTTCCGTCCACCACAACCACGCGTGTTTCCTCTGCGTGGGTAGCGTCGATAAGCATTTTCTTGGCCATATTATCCAATTACCAACGTACACAATCTCCAGCGAATCTTGCCAGACATCAAAAACGTTTTGTTTCACACGGGCGATGCTCGAAAAAAGGTGCTCGGTGCCTATTCGGCCCCTCGATACACAAATCAAATTTTCGCAGTCCATCGCGTTTCTCTCCAGCAATATCGACCTCACAGGCCTTACCGCCAATTCCAGTTCCTGTGACACTTCTTAATCGTCGGAACTCACGTGACCTTTGGAGGTCATTATCAATGTGTCGTTCAATCACCAGTCGGTTTGCTGGCGTAGCCCGAACCACAGCGAAACTAAATCATACCTTGCAGATGATACAAGATGCTCTGTATACACCTTATGACGTGTCTGACAGAAATAACAATGCCAATAATGGGAACTTTAGTGTTTAGTGGCCAAACTCAGCTTAGTTTCGCAAGTCTTTTTAGCAAGCTTGAGGTATCCCAACGCCCACCCCCCATATTTTGAACATCTTTATAGAACTGATCAACGAGGGCGGTGACAGGCAGCGCTGCGCCCAGTTCATCAGAAGCGGCAAGGCAAATCGCTAAATCTTTGCGCATCCAATCAACGGCGAAGCCGTGCTCAAAATGATCATTTAACATAGTCTCATAGCGATTGGACATTTGCCAGCTTCCAGCAGCTCCCTGTGCGATAACTTCGACAACAGCGCTTCCATTCAAACCCGCTTTTTTGGCAAAGTGTAAAGCTTCTGATAAGCCTTGCACCAGTCCCGCTATCGCAATTTGATTGCACATCTTTGTTTTCTGGCCAGCACCTGTTTCACCAATACGACGACAAATACGGGCATACACATTCATTATGGGTTCAGCGCACTCATACGCATCTTGATCACCCCCACACATAATTGATAGAACGCCATTTTCTGCTCCAACTTGCCCACCAGAAATAGGTGCGTCGATGAACCTTACACCCTGTTTTTTAGATAAACTATATAACTCTGAGGTTACTTTTGCCGATACTGTGGTGTGGTCTATAAAAACCGCACCATTCGCCATTCCGGCCAATGCACCCTCTTCCCCCAAAACGACTGAGCGTAGATCGTCATCATTTCCTACGCAGCTAATTACGAAATCTTTGCCCTGCGCCGCAAGCTTGGGCGTTTGTGCAGTTTGACCAAAGTATTTGGCGTACCATTTTTCGGCTTTATCTTTATTACGGTTATAAACTGTAACATCGTAACCATTCGACTGTAAGTGACCAGCCATTGGAAATCCCATTACGCCCATTCCAAGAAAAGCGATTTTTGCCATAATTAATTCCTTAAAAGTTAGTATTACGCATCTTGCTCATTTGCATTAAACCATGCAGAGCAAAAAAGGCAAAAAGAAAGCACAAATAAATGACACGTTTGTTTCATTGGACAGTTTGGCTGGCTACCGCACTGGTTCTTCTAAGCTTTGCTGCCGCAGCAATCTCATTTTATTTAGCAAAGCAGTCATTACCTCAATATTCAAAAACAACCACTTTGCCAGGACCGAAGTCTCGGATTGATATTGTTCGGGATACTTACAATGTACCGCACATATTTGGTCAAACCGATCATGATACCATGTTTGGGCTAGGGTATGCCCATGCACAAGATCGGCTTTGGCAAATTTCTTTACTTAGGAGGGCGGTACAAGGGAAACTTTCTGAGGTTTTTGGAATCCGAACTCTTGCAAGTGACAAGCTTTTTAAACGGCTGGATATTTATGGTGCGGCAAAAGCTTCCTTTGACGTCCAATCAAATAGAGTGAAGCAACTTTTGGATGCTTATGCCAAAGGCATAAATGCACGTATTTTCGAAGTGAACCGCGATGCACTCGGTAGGGGTGCACCCGAGCTTTTTTTATTTGATGCACCGTTTGCGACTTGGAAGCCGGTCGACTCTATAGCTATCTTGAAAATGTTTGCTATTAAATGGTCAGAACATATTGAAAAAGAAATTCTTTACGCTCAGCTTAGCCTCGCCTTAGAAGATAAACAAAGGCTAGCTGATCTCTTGCCCACCGTCCCTGGCGAGGGGAAATTGACTTTCGCACAGTTGTTCAAGACCCTGCCTAGCTTAAACTATAAGCCTATTATGAAACAGGCCACAGGCATAGAAAGTGCTATGGTTGCGCAGATGGGACTGAAGGGTGCATCAAACGCGTATGCGGCCTCGCCCAGTCGTTCCGCGGCAGGATCTACCATAATGGCAAATGATCCCCATGTGACATTGAGTGCGCCCTCACTTTGGTATCTTGCGCGCATTGAACTCTTATCCGGTGGCATAATCGGCGCAACAATTCCAGGCTTACCCTTAATTCTGAGTGGGCGAAGCGACCGACTGGCCTGGGGGATTACATCTTCTTTTGTAGATGATCACGATCTTTATGTCGAAGAAATTGACCCTAAAAACCCCACACTCTACCGCACAAATAACGGCTTTAAGCCTTTCAAAAATCGCCCATCAATTGTGAATATAAAAAACCAAAGTCCGATAACACTAACTCTTAGATGGAGCAACAACGGACCCATTATGTCTTCAAATCTGTTCAACTTAGCTCACGTGACGCCAAAAAATCACGTCATGGCATTCTCGTCAACGGCGTTAAGAAAAGATGATAGTTCATTAACATCATGGTTTAATTTTATGACATCAAGAACTGTCCCCCAAGGGATAGATGCATTGAAAACCTTTCAAGCGCCATCCTTAAATGTCGTTCTATCTGACAAAAATAAAATTGGCATGAAGACTATTGGGCTAAGGCCCAAACGTGACCAAGAACACCAAACCCTTGGACGTATGCCCAGCCTTGGATGGAAGAAACGTAATCAATGGCAGGGTTTCTTACGCTATAGCAACTCCCCGGAGGCCGTAAATCCTGAAAATGGCTTGATAGCTAACACTAATAATAAGTTAACAGACGAAGATTTTCCAAATCATGGCTCCTATGATTGGGGTGATAGTCAAAGAATAGAACGGCTGGAGCAGTTATTGACAGGACGTTCTGTACATACACGGCAAAGTTTTACGGAAGCTCAGCTTGACACAGTTAGCTATACAGCACGAACTCTCCTTCCACTAGTCGGAGGCGAATTTTGGTTCACTAGCGAAAACGGTGCGCCTGGTACGATCAATAGAGATCGCTATACCGCTCTATCTCTTTTAGGTAAATGGGATGGGGACATGAATGAGCATCTTCCCGAACCTCTCATTTATTCTGCTTGGATGAGGGCTCTTCAAGATAGACTTATCCGTGATGAAATAGGTACGTTGGCAGATGCGTTTATCCATATTGAACCACTTTTTATCGAGCGTGTTTTTCGCAATATTGAAGGAGCTGGAGAATGGTGTGACATCGTTCAGAGTCAGTTGGTCGAAACCTGCCGCGACATAGCAGATCTTGCTCTTAATGACGCCATAACGACGCTTAAGGAAACATATGGAGGACCGATAGATGCACTACGCTGGGGTGATGCCCATCAAGCGATACATTCGCATATGGCCTTAGGAAAGGTTCCAATTTTGAAATATGCTGTTAATATATACCAATCGACCAGCGGCGGTGATCATACCATGCAAAGAGGGCGCACCAAGGGAAGCGGTACCAATCCATTTCAAAATGTGCACGCCGCAGGCTATCGCGGCATCTATGACTTTTCGGATCCCGACAGCTCACTTTTTGTGATTGCCACTGGTCAATCCGGTCATCCTATGTCGCGCCATTACGACGACCTTGGACAATTATGGAGGCGTGGCGAGTACTGGACTATGTCTCTGGATAAAAACCTCATACGTGCTGCCTCGGTTGGGCAGACTGTAATACATCCGATTAGAGATTAAATTGAGACAAATTGAGATTTTTGTCGAGCAGACCAGAAAATGCCCAAATTTATACCATTTTCAACGGTTTCTTCTTGGGTAACTACACCTTGCGCATAAAGCCATGCACGTTTTTTTCCTTCATTATGAGATAAAAATATTGCATCCTCAAAACTACCCACCGCGAGAATCTCTTCAAGTGCATCACTGATTATTTCCAAACCTTTGCCAGTCGTGGCTGACAGCATATAAACTTTTTTATTACGCTTTGATTGATTTATAAGAAATTCTTGTTCTTCGTTACTCAACAGATCAGTTTTATTCCAGATCTCAAGAAAAGGGATATTTTCATCAATTCCTAGCTTTTCGAGAATTGAATTGACGTCGCTTGACTGCTCCTGGGTGGCCTCATGCGCAATGTCACGCACATGGAGTATTATGTCTGCGCTCAATACCTCCTCGAGCGTTGCACGGAACGCCGCTACGAGCTCAGTTGGCAGATCAGACACAAAACCAACAGTATCCGAAAGTATAATTTTAGTACCATTTTTGGTCCGTATCGCCCGCATACATGGATCAAGGGTGGCAAACAACATATCTTTTGCCAGCACCTTGGCGCCAGTCAATCGATTAAAAAGCGTTGATTTTCCCGAGTTTGTATATCCGACAAGCGCCACAATGGGGTAAGGCACTTTTGAACGAGATGATCTGTGAAGAGTTCGCGTTTTAACTACTTTTGCCAATTGTTGGCGCAGTTTATAAAGTTGCAAGTCGATAGCGCGTCTATCTGCTTCGATCTGTGTTTCGCCAGGACCGCCAACGAAGCCTAATCCACCTCTCTGCCGTTCTAAATGCGTCCAAGCCTTTACCAATCGTGTGCGTTGATACGTTAAAGCTGCCATCTCAACTTGCATTACGCCTTCTCTTGTTGCAGCTCTGTCAGAAAAGATTTCGAGGATTAGACCAGTTCGATCTAGTATCTTGACTGACCAATTCCTTTCCAAATTACGCTGCTGGACAGGAGTAACTGGACCGTCAATCAGAACCAGCTCAATCTTATTCTTGGCAAAGATAACCCTTAGCTCTTCTATTTTTCCTTTTCCAAATAGCAATCCTGCCTGTGGTCGTAATAATGGAACCACGGTTGCACCATGCACGTCAAGTTGAGGCATTGCCTCGGCTAGCGCTACGGCTTCTATCAGCGCTAGCCGTGCTGGTTTTCTACCAATATTGGATTTGACATCTGGGTGTAATACCCAAGCACGAGTGCGATCTGAACTAGTTTCTTCAATCAACCGCTTTCTTCACCCTCATACAGAGAGATGTTTTGCGACGGCATGATCGTAGAAATTGCATGCTTGTAAACCAATTGCGATTGACCATCACGACGAAGCAAAATACAAAAATTATCAAACCATGTAATAACCCCTTGTAGTTTCACCCCATTAATTAAAAACACGGTCACAGGAATTTTCGTCTTACGTACATGATTTAGAAAAGCGTCCTGTAAATTCTGACGATCAGAAGCCATTTTTTGGTACCTTTTATCTTGTTCTAACCACCTGGATTAATGAGCCGGGCGAGGTAATTAACGATTATCTCGAGCACATACAATCACAACTCTTAGTCATCGTCTATCCCCATTATCAGCTGCGCCAAACTTCTGGAGTGAACAATGCCAATAGAACAAGAATTTCTAGTCGCCCCAAAACCATGGCAAATGACATAATCAGTTTGCTTGCAGTACCTATCATGATAAAATCAATGTCATTTCCAAACACCATATCAATAAGGGGACCAGTTGTGCTCAACGCGCTTATACAGCTTACAAGTGCAACTTCAAAACTCATCCCCGCGCCCGCCAAAGCAAGTGTTACAAGCGCAAGGGTAATGACGAATAACATAAAAAAAATCCAAGCAATGAAGGCCTTAGAGCGCAGCTCACTTTGATATACGCTTCTAGTTTGGCAAACGGAGGATGGATGTACCAGTCGATCAATTTCCCTAACAGCATTCGTGTAAAGAGCATAGACCCTAAGCAGCTTAACTCCCCCGGCAGTGGTCGCGACACCTCCGCCGATCAGGACAACTCCAAGAAATAAAATCTCTGGCACAGAAAAACCAGACCAATTTTGCGCATCCAGCCAATATGCAGACGACCAGCCATTTGTCGTCAAAAAAGATGTTACAGTAAAAATATCAGCCCAAATCGCCTTGATGGCCGAAATACTGAATAATGGCATGTCAGAAGATCCAACAGCATAAAGCTGAATCGAAGCCAACAATAAAGCAAGTAACGCAATAATCGTTATTCCCAACCGCAGCTCTGGGCCAGAAGGTAGAACTCCTGCCCCCCAGTACATTCTTTCCTGCTGCATTTTTCCTCGACTTAATGCAAAGAAAAGAAACAAAATCATAATGAATTCAGCGATCCAATTGGCTCCAAAATCGCTAATTTCATTTACTCCTGTAATTCCACTCGTCGCCAGAATAGACATAGCAAAGATCAAGCCATCAAAACCTGGAATACCAGATATTGTAAGTCCTAACCATAGGCACCCAGTCAGCCCAGCATATAGCGGGAAAAGGGCGATCGTCGTTCTTCTTAAGAATAGTTTTCTTTCGTCAGAAGTAAGAAAATACGCCTTGTGCGGATTTTGGTCAGACGAAATTTCAAAACCTCCGAGGTTCATCGGCGCAAGAATAGCTGCGGCTACCAGCCAAATTAAGATACCCCCCATCCATGCTACTAGAGCTCGCCAAAGATGCACCGTCGCAGATATCCTATCAGGTTCGAAAACAACAATTCCAGTAGTTGTCAAGGCAGAAACCATATCAAAATAGGCATTTATGAAATAAGTATTCTGAATAATGTCATATTCTGGTATCGCCAAAAATATAGGCAATAATAACAGACCGAGGGCTAGCGAAGCTAACTGTTGGACGCCTGATTCCATTATCTTTCGATTTGATGCTGCAATTGCAACCATGAACAGGAAAAACAGACCAAGCAATGCAGTATAAAAAAATGATCGCGATTCAGCATAATTCTCAGAAACTAGTGCGTAGATGCTCGGTACCAGCATTGCCACAGCCGCAATCCCAAATAAATGAAAAAATAATGGGAGGTGATCTAAACGAAGCTCCATCGTCTAAAAAAAATCTATTGAAACTTGCAATAACTTCTCGACTTTGGGCACATCTTTCGACAATGCAAACAGCACTATAACATCACCCTCCTCAATCCTTGTGGAGCCCGTGGGCTTTATCATTTGCTTTCCCTTTAAGACGCCACCTACCATTACGCCTTCAGGAAACCCTATCTCAGAAATTTTTTGACCACTGATAGGGGATGTTGATAAAACTTGAGCTTCAATCATCTCAGCCTCAGCATCACCAATTGAATAAACTCCGCGGACGCGGCCATGCCGAATATGACGTAAAATCGAACTAACTGTTGTTGCACGAGGGTTAATGTAAGCATCAATTCCAAGGCCACCCATCAGAGGGGCCAACGAAGGATCATTTACTAAAACAATTGATCTTGGGCACCCCATTAGTTTTGCCCTCACAGCCGCCAACATATTGGTCTTATCATCATCCGTAACTGCTAGAACGACATCAGAATTGGAAACATTGGCTTCTATAAGTAAAGCTGTATCTAAACCATCGCCGTTTAAAACGATTGTTCGTTCCAGTTCATTTGCCGCAAATTCGGCTATCAATCGGTTTTTTTCTATGACCTTGACACGAACTCTGAGCGCTTGACTTTCAAGCGATTTTGCAATCGCCAATCCTACATGCCCACCTCCGATTATAACAACGCGTTCTTGCTTTCCTTGCGACTTACCAAAGACTTCTAAAACGCGAGATGCATCTTCAATATGGGCCATAACATAGACCTCATCGCCATCAAACAGTTGATCTCCTGACTCGGGAGAAAACAGGACACCATCACGCCTAATGCTTACCACAATAGTGCGCAGAGTCGAAAAAAGATCCGTCAATTGGCGCAAAGGCGTATTTGTAACGGGGCAATTATGATCCAGCCTTAGACCCAGTAATTGGGCCTTGTCATCCAAGAAGGTTTCCGTATCAAAAGTTGCAGCAGCAGATAATCTTTTTAATGCGGCAGCGGCAACCTCGCGTTCAGGACTGATCACCACATCTATCGGCATGTGGTCTCGTCGATAAAGGTCGGAATAAATAGCATCTAGATATGACTGACTACGCAATCGCGCTACTTTCCGAGGAACATCAAACACCGAATGGGCGATCTGACAGGTCACCATATTAACTTCATCGGAGTGGGTTGCTGCTATAATCATATCTGCATCTTGCGCACCAGCGTTTTCCAGCACATCCGGGTATGACGCAAAACCTGACATTCCCTTAACATCGAGCGTATCTGTCGCCCGCCGGACAAGTTCAGGGTTATTATCTACGATTGTTACATCGTTTTTTTCACCAGACAGATGACGCGCTATTTGCCAACCAACTTGTCCAGCGCCGCAGATAATGATCTTCATCACTATCCCTCTTGAATAGCTAACTTCTGAGCATCTTGAATGGCAGAAGCGAGCCACTGGGTCAATTGCTGTTTTGCATTACTCTTCTTCACTAACCCCTGCAGATGATGATTTTAGCGAAGATACAACATCCAACGATTTCAGCTTGCGATGTAAAGCGCTACGCTCCATCCCAACAAAATTTGCAGTTTTACTTATATTTCCACTAAAGCGGTTTATCTGGGTAATAAGATACTGGCGTTCAAACACTTCCCGGGCTTCTCTCAAAGGCAATGTTGCAAGCGCTGGTGAAATAACTGTTGGTTCAGGTCCATCCGTTGTTGGTCCAGTCTCATTGGGTATTTCATCAGCGGTTATTGACCCAGTTAGCTCACCTAAAATCAAGATACGTTCAACCACATTTCTAAGCTGTCGAATATTGCCGGGCCACGACATTGTTTGCAATAACGTGGCTGCATCACTACTTAACTCACGAAGCGTATGACCCTGTATTTCATGAAACTGCTTCAAGAAACTCCGGGCTAAAATAGGAATATCTTCACGGCGACTTTCTAGCGGGGGTACTTCGATTGGGACGACATTTAATCTATGGTATAGTTCTTCACGGAAGGTCCTTTTCGCTATCGCTTTGCTCAAGTCTTGGCTCGTCGATGAGACTACCCTTAAATCGACTTTGATATTCTCTGATCCCCCCGTTCTTCTAAACTGCTGGTCAACGAGAACACGCAGAATTTTAGACTGAGTTGCCATCGGCATTTCAGCAACTTCATCAAAATAAATCACCCCTCCGTTGGCCTGCTCTAAAAGCCCCGTTAAGATAGCGTCAGATCCTTCCCGACCAAACAGCACATCTTCCATACGGTCTGGTTCTATAGCTGCGCAATTCACTGCGATAAAAGGAGCCGATGCCCTATCTGACTGCATATGGATATAACGGGCAGCCATTTCTTTTCCTGATCCAGACGGGCCTTTCAACATTACTCGACCATTCGATTTAGTAACTTTATCGAGCTGTGCGAGCATATTTCGGAAATTGCCTGAATCTCCAAGCATTTGGGTTGGTGGTCCATCCTTAAGACGGAGTGTGTAATTCTCGCGTCTCAAACGCGATGCCTCCATCGCTCTCTTAACAACAACAAGTAACTGCTCAATATTAAAAGGCTTTTCTATGAAATCATAGGCACCTTGTTTAATTGCAGCAACGGCGATTTCAATATTTCCATGCCCGGATATAATGACAACTGGAACATGAGGAAAATCTGTTTTGACTTTTTTAAGAATATCTATTCCGTCCATGTCGCTGTCTTTCAGCCAAATGTCCAAAATAAGTAAATCCGGTGTTGTTTGATTGACCTCCTGCATACACGCATCCGAAGTGCCGACACGACGCGTTGAAAAACCGTCATCCTCCAAGATATCCCCTATTAATTCGCGTATATCTCGTTCGTCGTCTACTATCAGAATATTACTCATTTTATATTGTTCCTTCATTCGCCTTTGTGACTGGATCACCCAAACTAATTGGAAGATCAATAATCGCTTTAGCACCACAAAACTTTTCATTCCCAAATTCTTCTGCATCGCGTAGCCGAAGTAGTCCACCATGTTCCTCGATTATTTTTTTAACAATTGCCAAACCCAGTCCTGTTCCTTTTTTTCGTGTGGTAACATAGGGATCAAACAACCTCGCTCTATCTTCTGGAAGCCCCACGCCATTATCAGAAATCGTGATTATCGCCTTATCGATTTGTTGTTTTAAAGAGATACGAATTTCCCCCTTCAGTGCTTCACCATGGTTTGCCTGACGAGCCTCAATTGCTTCGCCTGCATTCTTAAGAAGGTTTGTGAGAGACTGAGAAATCATTGTTGCATCAATTTTTGCTAATACCTCATAATCTGGCACATATAGTTTAAAACTAACAGTCGGTTGGCCAGCTTCCTGCAACAAGACGGCTTCGCTAATCAATGCCCCCAAATCCTCAATTTTCTTTTTTGGAACCGGCAATCGTGCAAATTTTGAAAATTCGTCCACAATTTTGCGCAAATCATTTGTCTGGCGCACTATCACGGCAGTCATTCGTTCAAGCTCCTCGCTATCATAGGCCAGCTTGGGTGCAAATTTTCTTTTGATGCGTTCAGCAGATAATTGTATCGGTGTAAGAGGGTTTTTTATCTCATGAGCTATGCGACGTGCGACATCCCCCCAGGCAGCAGAGCGTTGCGCCGACACGAGATCCGTAACATCATCAAAAGCGATCACATAGCCTTCCAGCAAACCTTCCTCATTCCGTCGCCGACCAACCCTAACCAATAAATTTTCAAGCCTGCCCAGCCTTACCATTTTCAACTCTTCTTGAAGACTTTCGTTTTGAGTAGAAACCAGTTTTTCAAACAAAGGAAAAAATTCAGGAACGGCTACTGATAGTTCCGTTTCTTCCTGAATCTGATCCCAACCCAATAACCTTTCGGCCGATCTATTTGCAAAGGAGACTTTGCCGTGTGCGTCTAACCCAAGTACTCCGGAAGTCACTGAACTCAAAACCGAATCAAACATGCGCCGGCGTTGTTCAATTTGTTCATTATTCTCTATAAGGGTATCCCGCTGGATCTTAAGTTGACTGGTCATTTGATTAAAGTATCTGGAAAGTTGCGATATTTCATCATCACCCTCTTCTTCGATCACGCGTGTGTCTAGTAAACCATCACCAACCTTTTGTGCCGCACCTGTCAAACGGCCGATAGGACGAGATAAGCGCTCTGCAATAAAGAGTGCCGTGAAAACAGAAGCAACGATAAGCAGGACAGCAAAAAGAAGATATAAAAGACCAAATTGAAACAGCCATTTACCACGTTCAGACTCGAGTTGTTGGTAAAGTTTAGCCTCTTCTTGAGTTTCATCGAGCAAAGCAAATAAATTCCCGTCGATTTCACGCGAAACTAGTAAAAAATGATCCTTGAAACCATTTAAATGAACAAGGGCGCGTAACTCGTTGTTTTTTAAATCACGAATGATCACCAAGTCTTTATAAGCCGCAATAATTTCCCCCTGCGTAGGGCGTTCAAAATCAAATAAATATGATCGATTGCCTCTCAAAACTAAGTTGCCCTCGCCATCGACAATGAAAGCTTCCTGTAGACCACGTTGTATGTTTTCTTGCGCCTCACTTAATTTTTCCCGAAACCGTTGGGATTTAACTGGATAAATTTTTCGATAAGATATGAGCTCAATTACCATGCTGCGAGCGTCTTCTTTGATCGCTGAAATTTGATCTTCTTCGTAAGCTTGCGCGGCAGAAAGTGAGTCTGAAATCACTCCCTGAACACGTTCAGAAAACCAAGCCTCCAAGCCCATATTGATTGATAGAAGAGCAAAAACGGCAACTGTTGCTGTTGGGAAAAGTGACATGGCAGAAAAAACGGCACTCAGCCTTAGGTGCAATCTCGACCCCGCAGATTTATTTCGCCGCTGGGTGATGATACGCATGACTCGTTGCAGCACCAGCGCAATGAGCGTAAGTAAATATATAAGATCGAATAGCAGTACTAATCTAAGCCAGTCAGATTCTCTGCCCTGACCGAAGGTCCCAAGTGTTATATAGGTTGCAAATGCCAAAAACGGGGCCAAAAAGATCAACCCAAAATTCAGAGCTGTAAAAATATGCCTTTTCCGGCTCAATCGAAACACGCCGGACACATTACCGCCTAATAAACGCATTCAGAGCTGCTCCGTAAACTCCTTGCCGTCACAAATGTCACACATGCGACAGAAAAAATGTTGCATGGTTACATCAATTTTCGTCGACGTGTGACCTTAATGTCAAGATCCTTGATTTTTTTACGCAAAGTATTGCGGTTTATTCCCAAAAGATTTGCACATTTTGCCTGATTTCCACCAGTCGACTCCAAAGCAAGATCAATCAGTGGTCTCTCAATCTCTCGTATAATACGATCATAAAGACCTGGAGCTGGTAGCATATTACCATGGAGATCAAAATATCGCCGCAAATGGCGTTCTACATCCGTGGCTAACTTATCCGTTGAACCCTTTTTCTGAGTAATATCCATCGCCGGCTGATCTTTTAAAACCTGTTCAGCTTCACCGAGAGATATACTTGAGGACCGTGCGGTCAATCTCAAAAGTTTAATAACATTTTCAAGCTGCCTTACGTTACCTGGCCAACTGTAATTTCGAAAAACTTTTTCTGCTTCCGGACTTAATTTGCCGGCAAAAGTACCATCAAGTTCTGCTTTTGCCAGAAAAAATTCTGACAATAATACAACATCTTCGACCCTATCACGCAAGGCTGGGACTTGGAGCGTAGCTCCCCCCAAGCGATAGAAAAGGTCTTGGCGGATCAGACCTTTTTCAAGCAATTGAATAGCATCCTGGTTCATCGTCGCAATAAAATGCGGCGAATAGTCTAGTTGATTGTCAATCATCCGCACGATCCGACCTTGATACTCCTCGCTGAAATCACCAACCTGCTCAAATAAAATTGTTCCCCCTTTCGCCCTTGAAAGGATTCTAGACGGACCTTCTATTTCAATCAGATCAGCCTCAGAAACCGTTAAAAACGGCAAATTTCTACGATCCGAAAAGTTATGCAGTATTTGCGAAATTAGCGTTTTTCCTGTACCGGACTCTCCGCAAACGAGGATCGGTAGGTCTGAATTCATAAGCCCTGCCACTAAGCGGTATAATTCTTGCATTATTGGCGTTTTACCAACAAGCGGCAACAGATCTTGTTCATTTCTATCCAAGTTATCTTTGTTTACCTGCCGATGAATGGGTTTTTTCAACTCAAGTGCCTTAGCACACCTTTTCATCAGATCAGGCAGATCAAAAGGTTTTGAAAGGTAATCAAATGCGTCTGCTTCTTTGGCTTGAATCGCTGTCAAAATGGTATTTTGAGCTGATATAACAATGACCGGAAGTTCTGGTCGATCCTGTGAGATCTTTGGCAACATTTCTAGTCCGTTCCCATCTGGCATCATGACATCTGTTATGATGGCGTCACCTTTTCCCTCGTTGATCCACCGCATTAAAGTGGTCAAGCTTGAAGTTGCATGCACGCGGCAACCCGCACGCGTCAGGGCCTGAGTGAGAACCGTTCTTATGGTCTTGTCATCATCTGCAACTAAAACTGTTCCATCCATTTTACTTATCCTTCAACCTATTTTTTTGAGGTACCCTGGGCAGTGAAATCCGAAATACGGTATTGCCAGGCTCAGAATCGACACAGAGCCAACCGTTATGATCCGAAATTATTTTACTTGCCAAAGCAAGACCCAGCCCAGTACCGCTTTGTTTGCCAGAAACAAAAGGATCAAATATGTCGTTGCGTATTTCAAATGGTAGGCCCGGACCATCATCACAGATTTCGATTTGAAGTGGCAGCACTTGCCCTGAACCGTCTGATCGACGAAGCTTGAAAGAATGTTCATAAAACGTCCGCAGACGAATTGCTCCACCTTTTGCAGATGCTGCTTCAGATGCATTCTTTAACAGATTGAGGAATACTTGGAGCAACTGATCCACATCGCCGTAAACGGGCGGCAAAGAAGGATCATAATCCTCAAAAAACTGCATGTGGGCCCCAAAACCAAGCTGTGCAGAGCGGCGAGCGCGATCAAGTGCATCATGAAGGTTCAGTTCTCGAAAATAGGGCGTCCGAAGGTTTCCAAACTGTTCAACTTGTTCTAACAGTTTTACTATGCGCCGCGTTTCCGCAACAATCAAATCTGTTAGCTCAAGATCATTTGATGGTAAGTTCATCGATAAGAGTTGCGCAGCACCAGTGATCCCAGCCAATGGATTCTTAATTTCATGTGCCAACATTTCAGCCATACCTATTGCAGATTTTGCAGCCGACTTAACTTTTTGCGTCTGCGTCAAACGCCCCGCGAGCTCATGCGGCGCAATAAGCAAAATCATGTAACCGCTGAGGGACAAGAGAGGAGCAAGTTTGAGATTGCATTGTACTGCCGAGTTAACACCTGTATCTACCAATACATCGTTTACAAATAATTGGCTCGCATTATCGCGCGCGTCAGAAAAATTTTCTTGTAGACTTTGTCCAATAGTTAAACGATGCCAAAGATAAACGTTCTCAAGCGATCTTTTAGACGCATTAAAGAAGCTCTCAGCAGCAGGGTTAATATCTTTAATAAAATTTCCCTCATCCAGAACCACACAAGGGACAGGCAAGGACGTCCATATGGCCTCCAAGAATACGTCAGTCATGCCGCCATCTCAGTTGATAATACTATTGGTAAGAGCTTGATAACTTCCTTAGTCGACTGTGAAGTCAAGACAAGCCGTCTGATACCTTTAGGCGTCATCGCAACATGCATATACCAGCCCAAATGCTTTCGAGCGACACGCAATCCAAGCTCTAGTCCGTAGAAATCAAGCATTGCTTCGTAATGTCCAACCACCATTGATACAAAATCACCACCCATGGGCTTTGGTACAGGTTTACAGTTAAAAATTTGATGCGCCACCTCAGCTAGGATCCAGGGACGCCCTTTCGCGGCACGTCCTATCATCACACCGTCTGCATTGGAATGATGCAATGCTGTCCGCGCAGAGACTGCATCCGTAATGTCACCATTTACAATCACTGGAATTGAAAGTGCTTCTTTAACATTTTTAATCGCCGCCCAATCAGCCCGCCCTTTATAAAACTGGCACCGGGTGCGGCCGTGAATTGTAACCATAACAATGCCAGCCTTTTCTGCCATCTTAGCAAGCTGAGCTGCATTGATTGTATTATCGTCCCACCCAAGACGAGTTTTTAGGGTCACCGGCACATCGACTGCAGCTATCACAGCGTCAATTAATGTCATGGCATGCGGCAAATCACGCAATAAAGCAGATCCAGAATAGCCGTTCACAACTTTCTTAGCCGGACAACCCATGTTTATGTCGATCATTTTTGCCCCATTAGCTTCAGCCATTCTTGCAGCTTCAGCCATCCAGTAGCTTTCGCATCCAGCGATTTGAACAGCCGTGTTTTCTGCCCTAAACCCAAGCTCAGCTTTTTCCCGGCTTCCAGCACGTCCTATCACCATATCATGCGATGCAATCATCTCGCTTACCACCAGTCCTGCTCCAAAGCTGGACACCAGCGATCGAAACGGTAAGTCGGTAATTCCCGCCAATGGCGCCAGGAAAACAGGTGGGTAAAGATCAGAGCCAGGTAGTGTCAGTTTCAACAGGTTCTCCTTTGAAGGTTTCGTAACCGCATTGAATGCCTTTCTCAAGAAATTTTGCCAATTTTATAACCTTTGATAAAGAAGTGCTTACTTTTTAATCAAAAAATATTGGATTGTCAGATTTATAACTACAGCGTAAGAGAAGAGTATGCTAAATAAATACCAATATTGACATGAAGGTTGCAGCCGTCATAGTAGCTGCAGGCCGCGGAATGAGGGCCGGAGGTATTATCCCCAAACAATGGCAATCTTTGGGGGAAAAGCGGGTTATTGATGAAACTATTGCAAAATTTATAAACCACCCTGCCGTTGGGCGAGTGGTTGTAGTACTTCACCCAAATGATATTGGACGCCTTAAGGAACCAAATGTTGAAAAAGTCTTTGGTGGGACGACAAGACAATCTTCTGTATTTAATGGATTGTTACATTTGGCAAAGGAACCACCAGACCTAGTTTTAATCCACGACGTTGCTCGCGCAACAGTTCCTCAAAATGTAATAGATAATGTAATAGCGGCATTACAAAATTATAAAGCTGCCGCACCCGCTCTCGCGGTTACAGATGCTCTTTGGAGTGGGCTTGACGGCTTGGTTACCGCGTCCCGGCCCCGCAAGGGACTTTATCGCGCACAAACCCCGCAAGGTTTTAACTTTCAATTAATACTTCAAGCTCATGAAAATGGAACTAAAGACGCATTAGACGATGTTCAATTGGCCCTTGAAGCAAATATAGAGATTGCTATCGTGAAAGGTTGTGAGACCAATATAAAAATAACGATGCCCGAAGATTTCAAGCGAGCACAAAAAATTATCGAGGAAAGAGGATAATGGACGTTAGATTGGGACACGGGTACGACGTGCACGCTATGACAGCAGGGGATCATGTCATCCTGTGCGGTGTACTAGTCCCCCACAATGCGGCTCTCAAGGGTCATTCAGATGCCGATGTCGCACTTCACGCCATAACTGATGCTATATATGGAGCCCTTGCCGAGGGAGATATAGGTCGACATTTTCCCCCGTCAGATATGCAATGGAAAAATGCAGCAAGCACCATATTCCTTAAACATGCAGTTGAGCTCTCAAGTGAAAAAGGCTTCTTCATTTCGAATATTGATTGCACCATCATTTGTGAAGAGCCAAAAATCACACCTCACGCCAAAAAAATGACCTCCTCAATCGCACAAATAACTGGGCTCAAAGAAGACAGAATTAGTGTTAAAGCGACAACCAGTGAAAAATTAGGATTTATGGGTCGAAGAGAAGGAATTGCCTCAACGGCAACTGCTTGTCTGATAAAATTATGAGCAAAATAATAGCTACATTCTTTGGCGTCGGTCTTCTTAAGCCAGCTCCAGGAACTTGGGGATCGTTGATCGCTCTACCCGTCTTTTGGTTGATATTCAACGCTTTTGGACTTTTAGGCATACTTATATCGACAGCCGCTATTTTCTATTTTGGATGGAAAGCAACACAAGTCTATTCAGATGCAAGTAATTGTCACGACGCACCTGAAATTGTAATTGACGAAGTGCTTGGCCAATTCATTGCACTCTGGCCACTTGCGATCGGAGCATGGAGGATGGGGGTTCCAATCACTACCCTTTGGCCCGGTTGGCTAAGTGCATTTCTCCTTTTCCGGCTGCTTGATATATGGAAACCAGGATTTATTAATACTATTGATAAAAGAACAACGGCCATTAGCGTTATGTTAGATGATCTATTTGCAGGTGTATTCGCCGCTATTGGAACATGCCTACTTGCAGGGGTATTTCATGCAATTTTATAAATTAAAAGAAGAAATTATTTACTTATTCAAGAGTAAATCGGCAATGATCTGTTGCGCTGAAAGCTGCACAGGAGGTATGGTTGCAAGCGCTCTCACCGACTTACCCGGATCGTCACTCACTTTTGATCGTGGATTTGTCACCTACTCCAATAGTGCAAAAATCGATATTTTAGGCGTAGAGGAGCAAACACTTAAGTCTTTTGGAGCTGTCTCTGAAGAAGTGGCCCGAGAAATGGCGATAGGTGCGCTGTATATTTCACAGGCTTCACTATCAATCTCTATAACGGGTATTGCCGGTCCAGATGGATCAGATTCAAAACCAGAAGGCCAGGTTTGCTTCGGCCTTGCGCTTAAGGATGGTAAGTGTACTTCGCAAACTGTAGACTTTGGCGCTATCGGACGCTCAAATGTACGAGAGGCATCCTGTAAATTTGCTCTGGAAGAGATAATTAATGAAGGCCATAAACTTTAACTTATGACTAAATATAAGCAGTATATTATAATTAAGCCTATTTTTTAATCATATTTAATTATCGCACAAATATTACACACTAATTCCTCGCAAACGCTTCGAAATTAAGCTGTTTAACTACCACAACTTTTTGTGGAGGAACTATCATGGACGGAGCAGATACTGCTTGGATTACGGTGGCAACAGCACTCGTGTTACTTATGACCCTGCCAGGGTTAGCTTTGTTTTATGGAGGACTAGTAAGGGCCCGTAACGTGCTGAGTGTTTTCATGCATTGCTATGCAGTCGCCTGTTTAATGAGCGTTTTATGGCTGGCCTTTGGATATTCAATCGCTTTCGGTAGCGATGGCTCGCGGTTCTGGGGAGGCTTAGACAAAGCTTTCCTGAACGGTATAAACGGTGACAGTCTTTCCGGAACATTGCCTGAAATTTTGTTCTTCGCATTCCAGATGACATTTGCCATCATCACACCGGCCTTAATTGTTGGAGCCTATGTAGAACGCGTGAGTTTCTCGTTTGTCCTTCTCTTCTCAGCACTTTGGATGCTATTCTGTTATGCGCCTGTTGTTCATTGGGTTTGGGGCGGAGGTTTTTTGGCAGATGGCGGCCTCTTCGGCGATAACGGTGTTAAAGATTTTGCTGGCGGTATTGTAGTCCACGAAACAGCTGGAATTGCAGCTTTGATTATAGCTTTCTTTCTTGGACCCCGCAGAAATCGCAACACACCGCCACACAATCCTGGCTACGTGATGATTGGGGCATCTCTACTCTGGGTTGGTTGGTTTGGCTTTAATGGAGGCTCTCAACTTGCAGCGGACGGTGGCGCAGCGATGGCTATTACAGTAACGCATATCTCCGCTGCAACGGCATCTCTTACATGGGCGCTTTGGGAAAAGGTAAAATACGGGCGCGCGTCTTTAATAGGTTTGGTTACGGGAACAATCGCAGGTTTGGCATCCATTACGCCTGCCTCTGGCTTTGTCGGACCAATTGAAGCTTTATTTATAGGGTTTATTGCTGGTATTTTATGTCAGGAAGCGGTTACTTTGGTTAGAAATAAGTTGAAAATAGACGATACGCTTGATGTATTCGCCGTACACGGTGTTGGTGGAATTTTCGGCACTTTGATGCTGGCTCTACTTGGTCACGCATCATGGCAAGCACAACTCGGTGGGCTTTTAATCGTTGGCACTTTCACAATTGTTGTAACCGTAGTTTTGGTCAAAGTCGTTGGTACGATTACAAGCTTACGGGTCGATATGGAAACAGAGACAAATGGATTAGATCTAAGCGTGCATGGTGAACGTGCTTACGATATGAACAGCTAAACACAAAACTAGAATTGGTGCAGAAACAAATTCTGTGCCTCTTCTTTATCTATAAAGATAATTTGCGCGTTTTTCGAAAGCGCGTACCACACGTTGCATAGCTTCGTTGAAAAACATACCAATCATTTTTTGCAAAAGTGCATTTTTAAATTCGAAATCAACAAAAAATGTTACTTCGCTCCCTTCATCTATATTTTTGAATGACCAGTTGGATACCATATGTTTAAAAGGGCCATCCAGATAGGCCGTATCAATCGTCAGGGTCTCAGGCCACAAAACGACCCGGCTACCAAACTTTTCGCGAAAAACTTTAAAGCTAATCACGAGATCAGCAATTATAACTTCATGATCGCCCTCTTCCAGACGGTCCCGAATACGCGCGGCGGAACACCACGGCAAGAACTCTGAGTAATTTTCAATATCCGCTACAAGAGAGTACATTTGCTCAGCGCTGTATGGCAAATGCTTAATTTCTGAATGAGTTGGCATTTTTCTTCTTTTTGCGCGTGACAGTTTCGAATGAATAAGTAATCTGTATAGGCAAAATCAAGAGGATAAAAAAGTGCAGCGTCCATATGTCATAGATGAACTCATAACAGCCAAAGCAATCGCAGCACGAATAGAAGAACTTTGTAGAGAAATACACTCTGAGTTTAAGGGGACAGATAAGCTTATTGTGGTTGGATTATTGCGAGGTTCTTTCATTTTTATAGCGGATCTGGTGCGCGAACTCGACTTACCAGTCGAAGTCGATTTTCTCGAAGCATCATCCTATGGAGATGGTATGGAAAGCTCAAAAGAAGTTCGTATTCTAAAAGACCTAAGAGGCGCAATCGAAGGCCGTGATGTTCTTGTAGTTGAAGATATCGTTGATACGGGATTTACTCTGAGCCACGTCATAGGCCTTTTACAATCGCGTAGTCCGGCGAGGATGAAATCCATTGCCCTGCTCGATAAACCCACTAGGCGCGAAATTTCAATTAAGGCAGATTGGACAGGATTCGAAATTCCCGACGAGTTTGTAGTGGGTTACGGAATTGACTATGCACAAAGAAATCGCAATTTGGGATTCATTGGATCCGTACGTTTTACTGATTTATCCTCTTGATCGTAACAAGCCCAGGTAGAAGATCGCGCCAAAGACTACATTCACTGCGAGCCACTGCTTACTAGTAAGGCGCTCTCGTAAGAATACCCGTGCTAGAATAATGGTAACCATGCCAAATGTAGAAGCTGCTACGCACGCAAGGTGGGGTTCAGGAT
Source organism: uncultured Alphaproteobacteria bacterium (assembly GCA_913031285.1). GTDB lineage: Bacteria > Pseudomonadota > Alphaproteobacteria > Rhodobacterales > Rhodobacteraceae > LFER01. The sequence continues at coordinate 16,381 of CAJWEI010000022.1, read as the reverse complement.
AATGACCGGCTCCAGTAACATACGCAAAAGCCAGCGTATCAAGCAATGCTAAAAGACATAAAGATGGTAGGATTACGAGGCTTAATCTTTGAAATTTCCTGTTGAAAACTCCAATTATAACCAAGGCAGCTAAGGAATTGGTTTGTATAATTAAATTTAAAGTTAGCATGTTGCCCATAAGGGTCGCCGCTTGGCCAAAAGCAAAGCAAACTGACAATGCCGCGCAAGCCACCAATGACCATAAAATTGCTAGTGACCCACATTTTTCTGCTCCGAATTATCTGCCAAAGTGGCCATAAGTGCTATGCCTGTGATAATAGCCACAATGGCAAGAATTTGACTAATGCTCTCAAGCGTGCCCTGAAAAACGGCCCAAACTACTGAAAGAATTGGATAAGCGCCAATAATCGGAGCAACTATCCGCACGGGCCAAGCGCAAAGGCGTCGTAAAGTGCCACGGAAGCGATAGCAAAGGTCACTCCCGAGAAGTTAGAGAGCATAAAAGCGCCTTCTTTTAATTCAAGCGATGCTTCCGTGGCCCAAATCAGAACAAGTAATATTATGATGCTACAAAAAAAACTGTACAAATGGCAGTATATATCTCAATTCGCGTTTTAACGAAGCGAACGACAATATCGTCAAGACCCCAGCACAGCGCCGCCATAAATCCAAAAAGAACATTCCCACTTTAGCGATTTTAGGAGATTTCTAATAAAGTCAATCATTTATTCATAGCTCTAAAGATGATCCATATTATTAAGATACGTTATAATTTTCTTTGACCCGATCTTTTTTAGGGTCAAAATGTGGGAAGAGTACAATTGTCGCTGCCAACCTTTTTTGTTCACCATCAAGCTGACCAACGACGAAAAAATCTGCAATTTTTATAATAATTACTGACTGAAAGCATCAGTTCGGTTGGAGAATTTTCTATCAATGTTTTGGTAATAAGTAATATAATCAACTAAGCCTTTCTCGTTATCTAAACACTTAGCACAAAAAAAGCTGCATTGTTTATCTCGCCTTGTTCAACATTCTCAGTCGCACTGATTATGGCCATACCAAAGTAACGAAATTGGGCATTCTAACACCAGTCAGAAATCTCTTGATTTAATAGGAAACGCAGTAAAATTGTTAATCATCTTAGACGATGCAGGACTGCAAAAAATCGGACAAAAATGAATAGTTAAACTCTCAAAAAGGCCACAAATATAACCATCAGAAACATTAAATTATATTGTCTATTACTGATGCAAATTTCATGTAAAATCAGTGCAACTTAAAATCGTATTTAAATCATGACCCAAATAATAAAGGGCATGATCAGGCCATAAGCGTTCCAATACGTTCAGAAAAATATGTCTGTTCGGCCAAAACCGACATGTGCCATGCCAAAACCTGATTTGAAGATAGCACAGGAAGGCCACATTGAGCCTCTATGTCATCGATCACATTTAAGGTTTGCAAATTGGTACAAGACAGAAAAATTGCGTCAGCCTGTGACCCCTTGACCAAACTAAGTGATGCAGCCTCAATAGAATGCCCAGCAATACGAGCAACTTTAGCTTCATTTCCTTCATTGAAGGAACCAAAAACCACTATCTCAAGACCATTTTGCGCAAGAACCGTTCTAAGGGTTAGAGAGACTTCTGCAATATAAGGAGACAAAAAAGCAATCTTACGCAGACCAAGTACTCTACAGGCGGCAATCAAAGCGCTAACAGGCTCTGTCACATGATTTACACGGCATCCTTTGGCTATAAGTCTAGCTATATTCTCAGGACCAATCACCGAAGTTCCTGACGTACAACCATATCCCACAACATCGAAACATACAGCTGGTGGAAAAAGCTCAGCCGCAGCCGAAAGCGTTGTTGCCATTTGGGCTAGCGTTTCTGTACTCACCTCTGATCCACTTGGGACGCGCGAAGTGTAAATACCTATCTCGGAGCTAGGAAGAAGACGACGTAAATCATGCTCAATCGTTTCATCAGACTGCAAAGTAATCAAACCAAAGTTAGCGTTTGCACCCACTGTCTTGCCCAGTTCAAAAGAAAAAACCTGTTCCAAATTAGATCTCCCAAAGCGAAGATGGTGCGCTTGGTGATATCTGTTCTGGCTCTCCAGGTCTCACAACAAAGTTGTCCTCATGAACCAGCAAACCACCTCCAGCTATTTCTATGCCAGGTTCAAGTGTAAGCACCATACCCTCTTTGAGTTCTGTCAAATCACCTTTGATGAGAGACGGCCATTCTGTGAGCTGCATTCCCAGACCATGTCCCAGACGACCCGCATCCCCAATACCGGTACCACCAGTGACTATCTTATCCATAGCTTCAAACACATCTCGGGCTGTGTAGCCAGGTCTTGCAACTTGCTTACCTGCTTCAACAGCCTCTAAAAGTTTCTGATAACAATACTCAGCTTTTGGATCACACGACCCAACTCGAAAATTTCGATCAAAATCACAAAAATACCCATCGTAAACCAATCCGGTATCAAGCATAAGAACATCCCCACTTTCCAAAGGATCAATGCTTGCCGGGGAAATAACGTCACCATATCCCAATGCTCCTCGTCCACCCGCAAGGTAGGGCACCCAATCTGCACCCTCTTCAAGACATAAGCCTTGAAAAGCACGAAATATTGAGTCCATACGAACTCCTTCTTTTGCAATCTCTCCAACGCGTTCAAATGCCCGCCCAGCAATTTCACAGGCTGTACTAATTTTTTTGATTTCTACCTCACTCTTGATCAAACGTAAACTTTTTATGATACCATTATCATGCCCAAAATTCATCTCTGGCACTAAAGACTTCAGACGATCAAAATCACTCAGAGGCATCCTCAAATGAGTTTCATGGCCAGAGGGAACCCCAATCGAGGCTTTGGGTCCAATGACTTCTTTAAAAGTCTCAGCCAAAAGCGTTAGTCCATCATCCTCAAGATCGGGCGACGACCATGTGCGAATATCACTGATCCAAGTTTTTGCCATCAAAACTGTCCCAATTGATGGTATCACTGCTATTGGTTTTCCAGATTGTGGCAGAATCAAAAACCAAGGCCGTGACGGACTTTCCCAAAAGCGGGTTAAATATCCTGTGAAATAACGAATTTCAGGTTCTGTAGTAAGAAAAAGAGCATCTACGTTGTTTTGACCCATCAAAAATTGGGCCCGAGCAACACGTGCCTCAAATTCGGTTTTTAAAAAACCACGCAACGTCTCTGACCTTTCATATTCATATATTTCCTTCAAAAGGGATTTTTTACCTATTGGATATGGACTTAGGGCTTGCAAACCAACTTACCCTTCATCATTTGCAACAATAAATTTTTAATATCATTTGTCAAAGCCAGCAAGGAACACTGCCTTCGACTCCGTTAAAAGACCATCCCGACTATTCGGACCGCTATAATGAATCCGGAAAATTAGCGAAATATATTTGCAATATCTTATAATTTTTAACTTGGTAACTAATGAAAATTAAAGGTTGTGGCTTAAAATGGAGCCTATTTTTAACCAAGAGCCCAATTCTATTATGACTCGAAATTGGCTACTTGAACGGATTAATCTTATAAATCTTTTAGATTCCATCCACAGTTTTAGAGCATCTGTAATATTTGAAGCGCCGCTATTGGTTGCCCTTTTAAGAGGCTTGACCTATGAACGCTCAATAGAAGTGAGGTGGATATGAGCGATCCTGAGGTTAACGAAAAATTAGTTGAAGCGCATGGATTAAAACCAGATGAGTATGCCAAAATACTTGAAATCATTGAACGCACTCCAAGCTTTACTGAATTAGGAATTTTCTCTGCGATGTGGAATGAACATTGCTCTTACAAATCTTCCAAGAAATGGCTGCGTACGTTGCCCACCTCAGGTCGCCAGGTCATTTGCGGACCCGGAGAAAACGCCGGTGTTGTAGATATCGGTAATGGTCAGGCAGTTGTATTCAAGATGGAAAGCCACAATCACCCGTCCTATATCGAGCCGTATCAGGGCGCAGCAACTGGGATGGGAGGTATTTTACGTGATATTTTTACCATGGGTGCGCGACCAATAGCAGCGATGAACTCGCTCAGTTTTGGTGACCCTGAACATCCAAAGACCCGCCAATTGGTACACGGTGTCGTCGCTGGGATTGGAGGATATGGGAATTGTTTCGGTGTCCCTACCGTTGGCGGTGAGGTGCGATTTGACAAAGCCTATAATGGTAACTGTCTTGTAAATGCATTTGCCGCAGGTTTGGCCGACACCGATAAAATATTTTACTCAGCTGCCTCAGGTGTGGGGATGCCCGTAGTTTACCTAGGGGCCAAAACCGGTCGCGACGGGGTTGGTGGCGCAACGATGGCCTCCGCTGAGTTCGATGAAAATATTGAACAAAAGCGCCCCACTGTTCAAGTCGGTGATCCCTTTACAGAAAAACGCCTCATGGAGGCCTGTTTGGAGCTGATGCAAACAGGTGCTGTTATTTCCATTCAAGACATGGGCGCTGCGGGACTAACTTGCTCAGCGGTTGAAATGGGGGATAAAGGTGACCTTGGCGTGATGCTTGATCTGGAAAAAGTTCCAACACGTGAGCTGAACATGTCAGCATATGAAATGATGCTCTCAGAGTCCCAAGAACGAATGCTAATGGTGCTGCGTCCCGAAAAGGAAGATGTAGCACGGGCAGTGTTCGAAAAATGGGACCTTGATTTTGCCATTATTGGCGAGACGATTGCTGAGGACAGATTTTTAGTGATGCAATCAGGTGAGATTAAAGCAGATTTACCACTCAAAGCGCTGTCGGGAAATGCCCCCCAATATGATCGCTCTTGGGTAGAAACAGAACAAGCTGCCAAATTGGGCGATGTCGCGCAAATAGATCCAATCGACGGTGTGAAAAGTCTTATTTCAAGCCCCAATTTTGCATGTAAAAATTGGGTTTATGAACAATATGACAGTCAGGTAATGGCTGACACTGTGCGCCCTCCGGGCGGGGGTGCTGGGGTCATTCGGGTACATGGGACAGATAAGATGCTAGCTTTTACAAGCAACGTCACGCCAAGATATGTAGCGGCTAACCCTTATGAGGGGGGCAAACAGGCAGTAGCCGAGGCCTATCGGAACCTCTCATCTGTTGGTGCAGTGCCTTTGGCCAGCACTGATAACCTTAATTTTGGAAACCCTGAAAGACCTGAAATTATGGGTCAGTTTGTGAGAGCAATTGAGGGTATAGGCGAGGCGGTTGAAGCACTTGATATGCCCATCGTCTCAGGAAATGTTAGTCTATATAATGAGACAGACGGAGAGGCCATTCTACCAACGCCAACAATCGGGGCCGTAGGGCTAATTGAGCAGCCTGAACAATTAATCACAGAAAACGCACGAGATGGTCATGTTGCTATTTTAATCGGTAAGACAGAGGGTCATTTGGGCCGCTCCGCCCTTTTGCAGACTGTTTTTAACAGAGACGAAGGTAACGCACCCAATGTTGACTTAGAGACTGAAAAAAGAAACGGTGATTTTATTCGTGAGAACTGTGAATTGATCAAAGCATGCTGTGACTTATCCGATGGCGGACTTGCCCTGGCAGCTTTTAAGATGGCGCATAGCGGGGGTGTCGGCATTCAAATTACTTCGGATGATACAGAGTTTTTATTTGGTGAGGATCAGGCAAGATATCTGATTGCATGCAATTTTGATCAGGCCGAGGCTCTTATGACTGCAGCCTTTGAGGTAGGTATTACAATCTCAAGTGTTGGCCACTTTACTGGCAATGATGTAAAGTTTGGCAAAAGCCAGGCGCCTCTGACAGAGTTGTCGCATATTTTCACCAGCCAATTTGGCGAAATCTTTAATTAGATAAAACAACCACGCTGCTTTACAGCTATGCCACTTTATCTCTTTCAATTATGAGGCCATAGATGACAAACCGCCTCTGCAACCAGTTTCTGGGATATTGGACATTAGATCGTCATATTGACGACTTTTTGTTTGGCCAAACAGGACAATTTACTGGCCAAGCAACGCTTGTTGCCAGCGATACAGAATGGCACTACTTTGAAAGTGGCATACTAACGCTCCAAAACCAGACACCGCTTAAGTCTGAGCAACGGTATATGTGGTCTCCAACTCCAAACGGCTTTGATATTCATTTTGAGAATGGTCGATTTTTTCATAGCTTTGACCTTCCAGAAAACTCTAGAATTAATAGCAGTGCCACGGCCTATCACTGGTGTGATCCAGATGACTATAACGTTCAGTATAATCTTCACAATTTCCCAGATTGGTCATCAATCTGGCAGGTAGAAGGCCCAAAAAAATCCTACAAGTTGGAATCAAAATACCGACGCCTTTCAGAAGACAAGTAAAATTCATGCTTCAATTCAAAGAGATTTGGTTATCGTCCATGACTTTTCTATCTATAAAAAGCTAATTTTTTAACCTTAGCTCGTAGTTTGTTGAGCACAATTTATCTTGCACAAGACAATATAGTTCATGCATATGCTGGATCAGCTAAAACATACAAAGGAACACCCTATGAGCTTCATACCAAACGAGGCAGTACTGAGCGACGTGATTGCGCCGCGCGAAGGAAACGGATTACGGATCAAACAATTTGTCTTGGTCACTTTTGGAATCATTTTTCTTGCAATTGCTGCAAAAATCCAAGTACCCATGTGGCCGGTTCCAATCACTATGGGAACTTTTGCAGTACTGAGTGTCGGAGCAGTTTATGGTGTGCGCTTAGGACTGGTAACAATCATTGGTTATATGATCGTCGGAGCTATTGGTTTTGATGTTTTTGCCGGCTCATCCGCTGACAAATTTGGCCTCACCTACATGATGGGTGGAACAGGTGGCTATCTGGTCGGCTACGTTCTGGCAGTTTTAGCCCTTGGAACATTAGCGCGATCTGGCTGGGACCGCTCAATGCCTAAAATGGCAATTGCCATGCTCGTTGGAAACGTTTTAATTTACGTTCCTGGATTGATCTGGCTAGGCTTGCTTTACGGATGGGATAAACCTATTTTACAATGGGGTTTAACACCATTTCTAATAGGCGATGCAGCCAAACTTGCACTAGCGGTCTTAATCTTTCCAAAAGCTTGGAAGATAATTAACACAACAATCCGCTGAGAGATTTCCAAAAAATCGGAAAATACGCTTTTTATAGAATGTGTCTGCTCTCACAGGTTGGCACATTTTTTATTTTTAAAGCTAAAAAATCTATACCATTATCGTCTTTGTACGAATAGATTGCCAAACAGCAATCAAAAGACCCACCAATGTTAAGCTGAACATAATAAACACAAGAGCAAACGCATTCGGATAAACGTTCAATATAACACCAGTGACACTTGTCATAATTGCACCAACCACCACGATTACGGCTCCAGATAAGCCTGAAGCACTTGCAGACAAATCTGGTTTTACAGACATGATAGCCACATTTGCGCTCGGAGATGTCAAACCGTTCCCGACACCCACGCAAACCGTTCCCGCCAAGAGAATGACTGGCGAAACAAAACCGCACCAGAAAACCAGAAGGCAGGCGAAAAGGCCAAAACATGCCACAAAGCGTCCAGATAGGACCATTGCATCAAGGCTATAATGTCTCGAAAATCTACTGGATAAAAAACTTCCAAAAAGAAATCCGCACGTAATGGACCCAATGCATATACCGATCTCGCCTTGCGTCATATAAAACTGTTTATTAGCAATCAGCGGCACACCGGTTACAAAGGTGAAAAATGCACCTATGCCAAAAGACATTATCAGTGTGTATGTCCAAAAATGTGAAATCGAAATTAGTTCTAAATATGACCTCAGAAATGTTCTCGGCGTGCGAGAGTGTTTTGCACCCGTTTCGGGTAAATACCTCCAAACAAGCAGCCAAAGCCCAGCCCCGAAAGCACCGTAAAGCCAAAAATTTGCGCGCCATCCAACAATTTCTGCAATTGCACCACCAATCGAAGGGCCGATAATGGGCGCAAGGCTCATTGCCATTGCCAAATACCCGAGTATGATCACAGCTTGCTTAGGCGGGACAATATCGCTTACGATTGCGCGCGACAGTGTAGAGCCTGTTGCAATAGCACCCTGAAGCACACGAAACATGAAAAAAACCGAAAAACTATCTGCGAATGCCGCACCAAAAGAGGCTACACAAAATAGAGCCAAGCTGACCAAAAGAACGGGCCTGCGACCAAATCTGTCGGCAACAGGTCCAATCACAATTTGAATAAAAGCCGTAAATATCAGATATCCGGACAATGCTATTACCAAAAGGTCATAACCAACACCAAACTCATCTGCCATAACACCCAACGACGCCAAGAACATGTTCAAAGACAGTAAAGGCACCGCCGTCATTAGGATAAGTGTGAAAAATATGGTTTTGCTGGGCGTTCGATACAAAGTATAAGACCTATTTCTTTTGGAGTTTTCGCATCAAACCCTCTTGAGCAACACTGGCAATCAGCCGTCCATGTCTATCGTAAACAGATCCGCGATTAAAGCCCCTGGCGCCACCAGCAAAAGGGCTGTCCATACTATAAAGGTGCCAATCCTCAAATAAAACAGGGGCATGAAACCACATTGCATGATCCAGGCTTGCGGTCATAATCCCTCCCTTGAACCAGGTGAGCCCATGCGGCCGAAGCGCGGAGCCGAGAAGGTTGAGATCGGAGGCATAGGCCAACAAACATTGCTGCATTACCGGACTCGTATCTTTGGCGGCGGACATTCTAAACCACATGTGATTTACGTCACCTGTGGGTTTGGGAGCAAAAAAATCGCGCGGAGCAACCTCACGAATTTCGATTGGGCGCAATCTAGTAAATTCTTGCCTATGTTTTTCGCTTAGCTGATCGGCGACCGCTGCGCGTAACTCGGCCCTCTCTGCAAGGCCCTCAGGCCCGGCCATCTTAGGCATAACATGCTGATGCTCCCATCCCTCCTCGTTGATATGAAATGAGGCAGACATAGTTAATATCTGTTTGCCATTTTGCATCGCCACCACACGCCTTGTGGTAAAGCTACCGCCATCACGAGTGCGATCAACCTGATAAACCACTGGAATTTTCGGGTCTCCAGCTCGCACGAAATAGGCGTGCAATGAATGACAAATCCGGTCCTCTACTGTGTAATATCCCGCGGCCAGCGCCTGGGCGATGACATGGCCGCCAAAAATGCGAGTGCTGGTCTCTCCCCCCGTACCAAGGCCTCGGAAAAGATTTGACTCAAGACGTTCCAAATCCAGAAGTTCGAGCAACTCATAGCTAGCGGATGTCATGATCAATCCTTTATCTTGCGGGCTTGCGCGTAGCTAATAAAATCGTCGAAACTATGCGGGTTCACCATGGAATCTCGGTTTACCACTGTCTTAGGATCTCCCCCAAGCAACAGTTTTTTAACAGGAATTTCGAGCTTTTTGCCCGAAAGAGTGCGTGGAATTTCTAAGACTTCTATAATTTCATTAGGTAGAAAGCGCGGTGATACGGTCACTTTTATAACTTCGTTTATTTTATTTTCCAAAGCCTCGTCTAACTCAACGCCTGACGTTGGAACGATAAAAAGAGGCATGAAACTCGCCTTGCCAAGAAACTCAAAATCGACCACGAGTGAGTCTTGTATCTCTTCCAGACTTTCGACAGCTTGATAAATTTCAGCTGATCCAAGGCGAAGGCCTTTCCGGTTTATTGTCGCATCCGACCGGCCATAAATTACAGCGCCTCCGTTAGGCGTTATCTCGATCCAATCGCCATGGCGCCATACCCCAGGATAGGTTTCAAAATAGCTTTCCATAAGTCGCACATTTTCATCATCACCCCAGAAATAAATTGGCATTGAAGGCAGTGGCTCAGTACAGACTAATTCGCCAACTTTACCAATAAGATCGTTTCCCTCTTCGTCAAAAGAGCGAACGGCATTGCCAAGAGCTCGACATTGCATTTCACCTTTTCTCACCGGCATTTTGGGATGTCCAAGAACGAAGGCACCGCAAAAATCAGTTCCCCCTGACAAAGGCGCCAGCCATACATCAGATTTAACTTTGCTGTAAATCCAATCATAGGCCTCACCGGATAAGGGTGAACCGGTTGAGCCCATTGAACGCAAGGCATTCAGATCAAAAAGTTTCGCTGGGTGAACAGTCGCTTTGATGCACCCTTCATAAAACGCAGCACCAGCACCAAAAAAAGTCAGTTCTTCATCTGAGACAAATTCCCAAATACGGTTCATATCCGGATAATTGGGTGCCCCGTCAAATGCAACGACTGTTGCCCCCTGCCCCAATGCAACCCATTGCGCGTTCCACATAATCCAACCAGAAGATGTGAGCCAGGAAAACCGATCAGACGTACTCAAGTCGTGATGCAGGGATTGTTTCATACCTTCGATGATCACTCCCCCATGGCCATGAACAATTGGCTTTGGAGTACCGGTTGTTCCAGACGAATATACAACCCAAAGTGGATGATCAAAGGCAACTGGAGTGGGATCAAATTTCACCTTCTTTTCCGTAAGATCATGCCAATTTATGTCAGACTGCCCAATCTCACCAACCACAGGAACAAGGACAAAATGCTGAACGCTCTCTAGGGCTGCCCAAATTATACCAATCGTCTCAGATCGGTCTATGGTCTTTCCAGCATGTACATATCCGTCTTGGGCAATGAGGATTTTCGGCTTGATCTGGCAAAATCTATCAATAATTGCAGCATGCCCCATATCAGGCGCGCAAATCGACCAAATAGCCCCTAGACTGGCACAAGCCAGCAGGGCGACCAAGGCAACTTCAGTGTTGGGCAAGATTGCCACCACTCGATCCCCCTTGCCAAGACCCATATCGCGAAATGCAGCGGCAACACTTGCAGTTTGGGCCTGTAAATCTCTCCAGCTTAACTCTTTGCGTCCAAAAGTTTCAGAGCAAGATATAAATGCCGTTTGATCAGAAAGTATGTCAGAGCGAGACAAAACCTGATCTGAAAAATTTACCTTTGAACCTGGGAACCAGTCAGCACCCGGCATTTGCCTTGTGCATAAAACTTTTTCTGCCGATTCAAAAAATCTCATATCAAAATATTCTGATACCGCTTTCCAAAAAACCTCCAGCTCAGAAATACTCCAACGCCACATATCGCTATAATCAACAAAACTAAGGCTATATTTGTCAGCCAAAAATCTCTCGAATTGTGCCATAGTAGAGGCCTCAGCACGGGCTTGGCTTGGAGACCAAACAATATCTCGCTCATCACTCATGTTATCATTGCTCCGTGTACTAGAGCTTTGAGCTCGGATCTGGCTGAGTAAGAGGAAGATGGTGAAAGCTGGGTTAGGAATACCACTGACATATCTGAGACGCGATCAACCCAGAAAAACGTCGACGCCATACCACCCCAGCTAAAATCACCAATTGAGCCGGGTGTACGCGCCAGTGCCGGATCAAGGACAACAGCTCCACCAAGGCCAAATCCCATACCATCCATTGGCTGCTCGGCAAAGCTTTGCGGTCCCGAGGAAGCAATATCACCTTTCAAATGATTTTGCATCATAAAGCCTAGAGTCTTAGACGATAATAGTCTGCCCTGAGGTGACATGCCGCCATTGCGCAGGACTTCAACAAATTTCATATAATCGTCTAAAGTCCCAACGAGCCCACCGCCACCGGAATATACTGTGCTCTGCCAGAACGGTGATCCACTTTCCTCATCAATAAGTTTCAGTGAATCATGCCCCTTGTCAGCCGCATTTAACTCCATGGCGTCCCCATCAAGGGGGGTATAAAGTGAGGCTACGTTACCCACATCACTCTTACGAAACCGAAAACCCGTTTTCGTCATTCCAAGGGGATTGAAAATTTCTGACTGAAAGAAAGTATCCAGTGCTTGGCCGGAAATGACTTCAATTACCCGCCCTAATACGTCAATCGAAACAGAATACTCCCATTTCTTACCTGGTTCAAAGGCTAGCGGTATCTCAGACAAACGCAAAGAGATCTTCGCTATGGTCTCCTGTGAAGGTTTAAAATCAAGTGAGCCTTCTCTCATCAACTCTGGAATTAATCCAGAATTGAAACCATAAGATAATCCGCTGGTGTGCGTCAAAAGTTGATGCAAAGTAGGCGCAGCGCACGAGATGGTTTGATCGAGTGATGTTGCACCTGGGATAAGCGCACGCATATATTTAAATTCGGGAAGCAACTCGGAAACTGGCATATTTAGATGGCATAAACCTTTTTCAACCAGCATCATAAATGCGAATGATGTGATCGGCTTTGTCATAGAATAAAGCCGTACGACAGTATTGCGTGTGAACGGTTTTGAGCCGTTTATATCACGTAGACCAACAGCATAATGGAACGTATCTTGGCCGTATCTTTTTATCAGAATAGAGCTGCCAGGAAACTTGCGCTCTTGAACGTAGCGCTTCATCCATGCAGAAATACGATTGAGCCTTTGATGGTCAAAGCCAGATTTGGTTTGTATAGGTTCATTCATCTTTGAGCTCCATTAAACTTAATTGAAGTGAGAGATTACAAATCAGTTACACTTTAACTGCAGAGTACTTCAATATCTGTGGTCAAAACTCCTTTTAAATGACAATCAAAGAAACTTACTTCTTGTTTTAATCCTTGATCCAGCTCAATATTTTGCGAGGCATCAATCACAGTTTTATTTTTCTCATCGTGATAACATTTGTTTGCGCAATCAGAGCCGAGACGTCCCAGACCCTCCGTAGAAAGTTTTGATCTGTAGTGACTTCATTCACTAATCACCACGCTTGACCCGCAGTCCCTATCATCTCCCAAGTCAGGCGCATTTGCTAAGTACGCCTAACACCAATCACCCGCGAGATCAGCTGCGTTAAGCACCAAGACTGTGTAATCAAAAAACGCGCAACGCGTGTCACCAAAACGTGCGCGCTGTCCAGTAATTAGAAAGTTACACCACAGGTCAAGTTCAAGCTCACCGGTAACTACAAACCCATTTATTGCGCCAATACTGGTATGTGGGCAGGCGCGAATAATATCTATCAAACTAATTGCAACAAGCCAATCAAATGATCAGCCACATTCGACGCTCATGCGAACTTTTACGTATCGAAACTAGCCCAGACGGCCCAACTTTCCCCTGTCAAAATAATTGTTCTAATGACTGGATCCTCGGATGATGCTTTAATATATGCCGACAGGTCTCTGATTAAATTGATTGAAAGCACGTTTCAGAAGTTGGGCCGTGCTAGTTTTAGCATTACCATCTTATCTTTTCTTTTCTTTCGAGCTCAACGAAAGCCATAATGCTACCTTATCATGTTTGCCATCGCAGGTGCTGTCTCTTCAGTAAACCAAGGGTCACAATCAGACGAGGCACTTTTCTCAACCTCCCTTTTCAAAATCGCTATTGTGTCTGCGCGAATTTGATGTTTGACAGTTTTATAAGCTTTTGGAGGTATTTGAGCATATTCTCGCGCGATTTTTAGGGCTTGATCCAAAGCGCCTCCTGATTGGACTAACTCATCCACGATGCCCGCTTGTATTGCAGCGTCCACTTGGATTGCAGATCCGTTTTGCAAAATGAGCCGCAGATCATTAGGTGATAACATAGAGCGAATAATTTCCATTAAGCCCGAGGGCATTCCAACCCCGACTCTTACCTCTGCCAAGCCGAAGCTCGCGCTCGGTCCTGCAACACGGTAATCTGAGCATATAACTGGGAAAAACCCGCCTGCGATTGCTGCACCCTCAACGGCCACGATGAACGGTTTGGGAAATGCGAATATTTCTAAAAATGCCTTATGGAATCCATCGACGATTGCTTTCTGGGCGGCGAGATCATAGTACTGGGCTTCCTTTAGATTAAGACCAGCAGAGAACACTCTGAGGTTGCTAGATAAAACCACAGCTTTGGTCGCAGTGTCATCTGCCAATTTTAAAAACAAGTTTTGCAAGTCTCCCAGACGACCGGGGTTCAGCGCATTTACAGGCGCGTTCTGCATCGTGACCAGCATTATACCATCACTTTGTAATTCTAATTTAAGCCAATCTGGATCACTCATTTCTAAAAAACCCCAACGTAAATTTCATTAACCTCAAGTTTATTTAAGCGTTTTGTTGACAGAGTTCAAATCGTGACGCTACGCTTCATATATAGTTTAGCACGTCGAATGCACGACAGGTACCGAAACAGGAGACTGATGATGAAATTATATTATGCCCCAGAAAGCCGCGCCGTCCGAGTTGCATGGCTTTTGGAAGAGCTGGGCCTTGCATATGATGTTCATAAATTTTCTCTTGGTGAGAAATCGATGCGCGAGCCTAAGTATCTCACGCTGCATCCCCTGGGACGTGTCCCAACACTAGAAGATGGTGAAAACCGGTTATTTGAGAGCGGAGCAATCGTTCAATATCTTTTAGAGAAATACGGTAATGGACGCTTTGTTCCCCCATCTGACAGTTCGAATTTTGCCAGCTATTTGCAATGGTTTCATTACGCTGAAGGAATGATTATGCCTCCTATGAATACACTTGTTGTCGAAACCATCTTACTTCCACCTGAGAGACGCACGGAAGTCAATGTGAAACGCGCAAGCAAGCTATTGAACCAAATGCTATATGCCGTGAACGAAAATTTAACAGATAAAGATTACCTTGTTGGATCAGAAATGACTGCCGCTGAGTTTATGACTGGGCACGCTGTTATAATGTCTCAACGCCTTGGGATTGATATGGAAGATAAACCTAATTTAGTAGACTATATCAATAGACTTGAAAGCCGAGAGGCATTTAAGACGGCGTCAAATAAATGAGTACCCCTATCGTCTTGATTGTTGGGGCGGGTGATTATATTGGAGCCGCGATTGCCAAGCGCTTTGCAGTGGGTGGATTTACAGTCTGTTTAGGGCGGCGCAACAAAGATAAATTAGAGCCACTCATGAAAGAACTTGGCGCCATCGGAGGTCAAGTTCACGGCTATAAATTTGATGCTCGCGATGAAGATGTTACAGAACAGGTATTTAAAGAGATCGAAGACAATGTTGGCCCAATTGATCTCGTAGTGTTCAACGTCGGTGGTAATGTCTATTTTCCAATTCTAGAAACCACTGCGCGCGTATTTCGCAAAGTTTGGGAAATGGCCTGTTTTTCTGGTTTTCTAACTGGGCGCGAGGCTTCAAAATACATGATTCCACGTGGAAAAGGCAAAATTTTCTTCACTGGAGCTTCTGCCAGCATGCGAGGAAAACCTGGCTATAGCGCATTTTCTGCAGGCAAAGCCGGCATGCGAATGCTTTCTCAAAGTCTTGCTCGAGAACTAGGCCCAAAGAATATTCACGTAGCACATCTGATCATAGATGCAGGGGTCGACACTGAGTTTGTTCGCGAACGTATCCGGTCGAGCGGGAGAGACCCAGAAGCCCTAGAACCCGATACACTGATGTCACCTCAATCCGTCGCACAGGCCTACTGGATGCTCTATCATCAAACTCGGGACGGGTGGACACACGAACTTGACCTTAGACCATTTGGAGAAACTTGGTAATGCAAGAGATCGAATTCTACTACGATTTTGGCAGCCCAAAATCATATTTTGCACATAAACTTTTGCCGGCCATTGCGCGAAAACATAACGCAAAGTTGACAACAAAACCTATTTTACTGGGCGGTATTTTCAAACTTTCTAATAATAGAAGTCCTGTCGAAGCTTTTGCCGATGTTAAAGGAAAATTAGCTTATGATACTCTGGATACGAAGAGATTCGTCGCACGGCACGAACTATCATATCGCCCAAACCCAAATTTTCCCGTTATGACGATCGGTCTCATGCGCGGTGCGATTTATGCAATTGGAAAAGACTGGCAAGAAAAATACACCAGTGTGATATTTGACGCTATGTGGACTGATGCAAAAAAAATGGATGATCCTATCGTGATAGCAGAGGTCCTTAAGGAAGCCAAATTACCGGTAAAAGAAATTTTGGAAGCCACCCAGATGTCCGAAATCAAATCCGCACTGATAGCTGAAACAGATAAGGCGGTCGCACGTAATATATTTGGAGCTCCAACAATGTTTGTTGACAATGAAATGTTCTTTGGGAAAGAAGGTTTAGCAGACTTAGATTACTATTTAAGTCAACGCTGAGAACTGCTTTCTGCCAAGGAAAAAAGTTTTTCATAATAATCATTGGTTTCTGCGCACCAGTTGTATCTTCGCCTGCGCAGGGAGCACAATTTACTGTTGCATTACAAGTTTAAAATAAATTTTTGAGAGTAATAGTGATTTTGCGAAAATTCTTTTAATGTATTGCAAAGAACACTAAAATACTCGTTGAAAGAAGCTAACGGTTAAAAATTATATATTTAAATTTCACTAGTTAGAGTACCTCAAAAAGC
>CAJWEI010000021.1 GCA_913031285.1 uncultured Alphaproteobacteria bacterium | reverse complement strand
TCTCCCGCCTACACACTTTCCAGGCGTGCGCCTTCGACCACTCGGCCACCTGTCCTCAGATTACATTTTACAGCCTAACAGATCCAAATTGCAAGAGGCAAGCAGCTCTCGTATTATAAGTTTTAGACAGAACCTATGTTTCAAAAACCAGATGGACGCGTCGGTTGTGCCGACCTTTCTTTTCAATTTTTGAAATCCTCACTTTGCCGATTTCCTTAGTATTTTTAACATGAGTACCACCGCACGGCTGTAAATCCACTTGATCCTCGCCATGCCCAATTCGAATTAGGCGGATTTTACACGCACCTTTTGGGGGCTGGACTGAGAGCGTTTTCACAAGCGTTGGATTTTGCTCAAGTTCGTCTTGTGTAATCCAAGTCTCACTTATCTCAAGTGACCGAGCAATCAACTCATTCATCCGCACGCTCAGGTCATATTTTTCGTCAGGTGCATGAGGCATATCAAAGTCTAGCCGACCTTTTACTGCGGTAATCGCACCACCTGTCACAGGCAACGGAATTACAACAGAGAGTAAGTGCAGCGCCGTATGCATACGCATGTGACTGTAGCGAAGATCCCAGTCTAAACGCTGTGTGACGACTTGACCGACGTTCGGGAGAGGTTGAGATTGAGCGGGCATGCAGACAATAGTACCTCCGTCACCCTTTAAAGTAGTTTCAATTTCTGTTTGGGTGTCTGCCCATAACATCAAACCGCGATCTCCCGGTTGCCCGCCAGAAGTCGCATAAAAGAGGCTCCGGTCTAAAACAATGCCACCATTCTGGGAAATGCCCCGAACAATAGCAGTAGCATCTCCACGATAGCTATCTTCTAAAAATAGTAAAGCTGTCATCTCTCATCCTTTCCGCGGAAAGCCTCAGGGTTCTTGATCCAGATATCGCGCTGCGCAAACGGAATTTCGATGGCTTCTTCATTAAATTTAGCAGCGATCTGATGATTTACTTCCGATTTAACGCTCAGCATCCAATTCACGTCCTTTAGGATCGCACGAATTTCAAAGTTGAGGCTATCAGCCCCAAAACCTTGAAATATAACAGATGGGCCTGGTTTCAGTAACACCATAGGATGATCTTCAATAATGTCTTTTAAGATGTCCGTCACGCGGCGCGTATCCGTTCCATAGGCGACTCCAACGGGAATAATCAAACGACCGATCGTATTACCACGGGTATAATTAGTTACTACTCCAGAAACTAAATCAGCATTTGGAACGATTACATCGCTGCGGTCAAATGTTTCTATTCGCGTCGACCTGACCGAAATATTACGAACATAGCCCATCTTCCCACCGACTTCGATCCAATCTCCTTCACTTACAGGCCGTTCTATCAATAGGATTATTCCAGATACAAAGTTTGAGACTATATTTTGAAGGCCAAAGCCAATACCAACCGACAATGCACCGGCCACGATCGCTAACGACGAAAGATTAAGCCCCGCGCCCGAGATCGCAATAACCGCAGCAAGAAAAATTCCCAGGTATCCAAGGCCAGACACAATGGCTGTTTGAGCACCACTGTCCATTGTAGTTTTTGGCAAGACTGAGCCTTTAAGAGCTGATTGCAACAATCTTGTTGCCATATAGCCAATGGTAAATATTACGAAGAAAGTGAGTAGATTTACAGGTGACAGCCGGGCATCACCGATAGGGATACCTTTTTGTACTGCATTCCAAATTTCCAAAAGGTCGACAGAACGCGCGCCCCAGATTAATGCAAAAATGGGCAGAGCCATTAAGATCAAAAAGAAACCAATCAGAATTGGCACAAGTGCATCATCAGGTTGATTTTGTATCGTTTTGCTTATAAAGGCTGAATAAATATCGCTGATCAGTGCCTGCACAATGAGCAACAAAGAGAGAAGCGCAACTGTTTGAACAAAAGGATAAAAGATTGCAGTCGCGGCGTTTATATAACCGATTGCTGCTAACACTGGCGCAGCCAATGCAATAAAGCTCGCAATTCGCTTTAATGACGCAATAAACCTCCACTTGAGAGATTTTTGCGCGTCAGGCAAAGCAGAGTTCTCTTCTTTTGGCACTTCGATTTGATATTCAAGTCTACTCAGACGGTACAAAACAACTGCACCAATCAATATTGGCAAAAAATTCCAAATAGCATGGGTCTGCTGTGACACGACCTCGTACTTGGCAATCACATCAATGTAATTATCAAAGATTAGTATCCCAGCCAGTGAACCAAATAATATAATACCTGTTCCCGAGTCGCTGTGTGAACGCGTTGGTAGACTGGCATATTGACCCAAAAATAATCTCTGTCCAAGCCAGAGAGAGCCAAACAACCACAGCGGCCAATTTTGGAATGCGTCATCCCACTTACCACCGTAGGCAGAATTCAAAATTATCGTCCCACGTATATCAAATAACTCGGCAGTCCTCACTGCACCTATCAGATAGCATAATCCAGCTACCTGCAAACAGGTCACAAGAAAAGACATCGCAAAGCTAGTTAACCTTTGGTGGCTCTGCGTTCCCAGCCAAATTAGGTTTGCTACTTTTTGTACAATCGCATGCGCCCCAAACAACAACAAAAGTGATATAATAATCTGTGTTGCAAAGCTTACCCAACGGCTTTTGAACTGCGTCCATCGGGCATCAGACGCTAAAGTGGACTTTAATTCTCTGTGCAAGGCCCGATGAAATGCAGAAAAATCACTTACTGCAGTCGGCCATGCGGTCATTGTCATTGGCGAGTTGGTCAAATGAACCAGCTGCAATGCCTGCTCTGCGCGTATTTTCTGATCAATTTCGCGAATTAATCCATCAGCCTTTTCAAACGCCTCTAGCGCCTTGGCTACAGGTGATGTAAGAACCGCCAATTTGGAAAGCAATTCTGAGCGTCGCTCGGATAATGGATCAGCAGTCCCATCCTCTGGTGGAGCTCCTAGGGCCTCTATCTGAGATTGGACCGTCTCAATGCGAGGTTTATCAACTTCACTAGCAATTTGAAAAAGGTCTCGCCAATCGGCAACTTGTTTGCGCAGACTCTCAGAAACTTGATTAGCTTCAATCTGTCGATCTGCATGATGCGCCTGTTTGTTCCACAAATCATAGTCGATATCGCTTGACTGAGTAAAACCGGTGCTGGCGAGTAATCCTAATGATATTACCCAAAAGGCAAGCAGTTTTGCTGGTGAGAACGCCATTATTAGGTTTCCTCAAAAACTTGGTCTAAAACTCGGCCCGTTTCATTCAACCAAGCCGGAAGCGGCAGATTTTTAGCCCTTAAGAATTCTGCGTTAAATAATTTTGACTGATAGCGCGTACCAAAATCACATAAGACAGTCACAATGATATGCCCCGGCCCTAAATCCTTGGCCATTCTTATTGCACCAGCAATGTTAATTCCCGAACTTCCTCCCAAACATAGCCCCTCTTCTTGAAGAAGATTAAAGACTAACGGTAAGGCTTCTTGATCAGAAATTTGGTAAGAGCAATCCGGCGTAAACCCTTTGAGATTCTCAGTAATACGTCCCTGCCCTATACCTTCAGAAATAGACTCGCCCTCACTAACAAGCATCCCGGCTTGGTAATAAGAATACAGCGCAGACCCCATCGGATCTGCCAACCCAAACTTGACGCCTTTGGGCTGCAATGCCGCTGCCGTTCCCGCCAAAGTTCCGCCCGATCCGCAGGCGCAGATAAATCCGTCAACTTTACCCTCTGTCTGGTCCCATATTTCCGATCCAGTACCCTCAGTATGGGCTTTGCGATTTGCTACATTATCGAACTGGTTGGCCCAAATCGCACCGTTTGGCTCGGTTTTAGACAACTGATGAGCCAATCTTTCAGAATAACGAACATAATTATTTGGATTTTTATATGGAACAGCCGGAACCTCGATCAATTTCGCCCCAGCAAGTCGGATCATGTCTTTCTTTTCTTGGCTTTGAGTGTCGGGAATAACGATCACAGTCTTAAATCCCATCGACGCCCCCACTAGAGCCAAACCAATCCCGGTATTTCCTGCTGTTCCTTCCACGATAGTACCACCCGGCCGCAAATCACCATTTGCCACCGCTTCTTTAATAATGAAAAGCGCAGCACGATCTTTAACTGATTGACCAGGATTCATGAACTCCGCCTTGCCCAGAATAGTACACCCTGTTTCCTTGCTCACTTTTTTCAGCTTTATCAATGGTGTATTGCCAATAGCTGCGCTCAGGTCTTCTGCGTAACGCATAAATAGTCTCCGGAAACTTAATGTCATTATATCTAAACAGCTTAGCCTACAAACTCAAGCGATCGCAGGCCATCTCCTTTTCTGACTAGCGCCTGACAGGCTGTCATTCCGTGCCTAACCGAAAAATAGTATCTCTTCCCGCAAAACTTTCGTCCCGATTAACGAGAATGTAACATTCTTAGCAGTCGATCAGCAAATAGAATGAACCATCTTAACCTAGTATGACATCCACTCTTAGGCTTTGGTGGGATTAGCGACAGTGATCTGCGTCACATCACAATTTCCGCTAGAAAAAGTCGAGGCGCATGACGTAAGATAAAAATTCCACATCCTCTTAAATCGATCGTCAAAGCCAAGATCGGCGACTTGATCCCAAGTTTGATTAAAATCATCATACCAAAGACGCAGAGTTTTGGAGTAACTTGCTCCAAACTCAACAGATTTGACGACTTCTAAATCCGCTTGTTCAACCTGAGAACGAAGAACGCTTGGACATGGCAACATACCACCAGGGAAAATATATTTCTGGATGAAATCTACCCCTCTGCGATAGACATCCCATCGGTCATCCGAAATAGTAATGATTTGAAGCGTTGCGTTACCCCCGGGACGTAGACAACTGCGAAGTGTCTGAAAATACGCAGGCCAGTATTTTTCGCCGACGGCTTCAAACATCTCTATACTTGCAATCCCATCGTATGTACCTTTTTCATCGCGATAATCCTGAAGTTTAAATATAACCTTGCCATCTAAGCCCTTATCTTTAATTCTTTTTCTTGAGAATTCCAGTTGCTCTTTACTAATTGTAAGTCCGGTTACACTCAGGCCTCTTTCCATGGCTGCATATTCCGCAAAACCGCCCCACCCACATCCAATTTCAAGGACGTGATCCCCAGCCTTAACTCCCATTTGATCAATCATAGAGGCGTATTTTGCAATTTGAGCCTGTTCAAGACTTTCATAACCCGTTTCAAAGAGTGCCGATGAGTAGGTCATCGTATTGTCCAACCAGAGACCATAAAACTCGTTTCCCAGATCATAGTGGTAGCTGATATTCTTTAGGGCTTGACGCTTGGAATTACTTTGAAGCCAGAAACGGAGCTTTTCATATACTCGCAAAAGTGACACCCCTGGAAAGCCATCGTATAATGTCTCATTATCCGCATGCACCCAGTCCATAAAGGCCTGAAGATTCGGCGTACTCCAGCCGCCATCTAGATAAGCGTCGCAAAACCCTAAATCGCCCTCACGGATCAAACGTGCGAAGATATCATTATCATTTATATTTACCTGAGCCATCGGTCCCGGTTTTTGACCTTCGGCCCGAAATGCGCGGCCATCGGACAAAAGGAAATCGAGGCGACCAGTATTCATGTGTTTGACCTGATCAAAAACTTGTGTGAAATATCTTGGTAAATCATCTTGGTTTTTTGTAGATGTTAAAAACATAATCCCCTCCCTTTAAAATCCGCGGTTTGCATATGCATTGAGCGCTCTTTCACGCCCATTTTTCATGGACATGATAGCATTTGGATATTCCATTTCAGGGTTCAAATTCCAGTTCGTCGGAATGGCGTCAAAGAAACTCTTTGCTGTATCAGATGGTGATTGATGTAATTCAGCAATCCACTGTTTGAGGTAAAGCCCTTTTGCATCAAATTTTTGAAGCTGTGTCTCAGCATTGAAAACCCGGAAATAAGGCGTCGCATCCGGTCCAGATCCGGCAGACCACTGCCATCCCATGGCATTGCTGGCAGGATCCCAATCAATCAAACATTGCTCAAACCATTTTTGGCCAATCTTCCAATGAAATAGTAAATGCTTTGTTAAATAAGATGCCACAATCATGCGGCCCCTATTATGCATCCGGCCGGTAACATACATTTCGCGCATTGCTGCATCAACAAAAGGCACACCAGTACGCCCTTGTTTCCAGGCTAAAACTGCGGGGCTGTCTTCATCAGTCTGCCAAGGGAACTCGTCCCAGTCTGGTTTCCAGTTGGAGTCCAGAATATGCGGCGTATGGAACATCAGGTGATAGGCAAATTCCCTCCAAACAACTTCCTTAAGGAAAATCTCAGCGCCCTGAATACCGTCACAAAGTGCCTTTTGACCGCCATGCCAGCATTGCTTGGGGCTAATTTCACCTAGAGCAAGGTTTTCAGAAAGACCCGAAGTGCCCAAAATAGATGGAATATTTCTTCGTTCAGGATAATGGCCAACATCTTTTTCAAGAAATAATGCCAACCTGGCTACCGCTGCGGCTTGCCCCAGCCTAACAAACGGGCGCACGACGTGAGAACCACGCCCCATCGCTTGACCCATTTTCCAATCGGCGATGTTCTCTGACACTGGCCAGTCCAACGGCGCATTGATCAATTCCGGCGATGGGTGCTCAGCTTGCACGTCGCGCGCTTTGACAGAATTCCAAAACGGGGTATAAACTCGGTAATATCCACCCGTCCCAGTGCTTACAGTCCATGGTTCAAAAAGCAATGCTCCCGCGAAACTAGTCGCTTCAATTCCTCTCTCTGTCAGGCTCTCTTTAATAACTGCATCTCTTTGACGCGCCACGGGATCATAGAGACGGTTCCAGCAAACGTTCCTAGCATCAGTTTGGGTGATCAATTCTTCGATAACAATTTTGGGATTGCCAGATCGAAAAATAATCCTTGAGCCAATCTTTTCAAGTTCGCTCGAAAGGTGCTCCAAACCTAATCCAAGGCGCCATTTTGGTGCGGCGCCAAGGTTTTTCTCCTGGTCATCCATAATAAATAGTGGGATAACAGCGCGGCCAGTTTGAACCGCATAATGCAGCGCAGGGTTGTCGTACAAACGTAGATCACGTCTGATCCAGTAGATTATGGGGTGGGCCAACGGCTAAACTCTTATTTATTTAAGTAATGTACGCTTTTAGAGGTCATATCAGATCAAAGAATATCGTCTAGGGCAGACATAAGACGCTGAACCTCCGCTTCACTTGTATAATGTACAAAACTCATACGAAGTACGCCAACCTTAGGATCCAAACCCATCGCTGCTAAAGGACGCACTGCATAAAAATCATCTCCCCCAACAGCAAGTCCTAGCGAGGCAAGTTCTTGGGTTATCTCGCTTGGTGACCTCTGCGTTTTAACTGCAACAGTTGGTGCGCGTGTTATTGCATCAGCTGGCCCAAGAAGCGATAATGAGTTTTTATTTTGAACATAATTCAACAAGGGTTGAAGCAATTTTGTTTCCCAGCTCCGCATGAGATTATGAACAATATCATTTCGCTTTACCGGATCAGCCACGTCTGGAAAGTGATGCTCATAAAGAGCATCAAAATAATCAGCTATTCCAGCACAGGCTGCAATTTGCGCATGGTCAGGTCCTGCTGGAGTAAAGCGTTTATAAAGCGTATCCGCATTAAAATGGTGACCTTGGTTCGGTAGCTTTTCGCCCAATGCCCTTCTCACAATCATCAATCCTTGGTGTGGGCCATACGTTTTGTAAGTGGAAAAGAGATATATATCCGCTTTTATTTCCGTCATATTTGGCAGCCCATGCGGTGCATAACTCACTCCGTCAACACAGGCATAAGCGCCTGCATTATGCACAAGTTCAACGATTTCATTCACCGGGTTTATTTCTCCGATAACGTTGGAGCAATGTGGGAAACACACTAAACTTACGTTATCATCTAAAAGCCTTTGCAATTCGTTAACATCAAGATGACCAGTTTCAGCAGTCAATCTCCATTCACGTACCTCAATACCAGCCTCTGCAAGCCTACGCCAAGGACCGGAATTTGCTTCATGGTCCTGATTAGTGACAATTATTGCATCTCCAGGTTGTAGCAATTGACGGAAAGCCTGAGACAGAACATACGTGTTCTGTGTTGTGGAGGGGCCAAAACTCAACTCATCTTGCGCAACGCCCATCATAGCGCTCAGCCGCACCCGCGCCTCATCCATTTCCTCACCCCCAAGTTTCGAAGCGGGTGTCGGCCAATAGGGTTGCATCTTGCGCTCAGTATAAAATCTATTGAGTCGATCAATTACCTGACGGCAAGCATATGACCCACCGGCATTTTCAAAAAAAGCAACATCCTTAAGATCTGGCGACTGCAAGGCTGGAAACTGGTTCCGTACAAAATTAAGATCAAAATCCATCACAAAACTGCCTTCTAATTTTTCGTTTCGCTTTTTAAATACATAGTGAGATTAATCTGCAAACGCCAATCCTAAAAACTCGTGTTTACGAATGATTTCTTTATATTTTGAAATTTTAAATAACATTCACTACCTTTTGCTCACTACCATGATAAAAGACAATTTGTGATAATAGTGTAAGCAATTTCAGAACTAATCTTGCAATGATTAAGCAATAATTGGATTAAATGTGTTGGTGTGCAAAAGGAGGCTTCTGCAAAATAATTTGATAACAATTAAAATGCAAACCACCTCCCTAAGACATTAAGGAGGTGGTCTTTATTACAAATTTTCTAAAAGGTCAGGAAGCTCCCTGCCCCTTCACAGTTGCATTCACCAAACAGGCCATATTTCCGTAAGGATGTTTGTTTTCATGCATCAACTGGTGTGCATAGCCAATTTGATCAAAGCTATAGGTCTCAGACAGGCAGGGGTCGACTTTGCCCGCTAAGAGCAGCTCATTGACAGCTTCTGACTGTTCATCATTCGCAAGGTGAGAGCCTTGAAAACGCTTTTGCATCATCCAGTGGTATCTGAGATCCATGGTGATATTATAACCGGTTGTACCAGCACAGATGACAACCATACCACCTGTATCGCAAATAAAACCAGAGGTCGGCAATGTTGCCTCACCTGGGTGCTCAAAAACAATTTTGGGGTTCTTACGTTCGCCAAGAATGTCCCAAATTGCTTTTCCAAAGGCTCGAGCACCTTTCATAAAGTTACCATACTCTGGCGCGGCTGTGTCTGGCATTGGCCCCCAATGATCAAAATCGTTTCGGTTTATAACGCCTACGGCACCTTTATCCATGCAGAATTGACGTTTGTCTTCACTGGAGATGACAGCAATCGGCTTACCGCCAAGAGCAGATACTATCTGCAGCGCCATCGCACCAAGCCCACCAGCGGCACCCCAAACCAGAACAACATCGCCTTCTTCAACAGTATGCGGTGCCCATCCCATCAACTGACGGTAGGCTGTTGACGCACAAAGCATATAACATCCCGCTTCTTCCCATGTCAGATGTTTTGGCTTTTTCTTAATTTGATGCGATTGAGCCTTGGCAAATTGGCAATAAGAACCATAGTTAGTCTGATAGCCCCAAATGCGGACAGATGTGGCCAGCATTGGATCTTTACCAGAAAGAACCCAAGGATCCTCTGGCTCCCACCAGCCTGAGTGCACAACGACTTCTTCGCCAATTTTCACATCAGAAACGTCTTCCCCAATGGCCCAAACAATTCCAGAAGCATCCGATCCGCCTGCGTGGAAATCCTCGGGTTCGCCTTTTTTCTGACGATCCTTGATCACATCGACGGGATATCCCAATGCCGCCCAAACATTATTATAATTAATGCCAGAAGCCATAACGTAAACAAGTACATCTTTGGGTCCAAGTTTGGGTGTATCAATCACTTCGCGTTGCCAGGCGCTCTCGGGTTCGCCAAAGCGATCCTGCCGCACCAAGAATGCATGCATCTTGTCAGGTACTTCGCCAAGGGGTGGCATTTCGCCAAGATCATATATTTGTTTGGTAGTCATAAGCTTCTCCTAAGTATTAAATCCAAAACTTCTCTTTAATCATGGCCTGACGCATCCCGGCCCCTGTATCGACTTGCAAAACGGTACCAGCATCCCAGTGCCCGCGCTCAATCATTCCAATCGCCACGTTGATATTAAAGTCAGGTGACCAGGTCGCTGATGAGATCAGGCCAACCCATGTCTCTTTATTGTAAACATTCCAGCCCAGAGCATTATGCGGCAAATCCTCAGCACCTTCGATTGCGATGGGGCAGATTATTCGGTTCGGCCCGTGAGCTTTTTGAGCCTCGATCACCGATCTCCCAATATAATCATCAGGCGAGTTACAGAACTTGGCCAGCCCTGCCTCAATAGGCGTATTTTCACGCCGCATGTCGGAACCATAGCTCAATAAACCTCCTTCGATACGCTCGATCAAATTGGGACACCCCGCCCGCACGTTTAGATCTGTTCCTGCAGCAAACAAAGCCTGCCAGAGCGGCATACCATTATATTCGCCCTCTACATAAATTTCAAAACCACCTTGTTTTGACCAGCCAGAACGGGCAACAATAAATTCATTTTCCATAAAGAGCATACGTTTATATCGGAAAAACCGAATATTGCGAACGTCTTCGCCAAAGACTCGCACCATCAAATCCTCAGCTTTAGGCCCTTGTACAGCAAGTGGTGATACATCGGGCTCGAAAACTTCAACATCCATGTTCTGACCTATCGCAAGGCCCAGTGCCCACTGCAGCAAATCACCGTCTGCAATTGACAGCCAATAATGATCCTCGGCAATTTTCAAAGCCACAGGATCATTCAGCATGCCACCTTTATGATCACAAATCGGCACGTAATAACATTGATCCTGCGCCATCCTGTTCATATCCCGTGGGCTCATCCTCTTCATCAATTTCAAGGCATCAGGACCTTTAATGCTAACTTGCCTCTCAACTGCAACATCCCACACCTGCACATGGTCTTTAAGATGCCTATAATCTGCCGTGTAGCTTTCAAAATAACTAGGCAAGAGCATACGATTGTAAACAGTATAAGCTTGAGCTCCAGCAGCCTCGACACCGGCTGAGAAGGGCGTGCCGCGAACGCGGCGTGACGGAACAATTCCCGCCATTATCGTGGGCCATGCCAGTGGATTGGGCAAATTTCAGCAGACATTCCACCAAAATCCCAAACTCTACCGTAATCGCGTACTTTCGATTTTAATCCTTTCGCCGCAATCACGTCCGGCCCCATCCAATAATTGGTGTTGCTGACCATCACAGGATGATTGGAGTCTTTGCCTTGAAGCATTTCAATTTCACCAGATATTTTGCGGCCAATATTGATACTACGTCTCTTGCCTTCGCGTACAATATCCACCTTTTCCCGCTGGGCACCAAGAATTTCGGATACGAGCATGGTAAAGAGGCCAGTTGTACCACCAGCCTTACCGCTAAATATTTGGAGTATACCATTATAGGCTTTATCTGAAGACCTCTCATCGACATACACCGCAACCTTCCAATTTCCCTCTCCCATTCGGCCTGGAATATCCACTAAAAGTCCAATATTCAGACCTGACAAATCTTCACCTTCAAAATGTCCTTCATCAATAGCAACCGCCATCCAAGTATGACAATAACCTTCTGTGGGAGGGTAAGCGCCCAAGGATACGACACAGGGACAGAAAACTGTACAAGAGCAATTCAGAAATAACTCACCTTTGATTTCCCAATCTGTCGGTTGCATCTTATTACGAGACGAGCTTTCCATCCGATTATCAATGCGTTGATTAGACGAGATTTTATCCCCAAGGGATTTTTCAGTTTTAGCCATAGTACAAAACTCTCCGTTTCTTAATACGTCGATATAGCAAGAGCGATCCCTGCAATTATTAGAATAATACCCATTGGTCGTGTTACCCGGTGACCGATCTGAGGCAATTTTTCTATCACCATAAACAGTGTGGCCAAGCCCATCCACAAGAAATTCATTACGCCGCCCACGAACCCAAGCACCATGAAAAGAGTACAGCAGCCAATGCAAAAAGTCCCCAACCCCAGCCCCATGCGAAAACCACCGGAAAACCCTGTTTTCCAATGACCAACAAAATACATCATCGGGCTATGACAAACGCCATGACAGAGCTCTTTCAGACGAGAAAACTGATAGGCACCACTTGCAAGCAGCAGTGCAACCGAAAACAAGGTAGATGTCGCAGCACCCATCATATCCACAGCCTTGTAAGAAAGCAGGCTGAGTTGAACAGCAGTGATAATCGCCGCAAAAGCGACCCATGCAGTAATATACCCCAAAATCACTCCAAGCCAACCCGCTCGCGTGCCATCAGCACTTACCATCAGATCCTCGTAGCTAGTAAGTGTGGGGACCATAGTGGGTAGCATCATTGCAGCCATCATAATTGCCCACATTCCAAATAACGACCCAAACTTTGTCATCGGCATGTCCATACTCTTGCTAGTTTCCATGCCCTTGCTAGCTTCAGTACCCATGCTGGTTTCCATTCCTATATCCATATTTTTGTTCATAGAACCCACATGAGTATCCGTCATAATCATGCGCCCCAAAAGATCCATATTCATTGATGAACTCATGGAATAAAGCGTCCACCACGCAAGTAAAATACTGGCAAAAAATGCCAGCCATAAAACACTACGCGTTGAGTTTTTTGCCATTGCTTGCATGGTACACTTCCTTGAATGTTTAGCGTGACTCGAAAATTTTTTCTTGCGTTTTAAATGTCAGACTTTTAATTGTATGACAAATGAAAATTAATCCAAATGATGCTACGTCAGATCTTTCTGCGCAGATCGCTAAAGCAATACGCGATGCTATAGTGTCTGGCCAATTAATCGTCGATGAACGTCTACCTTCAGAATCTGAACTTTCAGATCAATTTGAAGTATCGCGTTCGACTGTCCGCGAAGCTCTCAAACGGCTCGCCGCGCAGTCGCTTATTCGCACCCAGCGCGGAGCTTTCGGCGGCGCATTCATCAAACGTATCAGCTATGAAGAGGCCTACGGTCAACAAATCACAACATCCACCCTTTTGCTTTCGATGAATGCCGTAAGTTTTGATGTCGCTTGCGAGGCCCGTTTTGCCATGGAACGCGCCTGTGCGCCATTTGCAGCACAGCGCAGAACTGCCGATCACCTTGCCACTATGCGGGCGGAAATTTATCGTCAAGCTCAACCCGGCCTTAGCGATGAAAGTTGGTGCGCATCAGATGTTGCGTTCCATAGAGCTCTTGTTGATGCAGCACAAAACCCTGTAATGTCCTACCAACTCGCTGGTTCTGTAGAGGCTATGCAGCCCTTGATGAATATGATCACTTTCACTGCGCGCAATCGTGAAACTATTATCGGGCTTCACACTAAAATCGCCAACCACTTGGATAATAAAGAGGCAGAAAGAGTCGAAGAAACCCTTGTCAAGCTCAGTGATTACACAAAGACTCTTGCTTATGATGTGATTGCCGCCAAACAAAAGCAGAGGGAAGGTTGAATTAGGTTGTGCATCTTCCAGACTTAGACATTTTTTAAATTTACTCAGCGGCCACTTTATCTTGTATTAAAAGTGGCTTGAGATACTGCCCAGTATAACTTTCAGCTACTTCGACAACAGTTTCAGGAGTTCCCGTGGCAACAATTTCACCACCTCCATCACCACCTTCGGGTCCAATGTCTATCACCCAGTCAGCTGTTTTCACCACATCCAGATTATGTTCGATCACTACCACCGAATTACCCTGTTCAACCAGTTCGTGCAATACTTCCAAAAGTTTTCGGACATCCTCAAAATGCAGTCCCGTGGTTGGTTCATCCAGAATGTACAGAGTGCGACCCGTGGCCCGTTTTGAAAGCTCTTTTGATAATTTCACTCGTTGTGCTTCACCGCCAGATAGAGTGGTCGCCTGCTGACCTACTTTGATATAGCCCAAACCGACGCGGACCAATGCATCCATCTTCTCGCGTATAGAGGGCACAGCCTGAAAAAAGCCCTGTGCGTCTTCTACAGTCATATCTAGCACATCAGCAATGCTCTTGCCTTTGAACTTGATCTCAAGCGTCTCGCGGTTATAGCGCGCTCCACGACAGGTTTCACAAGTTACATAGACATCCGGTAGGAAGTGCATTTCAATTTTAATTACACCGTCACCTTGACAGGCCTCACAACGACCACCTTTCACATTGAAACTAAATCTACCCGGCTTATATCCGCGCGTCTTTGCCTCTGGCATACCCGAGAACCACTCTCGTATGGGTGTGAAAGCCCCCGTGTAAGTTGCTGGGTTCGACCTTGGTGTTCTTCCAATGGCACGTTGGTCTATGTCGATGACTTTGTCAAGAAACTCGAGGCCTTTGATCGTCTCACAAGGCGCGGGAGTTTGTTTTGCTCCATTCAAACGCATGGACGCAGTCTTAAAGAGTGTCTCAATTGTAAGAGTAGATTTTCCTCCCCCTGACACACCTGTAACACAGACAAATTTTCCCAATGGGAATTCGGCGTCAATAGACTTAAGATTATTACCCGCCGCTTTGATTATTTTGACAGTTTTGCCATTTCCAGCACGCCGCTTAGTCGGCACATCAATTTTGCGCACACCCCTCAAATACTGACCCGTTAGGGAATTCATGTCGCCTGTAACCTCTTCAGGCGTTCCAAAGCTTACAACTTCCCCGCCGCGCAAACCTGCACCCGGTCCTATATCAAAAACGTAATCAGCCTCACGAATGGCTTCCTCGTCATGTTCTACAACGATAACTGTATTACCTTGATCACGCAGATTCTTAAGCGTGATAAGCAGTCGGTCATTATCACGTTGATGAAGCCCAATTGATGGCTCGTCTAGAACATAAAGAACACCTGTCAAACCGCTGCCAATTTGACTGGCTAGTCGTATCCGCTGGCTTTCCCCCCCGGACAAGGTGCCTGAATTCCGACTGAGCGTAAGATATTCCAACCCGACATTATTTAAGAATCCCAATCTTTCTCGGATTTCTTTTAGAATGGCCGCCGCTATCTCATTTTTCTGGTTACTAAGCCTATCAGGTACCGTTTGGCACCAATCAAATGCTTCTTTGATCGACATTTGAACGACTTGGCCGACGTGAATATCTGCAATTTTGACAGCCAGTGCCTCTTGCTTCAGACGAAATCCCCCACAGTTCCGACAAGGACGGTTGTTTTGGAAATTTTCAAACTCGTCTCTTATCCAATTGCTATCTGTTTCGCGATAGCGCCTTTCCATATTCGGAATGACCCCCTCAAACACACGACTGACCTTATATACTCGGCCACCTTCGTCGTAACGAAATTTAATCTCTTGCTCACCTGATCCATATAGAAAAACCTTTTGAACTTTTTCGGGCAAATCTTTCCAAACTGCATTCGGTGAAAATCCATAATGTTTGGCTATCGCTTCAATGGTTTGAAGAAAATAAGGGCTTTTCCCCTTGCGCCAAGGAGCAAGGGCACCGTCCGCAATTTTGAGTGTCTGATCTGGAATAACAAGGCGTTCATCGAAAAATAGCTCCACGCCTAGACCATCACATTCAGGGCATGCCCCATAAGGCGCATTGAACGAAAATAGCCTTGGCTCAACTTCTGGGATTGTAAATCCACTGACCGGACAGGCAAAATTTTCACTAAATGTAATTCTCTCCGGATCACCCTGAGCGGGCGCCGTTTCTAAAATTGCTATTCCATCTGCAAGATCCAAGGCGGTTCTAAAGCTGTCTGCAAGACGTGTCTCTATGCCTTCTTTGACCACCAGCCGGTCAACAACGACGTCAATATCGTGACGAAATTTTTTATCTAGTGTTGGCGGCTCATCAAGTTCGTAAAATTCTCCATCAACTTTAATGCGCTGAAACCCTTGTTTTCTTAGTTCGAGGAATTCTTTCCTGTATTCACCTTTTCGATCACGCACTATGGGCGCCAAAAGATAAGCCCGTATACCCGCTTCCATTTTACTCACACGGTCAACCATGTCCTGTACTTGCTGTGCCTCAATCGGCAGACCTGTCGTCGGGCTAAAAGGCGTTCCCGCTCGTGCAAAAAGTAGACGCATGTAGTCGTATATCTCAGTCACAGTCCCAACGGTCGAGCGAGGATTTTTGCTGGTTGTTTTTTGCTCAATAGAGATTGCGGGACTTAGACCCGAAATATGATCTACATCTGGTTTTTCCATCATATCAAGAAACTGACGAGCATAAGCACTTAAAGATTCGACATACCGGCGCTGGCCCTCCGCATAAATCGTATCAAAGGCTAAGGACGACTTGCCCGAGCCCGATAAACCCGTAATCACAACCAACTTGTTGCGCGGAATATCAACGTCTATCGATTTTAGATTGTGCTCGCGTGCACCTCGGACTTCTATATTTTTTAGCTCAGCCATCTACCATCCTCTTAACTGATCAATTACATAGTATGTTTCTCTCCAATCTCCAATGAAAAAACAGGAACAAAAATAGAACACGCAGACAGTCGTATAATTTTCATCATCCTCACCAGATGATCAATGCATTGATTATAGCTCTACCCAAATCCACACTGCTTGTAGTCAAAGTTGAATATCATTAATAACGCGTCAACGTTGACGCAAAAGGACGATTTTGATGAGTGCAGCGCGATATTTGGTAGCCGATGTTGGAGGAACCCACACCCGTGTATCTCTAACACTTGGCACTCTATTACTTGAGAATACAATCAAAAAATTTCAAAATAGTACTGCGGACTCACTAGAAATAATCCTATCCCAATACCTCACACTTCAATCAAATCCTTATATAGATGGTATTTGCGTTGCCGTAGCTGGCCCTGTGGCCCAAGACAGCGTGGAATTGACCAATATTTCGTGGACCATCGATTTGGATCAGCTAAAAAAAGTATCCCAAGCCCCAATCACAGCCCTACTGAATGATCTTCAAGCACAAGGCTATGCGCTTTCCTCATTGGACGACGCTCACATTGAGCATCTTTTTGGGCAGAAAGCCACTAATAGGGATAAAAGGATGTTGGTATGCGGTATCGGTACAGGATTTAATATAGCACAATTTGTACCGACTCCCTATGGTTCAGTCGTTCCACCAGCAGAGGCAGGACATGCGCGTATTCCAGTCAGAACCGAGCGAGAACGTTGGATTGTCGACCAAATCACCGCCGACAAAGGCTTTGCATCTGTCGAGCAGATCCTTTCAGGAAGAGGCCTCGCTTTACTAAACAGATACATCTGCCCAGAGGTGCCCCGCACGCCGCAAGAAGTCATAAGAGACGCAAAAAACGATCCAAAAGCAGAAGATGTCATAAACTGTATGCTTGGCTTTGCTGGATCAATCTTTGGCGACTTAGCGTTAACAACTTTGCCATTTGGAGGTATTTATCTGATTGGTGGGGTCTCTCGCGCCATCGCGCCCTTCATACGTTATGAAAACTACGGCGTCGCATTTTGCGATAAAGGACGGTTTTCTGACTTTAATCAACAATTTGCCACACAAATAGTTATCGATGATTTTGCCGCTTTAAAGGGTTGCGCTAACTACCTGGCGCAGGGGTAAACACCAGATGTAGTTTTGAGCGCTCCACGCCAACGTACAAAGCCACAACGCAAACTGCAAAAAATCCAGCTATCCAAAAATACTGCATCTCAAGTTCAACCCCTTTATCGATCAGAAATCCAGTAATTCCAGGCCCTATCGCGGATCCCAGAACACTTACAGCAGCTGCGAGAGCCTTTATGGAGCCCAAACAACCAGTTCCATAGAACTCAGCCCAAAACGCGTTTGGCAGCGTTGCAGTTGCACCAGATGTCATTGACAAGAAAATCAGCCCTAGAACAAACATCGAGACGCCCTCCCCCGTCGCAAAGCACAAAAAGGCTACAACCATCGGCACTTGAAAGAAAGGGATGATTCGCGCAGTTCCGAAGCGATCTAAGGCCCAACCGGACAAAAGCATCATTAAAACAGATACGCCAGTATAAAGGGGGAAGAAAGACACCAATAAAAAGTGATCCCAGCCCTTAGTCTGAGCAAAATGAACTTGATGGAAAAAGAATGCCGTGTTGAACGCGCTCTGCCCTAAGATAGCTGGGAACATGAACCAAAACAACGGGTGTCTGAGCGCCTCAATCCTGCTCCAATGCTTGCCCTGCATGCCCAGAGATGTATTCTCTTCACTCATTGACTGCGGAGTGCGCTCCTTACGCAATAATTTCCATAATGCAGGAACCGCCAATAAGGACAGCGTTGCTGCAACAAGCCAGAGCTTTTGCCACGCTACTATGGTCATTAAAAATACGAAAATAATCGGCATGAAGGCCTCACCTACAGAAAAGCCTAGACCCGCGATAGCTAAGGCACGCCCACGATTGGCAACAAACCAACGCGACATTGCAACAACAGCCAAATGGGAACACATACCTTGGCCAAAAAGACGTAATGCAAAGATTACCACTGGCAG
Source organism: uncultured Alphaproteobacteria bacterium (assembly GCA_913031285.1). Classification (GTDB taxonomy): domain Bacteria; phylum Pseudomonadota; class Alphaproteobacteria; order Rhodobacterales; family Rhodobacteraceae; genus LFER01. The sequence goes on along the minus strand of CAJWEI010000021.1, from coordinate 25,697 downwards.
CAAAAATGCCGACGAAATGAATGCCATCCCCAAACAGGCGCACATAAGCCCAATGAGCACTATGCCTCCGACAATTCTGGTCCTAAAAAAGTCGCTTAAAACGCCCGACCAAATCATTACAATGGCAGAGGCTGTTGTCCCAAGCGAATAAATTCCACCCCAAGCCGCATGAGACAACGCAAACTCAGTCCGAATTTGACCTCCAAAAACAGAAATGAAGAATGTTTGACCAAAACTGGACACAAAGGTCAGAAGCACACCAGCTGCGAGCCAAGATGCATTGTTGGTTAAAAAGCTAACAAATTTCACAAATTATTTCCCAAAGCGATGATATTCAATGATCAAAGAGTACGCAAATTGCAACACGTATCCAGGGCAAACACAGTATGATCAAATATGCTAAATCATTTAGTATTGCAAAAGAATACATGCCAAAGAAATTAAATTACGGGCTACGTGCTTTTCAGCACTAAATTCAAATCCTGCAGTCTCCACAATAGCACTCACAACAAACAATTGTAAAACAGTCATTTATTTAACTGAAAAAACAACAAGTTCAGAACCGTAACAGCAACCTTTGACTTCATCAAACAGCTAATCGCTTATAGCATAATGTGTGAAAGAACCTTAAAAGGATCATTGTTGATGATAATAAAATAGGCTTGGCAGAGACGAATGTTATTATCAGGCTCGCAACGATTAAATGCGGCGAAGGCAGGTCATGTTGAAGCACAAGCAGCGCCGTATCAATGTTGAGGTAACGTCCCAAAAGATACCAGACAAAGCCAAAGAGGCAAACAGGACAACGCTAAGGATGCCACTTAAGAATTTTTGAAATAAAATGTTGCAAGAATTTTAGAGATATTCCGATGTGACGGACTAGCTGGCACAGTGAGCGCTTGATCTAAAACTACAGCATAAATTAAGGCCGCGCTTTACGCAGTTGCTGTAACAATATAGACGGTAGCGGCATATTTAATGATACCATCGCTCTGGCGCTCTTTCGAATTCGCTAAGAAAAGTTCAAAAAGTTCATCTGTGCGCTTTTGATCAAGCTCTGCCTCACGCACCGCTCGTGCCCCAAAGCCAATCTGCATTAAAAGAGCTGCGTCTTCTTCTGGAGTGTCCGAAGTATCGACTGTTGTTTTAACAACTTCAATATGAGAGTTTGAAAACCCCGAAGACTGCAATATTCCCAATAAATAACTTTTATCGCTGAACGCCAATGGGCCCGGTGCATTGGCATGCAATTCGTATTCGGACGGAACGAAGTCTAAAACTGTTTTAAGGGGAACCGAAAAGAATTCGTTCTCTTCGTAAGAAGCCCAGCAAACGAATGTAAGTTTAGAGCCAGTTTTCATTGCTAATCTGAAGTTGGTAAAAGCCTTGGGTGGATCCTGAAAAAACATAACTCCAAATCGAGAAATTGCAGCATCAAATGTATCAGGCTCAAAATGAAAGGCTTGAGCATCGGCAGCAACAAACGCAACATTTGCATGCTCAATTGCTTTCTCACGCGCTTTGATAAGCATAGGTTCAGAGATATCAATACCTGTTATACGCGTGTCTTGGGTTAAAGTTTCAGCCAGCCTTATGGATGTAGACCCCGTGCCGCAACCGATATCTAGCACGTTATAGCCTGATGTTCCCCTTAAGCGATCGAACAAAATATCTGATATATTTCCCAACCTAAGGTTCATAACGTCATCATGCTTTACCCAAGACTGCCCTGGTGCATCATTCCAAAATTTTCCCTGAGCTTCGTTTTCACCATAATTTGCCATAACATCCTCCAACCTTAACTCTGGTTAGCAGGTTTGAGAAAATCATCACCAGTAACGCTACGACCAATCTAATTCTTTTAAGTATTTTTTAGTCTACATATCCAACGCAGGAGTGATATCTCCAAGCCAAGGTTTTTATACTGACTCCATCATACCGCAGTCAATCTGCACAAAGGGTTTTACTAAATAAAACAGGGGGTTTTCCGTAAATACACTTAGAGGCGAATGCATGGGGGAAAAAATGCAAGCACAACCTGAGCAAATACCACTACATATTTTAACCTTTTTTAATGAGGTCAATGAGTACATAGATGTGTTGCCTAGAGAATTTCAGCTAAAACTCACCGACTATATGCACTTGCTTGCTTGGCAAATTACCCAAGATTTGTCTGATGGACTACCAGACGAACATTTTCAATCGATCAAAGGCAAGTTTCAAGACGCAAAGCATACTATACTACACTAAAAATTTAACTAGGCCACAAAACTTTTTACTACAAAACAACCTGTCTTTCAGTGCATAAGGAATATATGCTTTGACCCAAGTTGATTATATCGCGTAGCGACATCTTCATCCCTAGCATAGCAATATCCATCAGCCTTGTAAGAATTAAATTGATTGCGAAAAAATAGTAAGGCAAACAAATCAGTATAAGTAATCTAAACAGTGGTGTGCGTTCTCTTTATATTTTGCAAATTTGGCCAACAGTAAGCAAGCCCAAAAGTATAGTGCTGGTTGCAAAGCTGTCCAAACCAGAGTTTGATACCTTACGCGCATTTGTATGCTTTCCACAAAACTCTAGGCAATGCCAAACCATAGACCAATCATCGTAGCTATTATAGCCTACGTCCATAAGTAGAGTCACACTAGTAATAGGCATGGCAGTGAGAAGGCGTGGCAATATGATAGATGAAAATTTCTTATAAATTTGGCCTGTATTTCTATATTTTGAAAAATTGAAGGAAAAGGCTCGCGTTACAAAACAGCACCAATGATTTAGAATTAGGATTTTGGAATATTAATTAAGATGGCCCATGATAACAAGGCCACCTTATTTTTGTATTTAAGCGCTACGGTATAGCTTCGTCATTGAAAACTCGCGATGCCCGAGTGCTTCTGCAGCTGTATGCCGACCGTTGGCCGTGCGTCGTATCATATTAATCAACGAGTCACCGGCTTCGTCGATTGTCATATCCCGACGCAGGATACCTGACACATCCACATCAACATGCTCGCTCATGGTGCGCACTGTGCGCGGATTTGCAGTAATTTTAATCACTGGCACGATAGGGTTTCCAACAACATTGCCCTGACCTGTTGGAAATGTGTGCACGACATATCCGCCTGCGGCCATCAAAGTAACACATTCAGCTGCAGCAGAAGAGCTATCCATGAAATAAAGTCCTTTGCCAGACTTTGGTTCTTCGGCTGGCTCCAGTATGTCGATATATTTGGATGTACGACCAATTTTTTCCAAATTACCGAGTGCTTTTTCCTCAATCGTTGTCAGCCCGCCTTCGATATTTCCTTTTGTGGGTTGGCTATCAGATAAATCGTCTGTTTGATGTGCAAAGATGACATCGTCTTGATAGGCTTTCCACATGTTATACCAACGCCCTCCAACTTCGTCATTAATAGCGCGTTTTTGGCAAATATGCTCCGCGCCAGTAATTTCAGACGTCTCGCCAAAACAACCATAAATTCCGACCGGTAATAATTTATCGTACATATTGCCAACTGTCGGACAAGAGCCAAGACCAGTCGTTGTGTCGGACTCACCACACTTTGTCGATACCCAAAGCTCTGAAATTGAGCATTCTTCACGTTGAAGTTCAGACGCGTAATGCATCATATCTTTGGCCGCCCGAGAAGCGTCCATAATAGTCCTCAGATCGCCGTTTTGCTCGATCGAAAATCCCTGAACTGGCTTTCCTGTTAGGGCTATCCCATCAACAACTCTTTTAGTCCAGCCTGGCTCAATCCCGATCACCACAACAGCGGCCACGTTTGGGTTGGCACCCGTCCCAATAATTGTCCGGAAATGTAAGTCAAGATCTTCACCAAATTGCAAACGCCCATATGCATGCGGAATAGCCAAGGTACCTTTTATGTTGTTTGCAACAGCCTCACATGCCGCATTAGAAATATCGTCCAAAGGGAGTATGAGGACATGGTTTCGGACCCCAACACGGTCGTTGTCGCGCCGAAAGCCTTTGAAAGTTATATTTGAGAGATCACTCATTTTAATCGTCCTTACCAGCGTTTCGTTTTACAATTGTGAGTATGGACATGATCGCCCTTTTTGACATCTGCCGTGATTATTCCGATGTCTTCACCGTACTTAAACACAGTATCGCCTTTTTTGAGGTCTTTAAGTGCAATCTTGTGACCAATTGGAGCCGACATTCCAGCCGTCAGCCTGAAAACAGAGTTTCCTTTCGCTGACTCCGCCGGATCATCGTGCGTGACGCAGACCAGCATATCCGTCCCCGCTTCAAGCCCTTCTATCACTATAACACCGACACTGTCTTGATGCTCATGCACCAAAAGATGTGGAATTTCCGTCATTTTTAAGTTCCTTTTATCACGGTTTTAAAATTATTTTTGGTGCAGCAACTTGTCCCTGTCTTATATCAGAAAAAGCATGCGCCCCATTTTCAAGCGGGCGGACCTCATACCATTCAAGCGCGCCTAGTCTACCATCAAACATAGCTGCAGCAGCAGCACGAAAATCTGCAGCAGTATAGGTATACGTTCCAATAAACATAATCTCTTGAAGAGTGACACGCCGAATATCTAGCCCATCCTCAGCAGATCCAAGCCCAATATGCACGATAACGCCACCTGGCCGCACAACTTTAGACGCTGTCGCACGGGTCGGTGCGTAGCCAACTGCATCTATGACAAGATCGTAGTAATCATTATCGGCCAGTTCGCCAGGTGAAATAACTGAAAAACTATTTTCTGGGCTTAAGAACTTACGACGCTTTTCATTTGGTTCAGTAACTGTCACATTTTGTATGCCTTGCGCGATCAAAGAAAGAGCTGATCCCACTCCGATGGCACCACCACCTATTACCAGCGCCCTAATACCATCCCACTGCGAGCTCAAAGCCGCCTTGGCCAGACGCACTGCATGCCAGCCACAGGCAATAGGCTCTACCATGCAGGCTTTCTCCAAACTAAACTCGTCAGGAACAACTGTTAGATTTCCCATCCGCATAGATAAGTATTGGGCAAACCCACCCTCTTTAGGTGGCATCGAAATAATCTTTCGATCGGGGCACAAATTATCGCGTCCTGAAACACAGGCCGGACAATGTCCACACCCGACAAGCGGATTCACAGTAACACGCTGCCCCTTTTGTAAGCCGTCAACTATGGTTCCAGAGACTTCATGCCCTAAAATCAAAGGCGCAGGTCGGCGTTCGTCGTGTCCTAAAAATGCATGCATATCGGAGCCACAAATACCTACACTATCAATTTTTATCAGCTTTTCTTCGTCAATAGTTATCGGTCTTGGCATTTCCTGAAAAACAAGCTGTCCCGGCCCTTTATAGACTAACGCTTTCATTTTGCTGTGAAGCCTCCATCGACCATCAAAACTTGTCCAGTGACATAAGCGGATGCATTGGAAGCTAAAAATAGCACAGTTCCATCAATATCTTCAGGCTCTCCGTTGCGTCCGATACAGGTCTGCTCAGCATTGCGGGCCGCACGATTGGGATCGGCAAATACTGGCGCGGTGAGTTCTGTCCTAAAAAATCCCGGTGCAATAGCATTGGAATTGATCCCGTCACATGACCAAGCTTCAGCCATAGCACGCGTCATCTGAGCGACGCCACCTTTTGAAACACCATAGGCCAGGCCGCCCGGAAAAGCACGAAAACTCTGCAATGATGCAAAGTTGATAATCCGTCCCCAGCCTTTTTCTCGCATTTTCGGAGCTAAATATTGAGATAGGAAAAAGGGGGTACGCAAATTGAGATCGAGCGTTATGTCCCAGCCTTCCGGTGTTACCTCATCTGCCGACTCCCGTGTATTTATTCCAGCCGCATGGACTAATATATCAGGAGAGCCAAAGGGCTTTTCCACTTTGTGGGCTAAATCTTCCAGCATGTCCCGCTTAGAAACATCATGATCCAAAATACTGAATTTTGCGCCAAGCTCCTGTTTCAAGCTCAGCAGAGCATCTCGGCGCCTTGCCACTCCCACAACTCTTGCTCCAGCCGATCCCAGTGCTATCGCTGCCCGGCGCCCTAAGCCGGCGCTGGCTCCTGTGACACAAGCAACTTTGCCACTTAAATTAAAGAGATCAGGAAAAATCGGCGTTTGTGTCATGATGGGCTAAGGTCAAAGTTTTCTCCAGGGAAATATTTTTTAAGACGAATATCGGCTGTTCTTGCATGCGCCTCCATCCCCTCGAGCCGAGAAATACGCGCAGTTGCCAAAGCGATAGGTTTTGAGCCTTCACGTGTTGACCGCTGCCATGTTACAATTTTCATATACTTATGTACCGACAAACCGCCCGTGTAGGAGGCAGCACCTGACGTAGGCAGAACATGGTTTGTACCAGACGCTTTATCTCCAAAAGCGACCGTAGTTTCTTCGCCCAAGAAGAGAGATCCATAGCAGCTTAAACGATCCAGCCACCAGTCGAGGTCCTCGGCTTGAACTGTCAAATGCTCTGGTGCGTAGGTATCCGAGGTTGCCGCCATCTCTTCACGATTTTCACAAAGAATAACCTCGGCATAATCCCGCCATGCGGCTGCTGCGTTTTCACGATTTAAATCTGGCAAATCTGCGATTAGACTAGGCACTAAGGCCATAACCCTCTCGGCCAGAGCCCGATTATCAGTGACCAACCAAACTGGAGAATTATACCCGTGTTCCGCTTGGCCGACGAGATCGACCGCAACAACCATCGCATCGGCAGAGGCGTCAGCCAGTACAAGGCTATCAGTCGGACCTGCAATCATATCGATGCCAACGCGACCGAACAAAATACGTTTAGCTTCTGCAACAAATTGATTACCTGGGCCAACAAGTATATTTGCCTCTGGCAATCCAAAAAGTCCAAAACTCATGGCCGCAACGCCCTGAACACCCCCCATGGCCAAAATATTATCCGCGCCACAAACATGCGCCGCGTAGATAATCGCTGGCGCGATACCAACCTCTGGTCGTGGGGGTGAACAGGCAGTAATATGACTACATCCAGCAACTTTGGCCGTTGTTACAGTCATAATGGCGCTTGCAATGTGGCTATAGCGACCACCTGGAATATAACAGCCCGCAGCAGTAACTGGTATGCTTTTTTGACCGGCAATAAGACCCGGAATGACTTCGATTTCAATATCCTTCAAGGTCTCTTTTTGTGCTTGAGCAAATTTCTGCACATTCTCATGCGCAAAGTCGATATCACGTTTTAACTTTTCAGGGACAAGTGCACAGGCCTGTTCTATCTCTTCCTCACTCAGGATGACGTTGCCTTTATATCTATCAAATTTTGCACCATATTCCAAAGCGGCAACATCACCACGCGCCTCAATGTCATTAAGAATGGACTGAACTGTTTGCCTGACGTCAGCCGCGTCAGATGTAGAGTTCAACTTTGCTTTCTTGAGATATTTTGAGGGCATAAATCCGTCCTAATCTTGGTGTGTCCGAACCAAAAATCGCTTACCAAAAAAGCATAATTTCCAATCTTAGCCTGTCGTTAAAACAATAAATGATTAAAAGTCAATGTAAGCGCTTACATTTTTTGATGCAAGCGCTTACATTTTTGATGACGGCAAGTTAAAATACCTTTAATGTGGAAAAATTGATTGAATTTAAGTGATACAACCAACTATGAGCCAGAGTAACTTTATACCAACCCTCGCCGACGTCGCAAAAAAGGCAGGCGTATCCACTGCAACAGTATCAAGATGTTTAAATTCGCCCGATCAACTTAGCCAGGCAACACGCAAAAAAGTTATGAGTGCTGTGGCGGAGTTGGGCTATGCACCAAACTTTAATGCCCAATCGCTCGCAGCGCGGCGCACAAATACTGTCGGCGCAATCATTCCAACCATGGACAATGCGATTTTTGCTCGTGGTCTACAGGCGTTTCAAGAAGAGCTGGGAAACTTAGGCAAGACTTTAATTGTTGCCAGCTCGTCTTACAGGCCTGATTTAGAACTTGAGCATATCAAGACCCTGACAGCACGGGGTGCTGATGGGTTATTGCTAATCGGCTACGATCGTAATCCCGAAATTTATAATTTCTTGAAACAGCGTGATGTCCCTTCTTTGGTCGCGTGGGCCTATCAAACGGACACAGACCAAACCTCTGTAGGATTTAACAATGAAAAAGCAATTCGCCCTCTGATAGAAGAGGTGATTGCCCTTGGCCATAGAAATATTGCCTTTATTTCAGCGCCGAAAAAGAACAATGATCGCGCGCGTGACCGGGTTACTGGCGTTCGTATGGCTATGCAACGTGCTGGACTCGATCCACGTAGCCTCAAACTGATTGAAACTCCTTATTCGATTGAAAACGGACAGGCCGCTTTTCAAAAGCTTGTGGCATTAGATTGCCCACCCACGGTCGCAATGTGCGGAAATGATGTTTTGGCGGCGGGAGCAATAAAGCAGGCCAAGGAGATGGCACTAAGTGTACCCGACTATATCTCCATAACCGGATTTGACGATATTGAATTGGCAAGTCTGGCTGAACCGCAGTTAACAACAGTACATGTTCCTCACAAAGCCATGGGTAAGATAGCTGCTCAGATGCTTGGAAAAATGATTGATCAACAAATAGTCGAAAGCCAAGAATTGAGTACGGAATTACGATTGCGTGGAACACTAACAACGCCCAGAGCCTGTAAACTCAAATGAGTATCGCTTAAAACGCATATTTTAACTAAACATTTTACCCTTAGAGGAATAAAAGACGCTAACTCTGGAAAATCAGATCTCATTTAAAAAAATTACCCGATCGTAGATGATCGGGTAATTTTTATTTAATTTTTACGACTGATAAGATAAACGTCTGTCGCTTAAGCCACAGTAATATTGACTGCCGATTCGCGGCCGTCTCGGCCTGCTTCTACGTCAAAGTTTACTTTTTGGTTGTCAGCAAGTCCTGAAAGGCCTGAACGCTCGACAGCTGAGATATGCACGAAAACGTCTTTATCTCCACCATCGGGTGCGATAAATCCAAATCCCTTAGTTGTGTTGAACCACTTTACTGTACCAGTAGCCATGGGTATCTCCTAAATCTTAACCATTAAACTGCCAAGTATATCCTGACAGAATTTTGTTTACGCGGCAGTAATATTAACAGCCGACTCGCGACCATCACGCCCTGCTTCTACGTCAAAGTTTACCTTTTGGTTGTCAGCAAGACCTGATAGGCCTGAGCGCTCGACAGCTGATATATGAACAAAAACGTCTTTATCTCCACCATCGGGTGCGATAAATCCAAATCCTTTAGTTGTATTGAACCACTTTACTGTACCAGTAGCCATGGTAGATCTCCTAAGTTTAACCTGCCCACTTTATGCGGCAGCTCGGCTCAGTCATGCAAAATCGATAGACTGGCCGGTTTAGGAGCAGTGGTCGATGTTCGTAACGTCACCGGATTCCCTTAATTGAATATTGAATAGAAATCAAGTGAATTATACCGGATTAGCCGTATATGGATTTACTTTCCTAAAGACAGCAATTAAAGACTCCTCAAGTTTATCAATATCATTTGGAAAGCAATATCCAAAACTCTGTTGAATTAAACAATCTGTTATTAAACAATGCCATATTAATCTGAATGCCACTAATACGCATAGGTTATTAACTTAACGTTAAATATGTGTACCATCTAAATTTTTGATTTCTCATAACCCTTTGGGCAGTTTTCCTCTTAAACTGATGCACCCTATTCTTTGTGCCTTTTAACATGCATTTTTAGGTAACGTGAGGCATGTCGCTTTTAAAAGGTCTACCAGGAAGGTATTGTAAAAAAGCAATTTTACCCTTGTAAAAAACATACAACTTTACGTTAACTTTGCGGGTGGCTGAGGGTTGTTTGCAGGATTAGAGTCAATTAAGGAAACTTCTTCTATTTCTCCAGTCCAAGCCAACGCACGTATCTTTGCTTCTAGCGATACTGCAAATGCTTTTTCATAAACTTGATCATCTCCTTTATAAAAAGAAAAGGCTTTTAAGTGCTTTTTCTTTTTTTCCGGATTTTCAATAGTTGTCTTTGTCCATTCATAAAGATGATATTCTTTGATATCATTTGCTTCAGCCTCTAGGCAATAGTCTCTGAACCCGTCAAAGACGCATACCAGACGGGCGCCATGATCGTAAGTGGTATTAATTATTTCCTTTGATAAATCCAAAGCTTGCACTCCCCTAAGGTCGTCCGCTAATCTTTGACTTACCCGCATACGTACTTGATACAGCCAATCTGACATTTTGATCACCCTCATTTACTTACTGAACGTTTACCTGGTTTGTAATCATCTTATGGCAAGTATATTATGTCATTTTCTAGTTGATGTCTTTCCAATTTTCACAGAACAAACTGTAACTAGACTTTACATTTTAAATCTTATCTAATTTTATGCTCGTTAGCTGAGGCGTTTAAAGAATAGTACCAGCCAAACTTTTTGCTAAAATGGATTTCAATAATGACAATCACACCAATGCTGCTTGAAATGGGCATGGGGACGTCTCTCAGATCGGGCAGCTACACCAAAGCTGCCTGCAGAGCAGTAAAAAACGCGCTTTGGCGTAATTCAATCAACTTGGATGAAGTCTTTGGCGCTGAAAAAAGTGATATGATAATTTCCGTTGAAATAGCATGTCAAAAGCCCAACCTAGTAGACATCAAACCAGTTATCGCCGAATTTCCGTATGGCACAGTGACTGCAATCGTAGTGCCCGGTGGACTCGATATTCATAATGCGCATAAATCAGATGCCCACCCAGCCATTATTGCTCATGCAGCTATCAATATAGCTTTAGATTTAGATCCAAGGCGGTAATTGCGATGAAAAGGCTCATATTAGAAATGGGGTCAGGCGCAGATCTCTACGGAATGGATTACACGAAAGCTGCAATTAGGGCGTTCAACGATGCAATTCGACATAGCTCAATCACATTATTTAGCTCTTTGGATATTGATCACAATGAAATGAACGTAAACATTACGATCGGTGTGCAAGAGCCAAATAAGGTGAATATAGAAAAACTTCGGGCTCAAGTGCCGAGGGGAAATCCAAAGGTTATTGCAACATTTGGCGGTCAAAACATTGACAGTCGATGCAACGGAGACTTCAGTGTGGTCGCGACTTGTGCAATTGAAGCATATGTACCCATTTTAAGTGGGCTTTATACCATAATCGAGGCACCAAAGGAGTGATTATCACCCAGATATGCTTGATCAACGTCACAGATCATTTCCAGCTTGATTGGAGACTCTTTAGTGGATTTTAGCGTTTTTAATTTATCACAATTTGAACAGGCGAATGAAGACGAGCGCGAAGGCCTAGCGGAGAAGTTAGATAACACCTGTCGAGACTCTGGCTTTTTACTGATCAGCGGCCACCAAGTTTCCGATACTGTGATACAAGCTCAATGGGCCGCAGTCTCAAGCTTTTTCGCCCTTCCTCCAGATATTAAAAACAAAGTATCAGCTCCCTATCCTGGCTACCCTTACGGTTGGATCGGACCAAATCGAGAGGCTCTCGCGGCTTCTAAAGGCGAAAAAACACCACCAGACCTTAAGGAGAGCTTCAATGGCGGCCCCCTGGCTGTTCCCAAAGGAATATCTGATCGACGAGCCTACGAATTTTGCTATCAACCGACCTTATGGCCAGAATTAGAAGGCTTTAAAAGCGCATGGCACGCATATTATACCGAAATGGAGCGATTGGCAGTCCGGATTATGGCTGCGCTTGCCGAAGCTTTAGGCTTGAAAAGTGATTTTTTTGATCGCTACATTCAACAACCCGTTTCAGCACTCAGGGCGCTATATTATCCCGCAACCGTTTCCCAAACACAAGCAGGTCAGCAACGTGCAGGCGCCCACACTGATTATGGATCTTTAACAATTTTGTTGCCACAAGCTGGAACAACAGGTCTTCAAATACTGCACAAGGACGACTGGGTCACAGTACCCACCTTAAAAGATTGCTTTGTAATTAACATTGGCGATCTGATGGCAATTTGGACATCAAAGAGGTGGACATCGACGCTGCACCGCGTGGTCGCGATACCAGACGAACCCGCGAGACATAGTCTTGCATTTTTTCATCAAACGGATTGGCTTTCTGATATCACTCCAATCTTCCCAAAAAATCACTTTCCCACAGTAAAATCAGGTCCGTATCTTATAGAAAAATTCAAAAGCACAAACTCTTAAATTATTCATGTAGTTTGCAAAGAATACTATCACAAAGCTAGGCGTTTCAGCTATTCAGGTTGGCATATTATTGACACTCTTCTGCCCAACGAGTAACCTTTAATATACAGTATACCAAAATACGCGAATTCAATGTTTGTTTATTTATATACATATTCAGATTTGAAAGAGTCAGAGGGCTAAGGGTCCGTATTTCAAAAAATTAAGACACTAAAACAAAAGTAATTATGATGAGTTTTAGACTTCTAATTAGATGTTCAAATTTATAAGTCGAGAAGTACAAGTTTATGTTGAAACAGCGACAATTAGAGGAAAATTTCATAGCTATGTCACGTCAAAAAATTGCAATTGTACCTGGTGATCCCTCAGGTATAGGTCCCGAAATAGTCGCCAAGCTTTTAACACAAGATGGCGTAAAAGACGCTGCCGATATTCTACTTATCGGTGATTCCCATCTATGGGAACGCGGGGCTAAGCAAGCTAATACAGAGATAGAGCTTGCGACAATCACTGAAGACCAGACTGCGCATTTTACTGGATGCGCGCATTTGAACATGCATTCCATTGACCCCAAAGATGTCAAAGTCGCAAAAGTGACTGTGGCAAGTGGCACCAGCGCGCTGCGGTGCTTGGACAAAGCAATGGATCTAGCGGTCGCAGGACACGTAGATTGTATTTTATTTGCGCCTTTTAACAAGGCCGCCATGACATCTGCAGGCTTGAAGGCTGAAGATGAGCATCGTTACATGGCACGCTATCTGGGGTTCAGAGGATACCACAGTGAAATAAATGTTTTAGATGACCTTATGACCACTCGTGTTACTAGTCATATAGGTCTTAAGGATGTAGCTGCAAACATTGATGAACAAGGTATATTGCGCGCTGTACAATTGGCTGAGCAAACTTTACGGCGTGCCGGAAAGACACGGCCCTCTATCGCCGTAGCTGCCCTCAATCCACATGCCGGAGATAATGGTAAGTTCGGACGTGAAGAGATCGATATTATCGAACCAGCAATACGCTTTTGCCAGAGTAAACAAATTAATGTGTCAGGTCCTTGGCCCTCAGACACCGTTTTTTTAAAAGCCAAGCGCGGAGAAGTAGACGCAGTCGTTACGATGTATCACGATCAAGGACAAATCGCGATCAAGCTTTTAGGATTTGAACGTGGCGTGACTGTCGCTGGTGGGTTGCCGTTGCCGATTGCGACACCTGCGCATGGAACAGCTTTTGATATAGCGGGCCAAAACCAGGCAAATGCCAGCGCCATTCGGCAGGCTTTCGACCTGCTTTTACGAATGGCAAAGACACATAGTGAAACAAGCGAAAGACGATCTAAAAGCGATCCCATTTATGCAGAAGGAAATAACAGTGTTACATGGTAAGAACCTAATAAATGGCCAATGGGTTGGGTCAGAAGATACCACAGCTTCAGTTGACCTAGCTAACATTAGTTTTGCACAAGCAAACCTAAATCAAGTTGAAGAAGCCTGTCAGGCGGCACGAGCCGCATTTCGCACTTATAGTCAAAAAAGCCGAAGTGAACGGGCCGTATTTATCAATAAAATTGCTGATGAGATTGATCTTCTTGGCGATGAAATAACCGATATTGGTATCCGCGAGACTGGATTACCAGAGGTGCGTTTAATTGGAGAGCGTGGCCGGACGACTGGGCAGTTAAGGATGTTTGCATCCGTAATTGCAAAAAAAGATTATCTAGATATTCGCATTGATGAGGCACTACCCGAAAGACAACCTCTCCCCCGTCCTGACATTCGCTTAACGCATCGTGGCCTTGGCCCTGTTGTAGTATTTGGCGCCTCAAACTTCCCACTAGCCTTCTCCGCAGCAGGAGGTGATACTGCCTCCGCACTTGCCGCAGGCTGTCCTGTGATCGTCAAGGGTCACAGCGCACACGCGGGAACTGCAGAATTAGTTGGCCAGGCCATCGCAAACGCAATCCAAGCTTGTAATATGCCCAATGGCACTTTTCAATTACTTCAAGGCTCGGGTCGCAAAATTGGAAGCGCGTTGGTTCAGCATCCTGAGATCACAGCTGTTGGTTTTACTGGTTCAACAGCTGGCGGACGAATTCTTTACGATATGTGCCACAGCAGACCAAACCCAATTCCTTTTTACGGTGAGCTTGGTTCAGTAAACCCTGTCTTTTGCTTGCCTCATGCCTTGACTAAAAGGGCACAAACAATTGGTAAGGATTGGGCCGCCTCGCTTTTGATGGGGGCAGGTCAATTTTGTACAAATCCAGGAGTTTTACTGGCTCTAAAAGGTGAGTGTTTCACAGCGCTCCAAGATGCTGCAGTTAAAGCTCTCAATGCAGGAGCGGAGCAAAAAATGCTAACTGATAGTATCCACACTGCATATCATGACGGTATTTCCAAATTTGCCAGAAGCGCGCAAGAAATTACAGACGGTCAGCGGGCTCAGAATCCGCGCCACAGTCGTGCAGCTGGATTTCGCGTTGACGCAAGCACATGGCTAAATACGCCATCCCTGCACGAGGAAGTATTTGGTGCAGCAGGTATCTTTGTGGAATGCGATAGTGAGCAGCAAATGATGCAGGTCGCACAAGAATTACAAGGGCAGCTAACAATTACGCTGCAAATGGAGGAAAGTGATACTGATTTAGCCAAAGCGCTTTTGCCCATTATCGAGGAAAAGGCGGGGCGCATTTTGTGCAACGGATTTCCGACAGGCGTAGAAGTAAGTTCGGCTATGATGCATGGTGGTCCCTACCCCGCTAGTACCGACAGTCGTTCGACCTCTGTTGGGACCCTTGCAATTGCACGCTGGCTGCGTCCATTGGCCTTTCAGAATTTTCCTGCGAGCTTACTTGACGCTGACCTTTAGTGTCCGGCGGATCAAACATGACTCTAAAGAGAAGAACAAAAATCTCTAAGTCACATCAACAAAACCCTGGTTGGGTCGACCTTTTCAGGCAGCAATCATCAACTGAAAGACTGTAAACGGAGGTAATATATGTCGGAAGATTTACTTTACACTGTAGACAATCAAATAGGGCATATTATCCTTAATCGCCCTCACCGACGCAATGCCCTGACATTTGATATGTACCAGCGGATTGGTGAAATCTGTGCGACGGTTGGAACTGAAAGCGACAGCAATCAGGTCAAAGTTTTAATTTTGTCCGGTAACGGGGATGCCGCTTTTGCTGCTGGAACGGATATTTCGCAGTTCCAAAATTTCACAGGTGCCTCCGACGGAATCAGATATGAAGAAAATATGGAATTTGTGCTCAACCAAATTGACGCATGCAACGTGCCCACTATTGCAGCTTTGAATGGCTTTGTGACAGGTGGTGGCGCAGGCATCGCATCATCCTGCTCAATTCGAATTGGAAGTGAAGACCTCAAAGTTGGTGTTCCAATTGCACGAACACTTGGAAATTGTCTGGCCATTGGCACCTTGCGCAGGTTTGTGGCTTTAATCGGGCTTGCAAGAACACGATATATATTGCTGACCGCGCAACTAATTGATGGCCAGGAAGCCAGTACTGCGGGATTTATAAACGAACTGCTTACAAATAAAACTGCTGTGATGAAACGGGCGTTCGAGTTAGCAGAGTCAATAAAAACCTTTGCGCCCTTGACCCTAAAGGCATCTATAATGTCTTTAAACAGACTACAGAAGGCACCAATGATCCCTTCTGACGAAGACATAGTAGAAATGTGCTATGGTAGTGATGATTTTAAAGAGGGCGTGAAGGCATTCTTTGAAAAGCGTAAACCAGATTGGCAGGGCAACTAGCTAAATTAGTCGTGACCTTTTTTGACGTATAAATCATCAAAAATTAATGACTGATAAGTGAGGACTAAAATGACCAAAAAACTCTACAGCGGCATATGGCCAGTAGCTCCTACCGCTTTTGAAGACAACGGTGAAGTTGACGAACAAAGCATGAGAAACGTTCTCGACTGTATGATCGATCAAGGCGTCAATGGAATTTGTATTCTCGCAAATTTCTCAGAGCAATTCTTGATTTCCGATTCGGAAAGAGATCATCTTACAAAACTATGTCTGGAACATGTAAATCAGCGTGTTCCGGTTATCGTTACAATTAGCCATTTTGCAACGTCAATAGCTGTGCAACGCGCTAAGACAGCCTGTGACCTTGGCGCTTCTATTGTCATGATGATGGCGCCCTATCACGGAGCCTTGTTAAAAGGTAACGCAGAGCAAACCTTTGAACAAGTCAAAGCTGTGGGCGACGTCGGGATACCCATTATGATTCAGGATGCGCCACTTTCGGGCGTTGATTTACCCGTCGCACTTCTTACACGGATGGCACGAGAAATAGATATGGTAAAACTATTCAAAATTGAATCGACTGGTGTTGCTGGAAAATTAAGACAGTTGATCGCGGCGGGTGGCGATACCATTGAGGGTCCCTTTGACGGCGAAGAAGGAATAACTTTACTGGCAGATTTGGATGCTGGTGCGACTGGATCAATGACGTCGGCCCTAATACCAGACTTAATTGGCCCCGTGATCGACGCATATTCCAACGGTGATCGCGAGGCGGCAAAAGAGGGGTATAACCAAGTCTTGCCAATCATAAATTATGAAAACAGACAATGTGGTTTCCGCGCGGCAAAAGCCGCTATGTTAAACGGTAAAGTCATTAAATCAGATTTTTGCCGCCACCCGATTGAAGCACTCCATCCAAAAACCAGAAAAGGCCTCATTGAATTAATGCAGCCGCTGGATCCAATCGCGTTAAAATGGGGACATTAGTCAAATGGCAAAAGAAAATATGCTATTGGCCCTTCTTGCGGATGGACAGATCGAACCTAATGAGCGTAAATTACTCGGTACAGAAACCGCAGAAAAACTGCGCGAACTTATCCTGTTGGAAAAGCTTCCCGCAGGAATGTTCATTCCGGAGCGCGATATTGCCGAAGTTCTAGGTATTAGTCGCACTCCAATGCGTGAAGCTTTGCGTATTTTAGAGAGGGAGGGATTAATTGAATACACGTCAACACGCCGGTCTCGCGTCGCGGATCCTTCGATCGAAGAATTACTGCAAAGTATGAGTGTTTTGAGTACGCTAGAAGCACTGGGAGGTGAAATCGCCTGCTCCAATGCGACCAAAAAAGACCTTCGTAAAATAAAGCATCTCAACCAAACTATGCTTGATAAATCAGATGTTTTCTCCTCGATCGATTTTTTCAAAACCGATATGGCATTTCATTCAAGCATTATATTAGCAAGCCGGAATAGACCGTTGATTGAAACACATCAAACATATAACGCCAAGTTATGGCGTTCACGGTTTTTATCATCACGCCGCCAACGGGGCCGAAAAACTACACTTCAACAGCACCAAAATATAACAAATGCGCTATGCAAACGCGACGCGGTAGAAATTTCAAAAGCGATGAGAGGCCACATAGATACGGCTATGCGGAACCTAGAAAGACCAAATAGTGAGGTCAATTACACTTAATTAGTATTTCCCAAAATCAAGAATCCTTTGTAGTCAAATAAACTCTGGGCGTTCCAAAAATCTATGCGCATAATCAAACTGAATTTTAACACAAATTCCAAATATATTTTTAATGCCCACCTTCACAGAAACTAATTAGCCAATATTACTTTTTCTGTTTGATGAATTGGAATATTTGCGAACCGAATAAACCAAGAAAAGCCAAAACCAAGAAAAATAATGCAAGCGGTTGTGTAAAAATTAGCCACCACTGCCCATCAAACATTTTCAACGAGTTTTGCAAGTTATTTTCAACCATATGCCCCAATATCAAGCCAACGGCGATAGGTGCAACTGAGAAGCCATGGCGCCGCGCGAAGAAGCCAACAACCCCAAAAATTAAAGCAATCCAAACATCCAGAAGCGAAGCGCTGAGCGAATACGCACCAATAACAGACAGAGCAAAAACAATTGGCCACAAAATAGAAGTTGGTATGAGAGATATACGCGCAAAGAGCTTTGCCGCATAAAGGCCCAAGGCTAGAAATATAATATTTGCAACCAGCATTGATCCAAAGATTTGGTAGACAGTTTCAACCTGTTCGGTAAATAAATAGGGGCCAGGCCGAAGGCCGTGAACCATCAGACCAACAAGTATTATGGCGGTCGTTCCACTACCCGGTATGCCCAGTACCATCGTTGGAACCATAGCACCGCCTGTTGCGGCATTGTTGGCGGCCTCTGCACCGGCGATGCCCTCAATTGCTCCTTTACCGAATTCATCTTGATTTTTAGACCATCGGCGAGCTTCTGAATACCCAATCATTGAAGCAACTGTCGCCCCTTCTGCTGGTAAAATTCCAATGAAAGTCCCAATACCGGACGATCGTACAATCGTACGCCAGATTTTCTTATAATCTTCTTTACTAGGAAGCTTAACGGCCTTTAGGCTAATCACATCCGCTACGATATGGGCTTTTTTTGACTGCACAAGAAGTTCTGAAATCGCAAACAGGCCAATCATTACCGGTACGAATGATAGACCCTCATAAAGCTCATAATTACCAAACATAAACCGCTCTATCGAGGTAACGCGCTCGGCTCCAATAGTCGCAAGCCAAACCCCAAATATACCCCCAATAAGGTTTTTAACAGCACCACCTGCACCAACACTGGCGAGCATAGACAGACCAAATACAGTGAGCGCAAAATATTCTGGTGGCCGAAATTCATAGGCAACGCGCGCCAGCATAGGCGCGGCTAGACAGAGTACCAATATTGAAAAAATACCACCAATGGTGCTGGCAACTACTGCGATGCCCAGAGCCCTCCCTGCCTCGCCACGTTGCGCAAGCGGATAACCATCAAATGTCGTGGCAGCAGCGGCGGAAGTGCCTGGGGTGTTAATAAGAATGGCAGTTATCGAACCTGCGAAAGTGGCTG
The DNA here is from genome assembly GCA_913031285.1 of uncultured Alphaproteobacteria bacterium. Lineage (GTDB taxonomy): Bacteria > Pseudomonadota > Alphaproteobacteria > Rhodobacterales > Rhodobacteraceae > LFER01. Next base: position 6,591 of record CAJWEI010000021.1, on the reverse strand, counting down.
CAACATAAATCGTAGCAAGCACTGCGATGGCATGGACCGGTGTCATGGTCAGAGTGAAAGGAAGAAGAAGAGCCGCTCCGGTCGTTGCGCCCAGCCCAGGCAAAACTCCAATGACGATACCAAGAACAGTCATGCAGCCGATCAACATCAAAAGATATGGATCCAAAATTACGGAACCCATCGCGGAGATTGCTTCATACATAGCCAGAAATCCTTATCCGTAATACCAATTTGTGATCAATCCGCGCGGGAATCTTATTTTCAAAACTTCATCAAACAAGACAAAAAGGGAAAGCGGTACACTAACTGCGACTAGTCCCGCAACATGCACCCGTTTTTCTCCCCAGCTATAACACAACAAAAACATCACCGCAGATATTGCAATAAAAAAATCCAAATAAATGGTAATTATATAAAAGAGTACAAACGATCCGACGCTTATCCAAGTCGTGGGACCTTCAAGTTCAATAGGCTTTGGCGGTGATTTTGAAATTTGCCAAATTAAAACTGCAATCAGGATCAGGTTAATTACCATAAGAAAAATTGGAAATGAACGCGGTTGCATGCTATGACCCACAATCATTGCTGGCGATAGCTTCAACTGAAGAGCAAGATAAATGATTATCACTGAAAAGAGTGCTATAATTCCAGGAACAATAAATGGGCGCATATTATTCGGTCCTTTTATACTGATCGACGGCTTTCAAAGCTTGCGTAACCGCCGATCAGAACTGTTTTAGATCGTTTATTCCATCAAGCCCATTTCTTTAAGAGCCGGTCCAAACTCACCAACCATCATTTTGATCTGCTCGCCCCATGGGCCAGAAGCCATTGGAGAACTATTGTCCAGACCAGAATTCATAAGATATGCTTGATAGAGAGAATGCCCCATCGCCTTCATCATCGCAGCTTCTAGCTCCGACCGGCGTTCTTCTGACACACCGGCGTGTGTTACAAATCCACGGGTTGTCGATAAAACAAGGTCAATACCCATTTCTTTCGCAGTTTTTGCTGCTGGGATTGGATCCATGCGGTTCTCACCTAGAATAACCAGTGGGCATAGATCACCAGCCTCGATCGGTGCTGAAGCTTCTGAAAGGTTCAATGTCCCAACATCAACGGCTCCTGCGACAACTTGAGTTGCAAGTTCACCGCCGCCACCAAATGGAATATATGTTGGCATTGGCTGACCTGTTCTTTTCGCCCATAAGTAAACAGTAAGATGGTCGATTGTTCCTGAAGAAGTACCACCAAACTTCATTTCATCGCCATTTTTCATTCCAGCAACAAATTCCTCTGGCGTTTTATATTTAGATGTTTTGCAGTTAACCATCAAAATTTGTGGGTCATTTGTACCGCGTGCGATTGGTGCCATATCTTCAACTGTTAAATCAGTCATTCCTTTAGCCATTGCGATCGCATGACCAACGGTAAATGTAAGTACAGTGTTCCCATCGGCGGGACGAGAATGGAAATACTGCATTGCCGCCGCACCGCCACCACCGCGTTTATTGACGACGACCATATCCTGTTTTAAGCCACGACGCGTCCGAATCATCATCATACGTGAATTAACGTCCGTACCTCCGCCAGCACCGGCATGCGTTACGACTTCGATAGTGCCTTCTGCAGCAGCAACTGGCATGGATGACATTGCAGCGACACCCGCGATTGACAATAAACTTGCGCCTATTGAAACAATTTTTTTGGAACTAAACATTTTATTCTCCCTGAGTTCAGCCATATTATTCACAGATTTTTCATCTGTTACCTTTGCCTTGAATTCTTACTTCATAATCAAAATCACAACATCTAAGAAGGTTTTTCAAGAAAATCCTAAACAAAGCAGTTTACTCTAACCCATCAAATAAATTTGGTATACAAAATTCTGACATAATTTGGGAAACAAATTCAGTTGCATTTTTAAAGACCAAACCCAGAAAAACCTTTGACTCGAGGTTCTAGTTTATCCGTACTCCGGCATCTTTGGCGCGCGCTACCATATAATCTCGCCCAATTAGCATATCCTCCATACTTCCAAAGCCATTTGTATAATGGCCCTTATATCCCATACCTTCAATCTTTTTAAACAGAGCACCAAAATCAATAGATCCTTCTCCAGGCTGTTGATGAACTTCATATGATCCGTTGTTATCGGCAAGACGGATTTCGCAGCACAAAGAAAAATCCATTGCATCAACAAAGCTTTCGATCCCAACGCCTGGTAAGAAATGAGCGTGATTAGCCGTAAATGACCACCGTAGGGCTGGATTTTCGATCTTGGAAAAGAAATACATGCACTCCGCTGGAGTCACTGGCATGTATTTGACCTCTGCAAGAATAGGTTCCCAATTCAAATTTTCTAACAATAGAAGAATGCCTTTTTTCTCTGCATAATCTGCCATTCGAGAAAGACGCTCTATCGATGTCTGTACTCGCAAAGACCGACAGTTGGTAAAATGATAACCACCATGCACGACTATCCACCGTGCATCTAACTTCACTGCTAAGTCAATGTAAGCTTTAAGATATTGATCGACTGCGTCCCGGCAAAACGGCGAAATCTCTGCAACGTTAACACCAGAGAGAGTGTGCAGCCCCAGGTTAATATTATGCTGATCTCTTAGCTTGCGAACTTTTTCACATCGCTGGTTATCGAAAGATTCAAGTCTGTTTGGATCTATATCTGTCTGCACATCTATAAAGTGGACATCATTAACTGCCGCCCATTCTAATCCCTCTTCGATCGATAAACGACGACCTATATCGATTCCGATGCGCTGCTTTAAACTTAAAGGCCCCATAAATAGTCCTAAGGTTTTTGATCTTATTTACATAGGACTTACTGCCCTATGAAATTGGGTTTGCGTTTTTCCATGAAGGCGCGCCGTCCCTCGATATAGTCTTGACTATCAAAACAGCCTTTTACCAAGGCTTCGATATGGTTGAGATCACGGTCCACTTCTTGCTTATTTAACTCTCGCGTTATTGCCTTTATCGAGCCTAATGTCAGAGGTGCATTTGCCGCCATACGCTTTGCATAATCATCGACAAAGGAGGAAAGCATTTCAGGAGACATAACACGGTTTACCAGCCCCATATCATAGGCTTCTATTGCACTAAACTGGCGCGCGGTAAAAAAGATCTCTTTTACCATCGATGTTCCGACCAGCTCAGCCAAGCGTTTGACCCCAACAAAACCATAACCAACTCCTAGTTTTGCAGCCGGCACGGCAAACCTGCTGCGATTTTCACAAATGCGCAAATCACACGCCACTGCAAGTCCGAGTCCACCACCAATGCAAAATCCGTTTATCTTTGCGATTGTCGGTTTGGGGAAATTGAAAACTGCATTATAAAATTTTGCTGTTGCCGTATTGTAGATCTGAACCTGATCACCGCTGGAACGTTCTTTTTCAAACTTGGAAATATCGGCTCCAGATGCAAAGGCTTTTCCACCAGCCCCCTGTATTATCAATAACCTAGCCTCTGGATCCTCGGCCATTACATTGACCCGTTCTGCGGCAGCTTGATACATCTCCAATGAAATCGCATTGTGACGCTCTGGATTATTGATCACCACATGACCAACATTTGCAACTATACCCGACAGAATTTTTCCCCCTGCCTGTTCTACTAAATCAGAAAATTTCATATTGCGCCCTTTTCATTGAAACTCAAAATTTCATCCTCAGTAAATCCAAATTCTAGGAGAATTTCGGATGTGTGCTCGCCCTTTTTGGGAGGTGGTCGGCGGATTTCAGCAGAAGACTCACTCATTATAATGGGCTGACCTACAATTTGTGACGCGCCACGCTCTTGGCTCACCATATCACGCGCCATCCCGAGGTGTTCAACCTGCGGGTTGTTAAAGACTTTATCAATCGTATTTATTTCCCCGCATGGGACTCCAGACTTGTTAAGACGGTTAATCCAATTTTCCGTGGTATCGTGCCCAGTATTTTCGTTTATCAGTGCGTTAAGAGATTTCCGATGTTTGCTTCGTGACGCACCTTCATCATAAATATCCACATCCAATCTAGGATCAGCTAAAGCCTCCTTTAGTCGCAACCAGATGTGCTGACCAGCGACCGCAATATTTATGTACCCATCTGACGTTTGAAAAACGCCCGTTGGGATAGATGTAGGATGATCATTACCTGCTTGTTTGGGAACGTCCCCATCCATCAGCCAGCGAGCAGCCTGAAAATCAAGCATGGCAATTTGTGCTTGTAGCAAAGAGGTTTGCACCCATTGCCCTTTACCAGTTTTCTCTCGCCCCAACAGGGCTAATAGCACTCCTTGAGCAGCAAAGCCCCCTGCAGTGAGGTCAGCTATCGGAATACCGACGCGCATCGGACCCTCACCAGGTACACCAGTTATCGACATCAATCCCCCCATACCCTGGGCAATCTGATCAAATCCGGGTCTTTCTGATAAAGGGCCGTTTTGCCCAAAACCTGAGATTGACGCGTAAACAATGCGGGCGTTGAGAGCTTTGATTGTTTCATAGTCAATGCCCAGTCTAAACTTTACATCAGGTCGGTAATTTTCAACAATAACATCGGCAAGCTTTGCCATTTTTTTGAAAATTTCTAAGCCGTCTGAACTTTTCAAATTAAGGACCATGGAACGTTTATTACGATGCAAGTTTTGGAAATCTGACCCCTCGCGTTTCCCCCCCATATCGGCTGCAGCGGTATCAGGTGTCTCGATCTTGATAACATTGGCACCCCAATCTGCCAATTGTCGAACACAAGTTGGCCCTGCACGAACTCGGGTGAGGTCCAGCACAGTCAAATGCGATAAGAGGTCACTTGCAGGGTTTGAAGTCATTTTTATCCCCATCTCTTTGTAAGTTTAACAATTCACAGGTCTTATTAGACCAAACTGATATTTATTTGATAGATTTAGAGGGGATGGCCTATGCATTGTCAATTAACTTTAAACGGCTTCTAAACGTTATGCGTCCAAACCTCAAAACAAAAGTTAATCTATCGTTCTTAGAATATCTTAGCGCCATAAGCTCTTATAAAATCTCACAACGCGTCACCTACTGTGACGCTTTACAAGCTTAAAAAATTAGGATTGTTATCGACTAAATATTAAACTTATCCTCAAGATTAAAGGTAGAGATAAAACATATGGCAAATTATTTATACGATAGCGTTTTTGGAACTTTTGAAGAAAGTTCCAAGCCGTTTTTGATTACCCCAAATGAAGTAATAAGTTTTGTAGAATTTAGCGCATATACGAACCGAATCGCAAATTGCCTAATTAGCGCAGGTCTCACACCCGGCGATCGTGTCGCAGTTCAAGCGGAAAAGTCAGTTACACAGCTCGCACTATATGCCGCCACAGTAAAAGCTGGCGGAGTTTATTTACCTCTCAATACCGGTTACACGGCTCTCGAAGTTGATTATTTTCTAAAGGATGCCCAGCCAGCAGTAGTAGTCGTGAGCCAAACATCCCAAGAGGCTATTTTTCCATTCTCTAAGGTTCTAAAGGCCGTTTTGCTGACGTTGAACAAGGATGAAACAGGCAGCTTAGCTGAACAGGCAAACAAAGCATCTGACCAATTTAATGCAGTCGACCGCGATAGCGAGGACCTAGCTGCAATCCTATACACTTCAGGAACAACAGGCCGGTCCAAGGGTGCGAAAATTTGTCATCGCAACCTTGTGTCTAACGCACAAGTTCTGGCTGAAACATGGCAATTTACCAGCGACGATTCTCTTTTACATATGCTGCCAATTTATCATACCCATGGGCTATTTGTCGCCTGTAACTTACTCGCCATGGTGGGCGGTAGCATGATATTCTTGCAAAAATTTTCTGTGGAACACGCATTGACTTGGATGCCACAAGCCACAACGATGATGGGTGTACCAACGTTTTACACACGGCTTTTAGATGATGAGAAATTCACTCGTAAGGCCACAATGCATATGCGATTATTCATATCTGGATCCGCGCCTTTGCTCACAGAGACGCACAATCGTTTTGAAGCCAGGACAGGGCAATTGATCCTTGAACGTTATGGCATGACCGAGACTAACATGAGCACATCAAACCCCTACACAGGGGCACGTTTGGCGGGCACTGTGGGTCAAGCTCTACCCGGTGTTGATCTCAGAATTGTCGATCCTCAGACTGGAGAACTGGTCTCCACTGGCGAGATTGGGATTATAGAATTAAAAGGAGATAATGTTTTTCTTGGTTATTGGGAAATGGAACAAAAGACGGCAGAGTCGTTTCGTGAGGACGGATATTTCATTACTGGCGATATGGCGCAGCAGGATGAGAATGGCTATGTGACGATTGTTGGACGGGACAAAGACCTTATAATCTCAGGCGGTCTGAACATATATCCCAAAGAAGTGGAAGCTTTAATTGATGAGCTTGACAGTGTTATTGAATCGGCAGTTATTGGCGCGGCTCATGAAGATTTTGGCGAAGGTGTCGTTGCCGTACTGGTAACGGCGGATGACACGCTATCACAAGAACAAATTATAGAATATTTAAAAGACAAAATCGCAAAATTCAAACAGCCAAAGGCCATATTCTTTGTATCATCTCTTCCAAGGAATT
>CAJWEI010000020.1 GCA_913031285.1 uncultured Alphaproteobacteria bacterium | reverse complement strand
GATGTCAGGCTCGCCAGTCAATTGTGCTGTTTGCTCAAGAGATGACTTGGCCGTTTTGGCTTCAACCTTTATCGGAGATGCTTCAGGCACTATAAAATTCCGCGCAGCGTTTTGTATAAACTTTGAAAGCGGTTTAATATCTTGTATTTCTAAGTCTTCAAGCAATTCGGGCATTACTTGTTCAGCCGGTCTTGTCGCCACGTTTTCAGCAGATTTTATCACCACGCGTTCCACCAACTTTGTGACGCCTTGTTCAACAGGTTTCGCCACCACGCGTTCCACCAACTTTGTGACGCCTTGTTCAACAGGTTTCGCCACCACCTGGTCCATCGGCTTTGTCGCCACTCGTTCAATAGGGTGTGACGTCACCTGGTCAATCGGCTTTGTCGCCATTCGTTCAACAGGGTGTGACGTCACCTGGTCAATCGGTTTTGTCGTCACTCGTTCAACTGGGTCTGACGTCACCTTTTCTATCCGTGTTTTTGTCGTTTGTGGGACCGGTTTTTCTACCACTTTTTTAATAGATTTCGAGGCCATCTGTTCGAGGGACATATCATGCGGTTTTTCGGTGATCTCAGACAATGACGCAACATCAGTATTTATCGTTTTAATATCAGGTTTGATGAGAAGTTCCACTTTACCATTTATTGAAGTTTGATCCAACTCCCTGTCTGTTTTTGGGTTACTTTTGCCAATAAAATCTTCAATATGCTTAGGTGTAACATCCGCCTTGGTTGTCGCAGGCGTGATGGAATTCACATCAGTAACAATGACCTCCTTGCTCATAAGATCAACGGCACTATTCCCTGTAGTAAGACGTTCTAATGGTAAAGGCGTTTCGCGTAGAGATTTAGGAAAATTACTGATAGGTACGCTTAAAAAATCAATCTGGGAGGCGAACACAACATCAGATGTTCGCATCGGCAGTACCAAAGTTGCGGAACCATCAGATAAAGTTTTTATTGTATTGGAAACTTGAGCGAACCCATCTATTTCCATCGCTGTCCGAGAACCACCTTCAGATTTCACCTTGTTTAAAATCTCCTTGAACTCATGTATCGTGGGCTGATTGGACTGATTTAATGAATTCTCGACCGTTAGTGACGATTCATCTGAATTGGGAAAAAACTTATAAAGGTTCATACCTTTAAGCATGTCTAAAATATAAGTAACCTTGCTGGTAGCCTGATTAGATGCAAGAACCCCTCCATTTGCTTCGTTTGGTTCTTTATTAATCTTTGAAACAAACGCATTAAGTTTTGAAAGCGCCATTGATAGATTTGTAGCTCTCAGATTATGAGAGTTTACCTCGGGTTCTTCATCAACTGTCGTTTCGGAAACAACAGTCCGAGTGCCTTCATCACCGACATGCAAGATAGATGTTTCTGGGGCTACAATTGATTCCTCATCTTCGGAGGCCTCAAGTGCAGAGTTGATTAATGGTAAAGTCTTAATTTCGTAACGGGGTAGTTGCAATTGAGAATGTTTGGTAGCTTGATCAAAGATGCTTTTTACTTCTTTCACTAGATCAGCAAGTTCGTTTAGCTCAAGGCTTCCAACATCCAGATCAGCCCGCGAGAAGAGCTTTTCCACTCTGTTTTCTGGACCCTCAATTAAGTTTTCTTGCAAAATACTCAAAATTTGGCTCAGTGCTGTTAAATTACCTTCTGCCGAAGCTTTTTCTAAATTATTATTCGCGTCATTCGATTTGTCATCAGAATCTTTCGCCAACTGACCTTCGAACGCCTCGAGAAACCCCAAAAGGTTTTTCATTGGCGCTTTGAAAGGTAGAGAGTGTTCTTTCGACAAATTATCTTTAAATACGTCTTGATTGGATCCTTCTTCTGTTTTGCTATCCTCAACTTGTCGCAAATATTGCAACATTTGTGAAAACTCCTGATTCAAATCCCCGTTTTGACCTGCGGGAACTGTCTCAGAGGCCTGATTAGAAAGCACTCCGCCAGTATTTAAAAGCGATGAATTTACGAAGTTCATGTGGCAGTCACCTTGATAGATTCATGAAAGATGTTGCAAGTTATATGCCAAATTAATTTTCAAAATTTCACTGTCAAAAGGATTAGGCGATTGCGATCAGTATGAAATGGCCTATCGACTACTCACGCTATGAGCAAAATTAGTCTTTTTATCCTGTTTCCGGTCACGCTCCAACCGGATCATATTTTTTGCTTCAACTATAAGCTTATCAAGCTTTCCATTCTTGAATGATTGCGTGCGCGATATTGATCTCAGATTATCAATTTCCGCTTCAATGAACTCAACTCTATTGTTCAATATCGTAAATTGCTCGGATAATTTAAGTGAATACCAACGTGCTGACCTAAGTTGGGTCGGGCTGTCAAATTTACTTTCTTGTGCATTTTCCTGCAGATCTTGTACCCGAACTATAAGGTCTTGGATATCCGTTAGATGATTTTGCTGCTCTACCAATTGCGTTTTAAGTTTAGCCGACTCGACAAGGTTCTTACGCGCTATTTTTTCAAGCACAGATTTTCGCCGATTGGGCTTCATTTAACCTTCTTTCACCAGTTTTTTAAGTTCTTCAAGAGATGGACCAAATTTTGACATTTTTGATGGGTCTTGCTTTAAAAATTCTAAAATCTTGGGCCACTTTTTATAGGCCTCGTCCAAGTCGGCATCTTGTCCTGAAGCGTAGCCACCCATTAGGATAAGATCTTTGTTTTCATTATAAACGCTGATTAACTGTTTCAACTTATTCGCAAGCTCATTATGTTCTCTTGTCACAACATCTGACATAACACGACTTACAGATTGAGAAACGTCAATAGCAGGATAGATCCCCATGTTTGAATATTCACGGTTCAAAACAACATGACCATCAAGGATGGCCCGTGCTGTGTCGACAACTGGATCATTAGTGTCGTCGCCATCAGCAAGAACCGTGTAAATACCTGTAATAGATCCTTTGGCCAACATTGTGCCCATACCAGCGCGCTCAATGAGACCCGAAATCAATGCAATCACAGAAGCAGGATAGCCTTTTGATGTTGGTAGTTCGCCCAAGGCAAGACCTATTTCGCGGCGAGCATGCGCAACGCGAGTGAGGGAATCCATAATCAGCAGAACATTTTTACCCTGATCTCGATAATACTCGGCAATTGCAGTGGCACGATTTGCACCACGGATGCGCAGGAGTGGAGAGCGGTCTGCAGGAACAGCAACCGCACATAGTTTTTTACGGGTTTCTGCATCAAAAACCCGATCGACGAATTCAAGTACTTCGCGGGAACGCTCACCAATCAAACCAACCACGATAACGTCTGCATCACTATGTTTCGTAATCATACTCAACAAAACAGACTTCCCAACTCCTGAGCCAGCGATAATACCAACACGCTGTCCTTTCGCGATGGCCAAGAGCCCATTGATAGAGCGAACACCCACATCAAGAACCGATGAAATATGGCATCTTTCAAGAGGGTTAACCAGCTTTCCATATAGCGGCCAAGTATCATTCGCACGTGGTGCAGGCCGTCCGTCAAGAGGTTCACCCATAGCATCAAAAACTCGGCCTAGATGATGCTCACCAACCGAAATCATTTGCCCCTCTTCAACGAGTGTAACCTTATCACCAGCGCGTATTCCTGCGCCAAGATCAAAAACCACCAATTGGTTTAATCCATCTTTGAAACTGATTACTTCTGCAAAAATATGCGATGAACCCGTCGATATTTTGCAAATTGATCCAACACGTGCCGGAAAGCCATCGCAATGTGCCGTCAGACCATCAAACTTCAAAACTTTGCCTGACATACGAGAACCAAGTTGGGGTTTTAGCTTACGGTCGAGATCACGAATCAATTCGTTTGTCAGATCATTCATTTAAAGATCCTTCTGCATAATCTGAAAAAGGGGCATCCCTCAGTTCAACGCCACCTACTTTAACGATAACATCACCACGCTTGAGGTGGGGATCACTTCTCACCTTTGCGTCTATGAAAAATTTTTCAAACTCGTCAAACGTCCTCAGAGACTCCAAATCATGTTCATTAAAAAACACCGATCTGTCTTTGGATAAATTACGCACTTGGTCTAACTGCTGCTCAATTCGATTTAAAAACCCTTCAGGGCTTTGATCTATTTCAATTCCACAACGTTCACTTGAGAGTTCATTCACTGTGTCAAGTACTTTGGTTGAAATATTTTCAAAATCAAAACAAGAATCCGTCAAAAGCTTTTCCGATATAGATTTCAAAACCTCCAGATTTTCTATCCTTTGTTCTTCAAGCTCGCTTAATGCAGCCGCTCGTCCTGCGGCAAAACCCTCGTCATAGTGTTCGGCCTGAGCAGAATCCTCTTCTGACGAAAGGGCATCTGCATTTTCAGAACCGTCCTCCAATCCAATGGTATCTTCATCGTCACTTGCTAAAACTTCCGCAAGTTCTTCTAGATTTTCAGAAGCCAGCGGTAATCCTGAGCTTTGCAGCCCAAAATCAGCCATTTCAGAACTGTCCTTAGCGGTATGAGCAACGTCCTGTTCAATAAAGTCAGACTCTTCCACAACATCTAGAGCTTCCACTTCTTTATTTACGTCAGCTTTATTTTGGTGTCTTTTGACAGCCTCAGGCTCAATTTTCTCACGTACAAAAAACTCTATGGGTTTTTTAGAGAACCCATTTTCCTGGCGACGTTTGGGGTCTTGCTCAACTTTGAAATCTGCCAACAAGGCATGTTTTATTGCACCCTGCATGCGAGAGTGATTTTCTTTATCAACCTTAGAAAATTCCTCTGTAAGGCTGCTCATAATTAAACCATCTCTTCGCCACCGCGCCCAGCGAGAACGATTGATCCTTCGTCAGACATTTTACGGGCTACAGCAATGATACGTTTTTGCGCGTCCTGCACCTGTGTCAGGCGAATTGGACCAAGGGCTTCCATCTCATCCTGAATATTAGCGGCAGCGCGTGTCGACATACACCCAAAGAGTTTTTCACGTAGAAAATCATCAGCTCCCTTAAGCGAAAGAATAAGGTCTTCTTGTTCTAAGCTACGTAACAGCGTTTGAAGCGACCGGTCATCTGACATACCAAGGTTATCAAACGTGAACATGTTGTCCATGATTGCCTGCATAAGGTCTTTGTCAACTTTCTTAACATCCCCCATAATGCGCTTTTCAGCTGCTTCTTTAGCAAAGTTCATTATTTTTGCAGCTGCCTTTACCCCACCGACTTGCGACGACCTAAGACTAGTGTTTGCAGCAAATTTCCTTTGCATGACTTTTTCAAGCTCGCGCAATGCCTCTGGATCAACCGTCTCAAGCGTTGCAATCCGCACGATAACTTCCGATTGTAAATTGGTGTCTAACAATCCAAGAACATCGGAAGCAAGACCATAGTCTAAATATGATACGATCAATGCTACGATTTGAGGGTGTTCATCCTGAATAAGTTCTGCAATCGAGCGGGCGTCCATCCAATCTAGAATTTCAATCGGGCGTTCACTGCTCGATGGCGTAATCCGACTTAACACAGACTGTGCTTTATCATCACCCAATGCCCGAGTTAAGACATTGCGTATATAATTGCCAGCACCGAGGCCCAAACTTGTCTGTTTTTTGATGATTTCTAGAAACTCATCCAATACTGAGTTAACAGTTTCCTGATCCGCTGTCTGTACTGAGTACATTGCTCTGCCTAGGTGCTGCACTTCTTTCGGCGAGAGGTTTTTCAAAATAAGGGAGGCTTCTTCTTCGCCCAAAAGCATCATCAGAATCGCAGACTTCTGCGTACCTGTGAGTACGACTAACTCTTCAGTTTCTTCAGCCATTCTATCGCCCTTTATTAAACAAAATCAGTTTCATTCTGCATCATCGTCTTAAAGACGTTGGCAACCCGACCAGATTCATCTGATACCATCATCCTGATAATTGCAACTTTGTCATCGTAGGAATTCGCAGTATCCAGCATTTCTGCAGAAATTGCTGTTTTCTTGGGCTTAAGCTTCGCCTTGAGATCTTCCAAGGATTGCCCCTCACCAAGCTCCATATTTTCAAGATCATCTACGTTCTCTTCAATAAAAGCCGTTTTTAGAGCGTCTTGTGACGGCGTCAAAAGCCTTGACAAGAGTGGGCGGATAACTGCGAGTGACACAACTGAGATGATTAAAAACATCAATGACTTTGACATCAGGTCTTTAATCCAGGCTTCCTCATACCAATTTTTAGCGATGCCATCCACCATTTTTGTCATGAACGGACGACTGGAAATAATCACTGTATCGCCCCGCTCTGGCGTCAATCCTAGCGCGCTTGAGACAAGTTCTTTAATCTCGGCTTTTTCTTCATCACTTATTGCCAGAGTTTGAACTTCGCCACTTGGAGCCACCATCGATTGCTCCCGCAAGAGTACTGCGACCGTAACTTTTCTAATTTCCGTAGAGGGCATTTTCCGAGTGGAAATCTGACGACTTACTTCGTAGTTTTGAACTTCGTTACTTGATACCATTGTGGAGCCAGATCCATCGTCATCTTTTATCAATGTTCCGGCGCCACTATATTTATCGACCACTTTTCCTTCATTAGCTTTAGCAGTTAAGGCATTTCCAGCTGCGTCTGTCACTGCATTTTCGGCCGCGGCAGCGTCTTGATCCTGTCCACCTGTTTTCATTTCATTAATAGGCAAAAATTCGCTCTGTGCAGGCGGTTCATTCGACATCGCACCTGGAATACCCTTGGCGCGCTTGCTCACTTGTTGATCCCTACTAATCTGCTGACTAAGCAAAGCAACATCATCCGGGAGCACGCGATCTTCAGTTACTTCTAACGTTGTGAAATCAATGTCAACGTTAACTTGGCTGGATACATTTCCAGGGCCAACGATAGGGGTCAGGAGGCTTTCCACGCGACTACGATAAAGTTCCTCAATCCGCATACGATATTGAAACTGCAATTCAGACGCCGTAGAGGCCGCATCATGAACAGAGTTTGACAGCAAACGCCCACTTTGATCAACTATAGACACCTTACTTTTCGGCAAGTTTGGAACCGATGAAGCTACCAAGTTTACAATTGCTTCAACTTGTTGCGAGCCTAACGCGCGCCCGGCCCCAAGTTCGACAAATACTGAAGCACTGGGCTGTTGCGTATTTCTGGCAAATGCAGATCTTTCTGGAATCGCCAAATGAACTCTAGCATTTTTTATTGTTTCGATTTCTGTTACGGACCTTGCAAGCTCGTATTCAAGCGATTGTTTGATCTTCAGCGTTTCGACCGAACGGCTGGTCCCCATTGGCATATTGTCCAACGAACTATAACCTTCAGCTGCTTGCATGGGAATGCCCTGCGCGGCGAGATTAAGCTTGGCAGAATGATAGTCATCCACGGGAACAGTCAACTCACCAGTTACGGAATCTATTTTGACATCAACACCGCCATTCTTTAATGCGTCAAAAACACGAGACTTTTCACCCTCACTCAAAGAAGAAAATAACGTTGTACGTTCCGGAGACTGGAGGGCAACATAAAGAACAATGCCAATAATTGCGATAATAGCTGCTGCAATACTTGGCAGCGCTCGTTGGACGCTAGGTTGTCTATAAAATGAGCCCGCTCGCTTAAAACCAGCACCCATGGCAGGAATCATACCAGGTTGCTGGGCCGGTAAAACAGATGTATTCGTAGTTAAATCAGTCATTTTTAAATTCTGTTCCTAAGTTAAACCGGCATGTTTATAATTTCTTTGTAGGCAGTCAGGGCTTTGTTTCTTACGTTCATGGTGAGTTGAAAGCCTAAAGAAGAAATCTGTTGATTTACCATCACTTTACTCAAATCCTCTTCTCGGCCTAGTTCGTAATCCTCAACTGATTTTGCAGCTTGGCTTTGTGCATCAGCAACTGAATTAAGCGATGATTGCAAACGATCAGAAAACGACGTTCCCAGCGAGCCCGAATCGCGCTCGCCTCCGACTGTTTGCCGCATACCATCCATTTTTGACATTGCACTCTCATGCGCGGACCTAATGGACTGTAGGCTACTAATTCCGGAAATACTCGACATATTGTCTCCCTTAAACCTGCTCTACCATTGCTGGTAAGGTGTCTTCTTCGACCATTGCACCGTCGATCATGATGTCATTAACGCCAATACAGCGATCATCGCGCAATACAGTGGCGCGCTGGATTACATTTTCCAATTCACGAACATTTCCTGGCCAAGTGTAATCATGCAGAATTTTCAATGCCGGGCCAGATATAATCGGAAAATCTTCAAGATCTGTCTGGTGTCTCACCAGCAATTCTGCAGCAATTGGAATGATATCTGCCGGACGATCATTCAAGGCGTAAGTGGCCAATGGGAATACGTTCAACCTAAAATATAAGTCTTCGCGAAAACGTCCAAGTCTAATCTCTTGTGGAATATTGCGGTTCGAAGTTGCCAGTGTCCGAACATCTACTGGGATAGCGGCGGAAGCACCAAGCGGCACAATAGATTTTTCCTGTAGCACTCTTAATAGTTTAGCCTGCAGTGGCATAGACATTTCGGACACTTCATCGAGCAACAAAGTACCACCATCAGCCGCTTTGAAGATCCCATCGCTTGCTGTGGATGCCCCAGTAAAAGCCCCCTTTTTGTGCCCAAATAACAAAGCTTCTAACATATTTTCCGGTATAGCTGCACAGTTGATCGCCACAAACGACTTTGAGCTACGTGGAGAATTCTTATGAATGTACTGCGCAAGTATTTCCTTACCACTGCCAGTAGGCCCATTCACAAAAACATTTACATTAGATTTGGCAACCCTGCGACCAAGCGTGAGCAGGTCAGTAGAAAGGGGGTCCGCTGCTATGGTGCTTTCACCCTCAGTAATAAAGCTCACTACAAGATTCAGTAAAAACTGTTTTTCAAGAAAGTGACCAGTTTTGGGTAGCGCTACCCGTAGTAATGCTCCATTCATAGAACGCTCTACCGAAAATTCTTTTGCATTCTCTTCAATAATGGCTAAGGATTTTGCACCGCGCTTCTTGATAATTTCAATAACATTTTTCAGACCACCAACCTGTTTCTCAAAGGCCATGCTCATGATCGATTTTACTTTTTGGCCGCCATGCTCAAGTCCCGAATGCTTGTCCAAGAGCTCAATTGTTGGACACTGATAGTTTTGGAGTATCCGCGAGATGGACGCAGCAGCATCAAAATCACAGAGCTGTATTGAGTAAAGCATAATATCTCTCCTTCTAAATAGAAGAGGCAAATTGCATGCCAGAAACTTTAAAGCTTTATTAAAACTCATAGCATATACAATTATTGGTCTGGCTAATTCTTTGGATTAGTGTCAAAAATGGTCTTAAATAAAATGATTTTTGGGTAACAAACATCTATGGCAGGTTCTAAGTTTCTTGACAACTTGATAGCAGGGTCCTCCGAGCAAATACAAGATGTACGCCAGCATATAGAACTGGCTGCGCCATACCCAGTTAATGTTCTTGCTGTTGGCCCAACAGGTTCTGGCAAAGAACTTATCGCTAAGGGAATACACAAGCTCTCAGGTAGGAAAGGAAATTTTGTCGCTGTAAACTCGGCCGCCATTCCGTCAGAACTTTTGGAGGCTGAACTTTTTGGCTATGAAAAAGGCTCTTTTACCGGGGCAGACAAAGCGCGAAAAGGAAAGGTTGAAGAGGCCGCGGCGGGAACTCTGTTCTTAGATGAGATCGGCGATATGCCGTTTTCACTTCAAGCAAAGCTGTTGCGTGTTCTCGAAACAAAAACAGTACAAAAAATTGGTTCTGAAAAATCAATACCCGTTGATTTTAGACTTGTCTGCGCCACTCATACCGATATCGGTGATTTAGCCCGTCAGGGAAAATTTAGGGCAGACCTGCTCTATCGTATAGCTGTTTACACAATCGAAAATCCACCTTTGTCAGATCGTACTGAGGATTTAGAAGAGCTTATTACAGTTCTCTCTATGCGCCTTAAGAAAACTGAGAAGAAAATCCTTCCAGCAAGTTTTGACCCCGAAGCCATGGGGTTTCTGAGAGCATACTCCTGGCCTGGCAATATTCGTGAACTGGCGAATTTTTTACAGAAATGCTCAGTTCTTTTTAGTGGTCAAACGCTCGGGGTCGACGAAATAAAACCACTTATGCCAAACTTTGAAACTGGTGAAGTCAGTGAAATTGCTCAAGCTAGCCTTTGGGACGTTGTCGGGCAGACAGCGATAAATGATATCCCGGTCTCTACTGGCGCTTTAGCAAAAGAAAAAGGCGACTTTGCCGAATATTTTGCAGAAAACCAGCCCCTCAACCTAAACGAATTCATTTCCAATATTGAAAAAACTTTGATAACGACAGCCCTTGAGCATGCAAACGGTGGTGTAGAGAAAGCGGCGCAGAACCTTGGGTTGAAACAAAGCGAGCTTTCAGAAAAGATTGAGTTTTATGGCGTGATCAGAAAATCATATAAATCCAAGTCCTGAATCTATTTGTCTTTAAGTAATTAAGGTCGCATTTATTTACCAGCTTTATCGGCAAAATCCACGTGTACCATTTTACAGTCACAATAGGGACACTCCACCCAACCTTTGTCACCCGGAATTTGGAGCCAGACCCTAGGGTGACCAAGAGTGCCCTCACCACCATCACAAGATATTCTGTAATTTTCAACTGTTTTAATTTCTGGTACTGCAGTGGTCACCAAACCATTTCCTTTCGGTGGATTGTGCTTTAATTCTATTTATGGGGTATCAGTTTCAAAGGGGCAAGTATATTGCTGAAATCGGCGCTCGAAATCAAACAACTTTATAAAACCTATGCATCGAATAAAAATAACTCTGAAAAAGCTGCACTGAATGGCATAGATCTACGTGTTCCTGCAGGCAAAATTTTTGGTCTTCTGGGTCCAAATGGCGCCGGAAAATCAACATTGATCAATATTCTCGCTGGGCTGGTCTTAAAGACTGAAGGGACTGTAACGATTTGGGGATTTGATCAAGACAAAGATCCAAGACAATCTCGTGCGGCAATTGGTGTAATGCCACAAGAATTGAATCTCGACCCATTTTTTACGCCGCGTGCAGCCTTGGATGTGCAAGCAGGATTATACGGTATTCCAAAAAATGAAAGGCACAGCGAGGAGATTTTAAAACTTGTCGGTCTTTCGGATAAAGCTGATGCATATGCGAGGACACTTTCTGGAGGAATGCGTCGACGATTATTACTGGCCAAAGCCTTAGTACACAGGCCACAAATACTGGTTTTGGACGAACCAACTGCAGGAGTGGATTTGGAACTTAGACAAATGCTATGGGAGAATATGAGCAAACTGAATAAAGAGCACGGTACGACTATTATTCTCACAACGCATTATCTCGAAGAAGCTGAAAAAATGTGCGAAGAGCTTGCAATTTTAGATCACGGTCAGATTATCGTAAGGAACAGTACTAAGGACCTACTGGCGCAATTAGATCGCAAATCACTAATTATTAAAACCTCTACTAACTCGCCTGAATTTTCACAGCATGCACTGGTAGACAGTAATATACTCAACGACGGTAGGCTCGTCCTATCATATTCTTCCTCAAGAATAAGCGCAGGCGATGTTCTTGAGCTACTCCGGCAGGCATCAATCAGCATTGAAGATGTTAAAACAGTTCAAGCTGACCTAGAAGATGTATTTTTGAAAATGACATCTTCAAAATCGTCCTAATTCAAATCTAGGTTCAGACGTTTGACAACATTCTGCCAAGCCAACGGCCGCCCAGGATGTGAACGTGAAGATGCGGCACTTCTTGTACACCATGCTCACCTGTATTTGAAATTATTCGAAATCCATTACCGCCATTATCGGCCTGAACTCCACAAATCCTGCAGACTTCACCGATTGTGCGGTTGAAATCAACTATCTCTTGATCAGAGGCCTCTTTTGCAAAGTGATCGTAACTCAAGTAGGGACCTTTGGGTATCACCAGTACATGCACAGGGGCCTGAGGATTTATATCTTCAAATGCTAGAGAATGCTCTGTTTCTATTACAGTCTTACTAGGAATCTCTGATCTAAGAATTTTTGCAAAAATATTATCAGTATTATATTCGTAGCCCATAAAAACCCTTCACCAGTAAACCCGGCTCAATTTCAAAACAGTTAGGATGCTGTGCACAAAAATACAATGCTTATTTTGTAGTAAACTTTAAACTATTCATAAAAACTCAACAACTTAGGTCATTACAGTATGTCATAAAAACAGATCTCAAGCTCAAAAAATGAGCGGAACTGGCCATGAAATAACGACTTTGATTACTTCATTCACTTGTTTATTTTTGAAAAGCAGATGGAAAGGTGTAAATTTGCAATAGCATTCAATTTTTCCAAACTAAATGCAGTTTAGAGGTTTATTCAAAGTCACAGTCCTTAATCTGAAGCTCGAATAGTAACTCAAAAAGCCTATTACAGCCCTTGATTTTCAATTATTTTTTTAATGTCTTCTTGTGGACGAGGACCAATATGCCCAATGACTTCACCGGCCGCAATAGCACCCATTTTACAACAAGTTTCGATATTACGATCATTGATCAATCCATATAAAAAACCCGCAGCAAATTGGTCCCCCGCACCTGTGGCGTCCACTGGGGCAACCCGAACTACAGATACTTCAGTGCGCTGCCCTTTGCTTATCACACTAACTCCATCTCCACCACGCGTGCAGACAACTAAATCGCAAATCGCCGATAGCTTTTGAAGCCCGAAATCCAGATTATCGGTCTCAAAAAGTGATTTAACTTCCTCTTCATTA
Organism: uncultured Alphaproteobacteria bacterium; assembly: GCA_913031285.1. GTDB lineage: Bacteria > Pseudomonadota > Alphaproteobacteria > Rhodobacterales > Rhodobacteraceae > LFER01. Next base: position 31,688 of record CAJWEI010000020.1, on the reverse strand, counting down.
CCAATTACAAAATCTAACTCTTGCTCAATTAGGGTAAGAAAATCGTTTCGATGACGCTCAACACAAAAAGGGTCGGAAATGGCGATACCTGCTTTCCCATCCGCAGATCGACACGAACGCGACAACCGGTTAAAGGCCTCTTTTCCCTTATCTTTGTCAAATAAATAACCCTCCAAAAAGACAACCTCGGCTTGGGAGGCTATGTCGGTAGGTACATCATCCGGCCCCAACTCAGCAGAAATACCTAGATAGGTGTTCATCGACCGCTCTCCGTCAGGCGATACAAAAATCATTGACCTTGAGGTTGGCAACTCTCCACCTACGATAGGAGCATTTACAAAATCAGTTCCATTCTCTTGCATCGAACTAGCATAAAAATCCCCCAAGGGATCATCGCAGACCCGCCCAATAAAGGCTGTACGCGCGCCCAATGCTCCCAGCCCAGCAAGCGTATTTGCAACAGCACCACCTGGTGCTTGGATCCGATCCTTCATTTCAGAATAAAGTATTTCCCCTCTATCCTTGTCAATAAGCTGCATGATACCCTTCTTAATGTCCATTTGGTCAAGAAAAGCATCGTCAGCAGTTGCAATCACATCTACGACTGCATTCCCGATGCCAACTACCTGATATTTTTTCATGCGCACTTTTCCTCAATCAATTTATATCACTAAAACGAAACGCCATTATGATCAATTTATTAGAACTCTAAATTCCCAAAACAGCACTCAAATTGAAAAAATTTCTTTTCATAGCGTGTCAAATATATGCATTTATGTTTTACAAAGGACAAGCCGATTGCGCATATTTCGGGTCGTATTAAACCGATCAGTCTCTTAGTATGTTGAAAAGGAAACGCTCGGTTATGGATGATTTGGAAACTGACTACTCTTATCAGGTCTTAAAAAGGGCAATTTACGAGATTGATGAAGCTGAAAACGCTTTATCGTTGTCTGAGCTATCAACACGCATGGGAATGAGCCGTGCACATTTTCAAAGATTATTCTCAAAATGGGTCGGTATTTCACCAAAGAAATACCAACAATATCTTATGCTGAGACATTCAAAAGAGCTATTGAAAAAACATCAGTCAGTACTCGCAACCGCACAAGAAGTAGGCTTTTCAAGCGCCAGCCGTCTGCACGACTTGTTTGTGGGATGGGAAGCTATGAGCCCAGGCGAGTTTGCAAGAAAAGGCGATACAATCAAGATTGAGTATTGCTGGCATAATAGCCCGTTTGGAGAAGCGCTCGTTATGACGACAAATCGTGGTATCTGCGGTATAGCGTTTTCAGCCGAAATAGGGCGCAAAAAAACTCTGCAAGATATGGTTAATCGTTGGCCGAAAGCCCATTTTGAAGCGGGTTCAGATAGAGCAAATCAATTGACTAAAGACGTTTTTGAAGCGTCTAAAGCTTCACAACTTCATTTGATAGGTGCTCCTTTCCAGATAAAAGTTTGGGAAGCCCTTATGCAAATCCCTTCGGGACAGGTTACAACCTATTCCGATATCGCAAATGCGATTGGAAATCCCAAAGCGTCCAGGGCAGTTGGAACTGCAATCGGCAAAAATCCAATCAGTTGGATCATTCCATGTCATAGAGTATTAAGTAAATCAGGTGCGCTGGGTGGCTATCATTGGGGCTTGCATGTCAAAAGAACAATGCTCGCTTTCGAAGCTGCAAGGCGGGATGCCAAGAAATTATAGAATACAAAAAACTTATTTTTCACATTAAAAAACGGCTATTAAAATTCGAAGAATTGTCTATCTGCGAACTTGTATTTGATTTTTCAATGGCGCGTCATAAAGCTGGAACAGAACGTCTTTACTGTTGCACTTATGATGCCCTCGCGTTCAGCGCCTATTAAACCCATGAAAAATAATTTTTGCCCTTTACCAATGCTGAATGAGCTTGAACTGCTATACTAGAGATTTGGACATTTTTTTTATCTTTTGAAAATAATGCCGTATTTTCAAAAGTTGAGTCATATGTTTTAAATAAGTTTTTTCAGTGTAAAAAAAGCCTTTTATAGAAAGACGAAAGTAAATTTTACCATAAAGGTTCAAAACCCATTCTTGAAAAGCTTGGCATAAGTCTCTACTCAGTGCGAACTAATTTGCAGTTTGGGGCTAAGTTGCAGATTGGATGAGGCATATTCATGTCTAAAAATTGTATTAAACATATAAAATATTTCCTTTAAAGAATCTACGTCTCTTTGGTAGAGCGCATCTGATTGATCACTATCAATGTCAAATACGACAATCAATTTTTCCTTTTTGTCCAAAACTGGAATTAAAAATTCAGACCGCGTAGAAGGTGAACAAGCGATGTCGTCTTCAAAAGACCCTACATTCTCCTAACGCTGCACTTTGCACATTCGCCCAGCAGCTCCGTAGATACCTCTGGAAAAAGGAACCACCAAACAGCCGTACCCGCCTGATAGGAAACAACTTTTAGCCATTGGGGTTCTCTAGCCCGATAGAATCCCTTCCAGTTAAATCGATGAGCTTAATGATGCACTTCACCAACAGCTGTTGCCATAAGAGCAGTCTCATCACTTTCACGTTAGTTTAGTGACAAAATTACTTTTTGTAGATGGCTACAATCAACACAATTAACTGCGTTCAATTGCAATCGCAGTGCCCTCGCCGCCTCCTATACAGATAGCAGCAACGCCCCGCTTGAGTTCATAGCGCTCCATCGCATTTAGCAAGGTCACAATTATGCGTGCACCAGAAGCCCCTATTGGATGACCCAATGCGCATGCACCACCATGAATATTCATTTTATCACGAGCAATACCCATGTCTCGCATAAAAGCCATTGGGACTACTGCGAAGGCTTCGTTCACTTCCCAAAGTTCAACATCGGGCACAGACCAATCAATGCACTCAAGTAACTTCCGCGCAGCTGGAATAGGTGCCGTAGCAAAGCAGCCTGGTTCCTGCGCATGGCTTGCATGGCCTACGATTCGGGCACGAACAGTCAGATCATTTTGATAAGCGTAAGTCTGTGAAGCCAAAACCAGTGCAGCTGCTCCATCCGAGATAGATGAGGAATTTGCAGGTGTCACAGTTCCATCTTTGCGAAATGCCGGTTTAAGATGCGGTATCTTTTCAGGGCGCGCTTTACCCGGCTGTTCATCATTTAAAATAGTAACATCACCTGCGCGTGTCTTGTAAGTAAACCCAGTAATCTCATTTTCAAAAGCACCCACCTCTTGTGCCTTAATCGCATAGGATAAAGATGTAAGCGCATATTCGTCCTGTGCCTGACGAGTGAGTTGATATTTTTCTGCGCAATCTTCCGCGAAAGTCCCCATAAGACGGCCCTTTTGATAAGCATCCTCTAAGCCATCAAGAAACATGTGATCCCTCACTTCCGCATGTCCAAGGCGGGCGCCAGAACGCATCTGTGGCAAAAGGTATGGCGCATTTGACATACTTTCCATACCACCAACTGCCATAACATTGGTATTTCCCAAAGAAATCTGATCAAAGGCGATCATGGATGTTTTCATTCCAGAACCACACATTTTATTCAATGTTGTCGCTGGAACAGAAGCATCAAGACCTGCAGCAAAGCTAGCTTGCCGCGCAGGAGCCTGACCTTGACCAGCGGGAAGTACATTGCCCATAATTACCTCATCCACAGAACTAACTCCTGCCCCGATCATAGCAGCCTTAATTGCGCTTCCACCTAGATCTGCGGCAGGAATACCATCAAAATCCCCCTGAAATCCGCCCATAGGTGTCCGCGCGGCTCCACAAATAACGACTTTTTCCAATCTGAGTCTCCCTTTTAATCTCTACATACGAAAAAGTAACCTTTCCCATCTAGCCTTTCAACGTAATGCATTCCAAGAGAAGTATAATCACATTTGATAGTGAGGCGTGCGATGGTACTTTAATTCTTCAAAAAGTGTTTATCGCAGCCACGCGGCTGATGGAATAGAACTCAGAAACTCAATTCATCCTGCAGTCGTCAAAACGACGGGAAGGAACATTCTTAATTTAGGGTAAGCTAAACTTAGAGGCTCGAGTGGCTTTGTGGCAATTGTTGGATACATTCAAGAGATAATCCACAACCAAAAGCTTGATATTTGGTTCGTTAACATCTTACTCCACAACATATTTCGCCAAACCCAGATGGGTACAACTCTCGATATTTGTGAAAATATGTATCAAGCTTTAAGGGATCTCAAAACAACCTGAAAAAGAATGGGCAAGATGATTTGGTACGAATAGGCATTAAATTAGACCATATTTGGGATTTTTTATCGTTTGCAAATCACTCAAGGACCTACGAAATCATTTCATAGAAGACGGTTGTAAGGAAACGGCTTTCAGAGAATGGAGCTCGTCGTAGCAGAAGTGCCCAATAAAAAGGATAGCATCTGTCACGTCTTCTCCTCCCCAAAGATTTACTGGTATTATTAAGACAGATTGAGGTAATATGCCATATCAATCAGGGACAGTTAAAATGCGTGATTTTCATCTACCGGGCAGATCACCAGTATTTGCCCAAAACGGGCTTTGCGCGACATCTCACCCTCTCGCGGCAAAAGTTGCTCTTAATATTTTAGAAAGTGGTGGTAATGCCATGGATGCGGCTATAGCAGGGGCAGTACTGCTTGGCATATGCGAGCCACAGATGACAGGGATTGGTGGCGATTGTTTTGTTCTTTTTTCACCGCCAGGCACCGAAAAGATAAAGGCGATGAACGGCTCTGGAAAAGCACCCATCGGGCTAAGTGCACAGATAATACGTGACAAAGGTCACAACGTTATCCCAACCCAAAGCGTCGATGCGATAACCGTACCAGGGGCAATTGATGCATTTTGTCAATTAAGCAATGATTGGGGAACATTGGGGCTGGATACGATACTTGCACCAGCCATAAAATATGCGAGAGAAGGCGTGCCAGTGGCACCCAAGGTTGCATATGATTGGTCCAATGCCGTCCATCGCCTACATGATAGCGCTACATCAAAATTTTCTCAAACCGGTCTGGCACCAAAAGCCGGAGACATTTTTGTAGCGCCGGGTCAGGCCGAAGTGCTAGAGAACATAGCTCTAAATGGCCGTGAAGGGTTTTACGGCGGTAAGGTTGCGGAAGACATGGTGACGTCCCTGCGGGCCTTGGGCGGCACTCATACTTTGAAAGACTTTGGGGATCAGAGGGCTTTTTACACCGATCCAATTGCGGGTCATTATAAAGGCATGGACTTGGTTGAGCACCCACCAAACGGACAGGGCGCAACGGCTATTTTATTGCTCAACATTCTGGCTCAATTTAACATAGCGGCGCTGGACCCTTTCGGAACTCAGAGAGCCCACATAGAGGCAGAGGCAACCAAGCTTGCCTATGATGCACGCAACCGCATTATTGCCGACCCTAAGAATACGACTGCGTTAGAAGAGATGCTTTCGATAGACACCGCAAAACGCCTGGCAGTCCAGATTGATCTAAGTAAAGTAATGGCAATAAACCCGGGGCTTAGCGAAGCTGCCCATAAAGATACAATATACATCACCGTCGTAGACAAAGACCGCATGGTTGTCTCGCTCATTTATTCCATTTTTGACAGTTTTGGTTCAGGTATTGCCAGTAATCGCTATGGTGTATTATTTCAAAATAGGGGGGCTGGGTTTAACCTTACTCAAGGCCATGCAAACGAATTACATGGTGGAAAGAGGCCAATGCATACTATTATCCCCGCAATTCTGCGTCATAACAACCGAGTGGTAATGCCATTTGGCGTGATGGGTGGCCAGTATCAATCAACGGGTCATTCCCGCATCGTTAGCAATATGCTAGATTTCTCACTTTCGCCTCAAGAGGCAATAGATGCACCGCGATGCTTTTTAGAAGCAGGGACGCTTAAAATTGAACGTGGCTATAAACCAGAAATTGTGCAGGAGCTTGCCGATCTTGGTCATAGCGTCAATCAGAATGTTCCGGCCATTGGCGGATCACAGGCAATATTCATGCACGAGTCAGGTGTTCTGGAAGGAGCGTCAGATCCCAGAAAAGATGGCTGTGCCATAGGATACTAGCAGATAATTGAACAGCTGCTCGTAAAATTAATCCGGTCTTGCTTCGAAACAAACTTTGAAATTTTAAAACAAAGATTAATTGAGCTGAAAATGTAAAGGGTAATGCCCGTCCTGAAAGGGACCAAACAGATCCGGAATATCAGGATGTCCAACCGGCTCTCCCGTTATATCTTCAATAAGGTTCTGCTCTGAGACATAAGCAACATAGAAGCTATGATCATTCTCAGCAAGCAGATGATAGTAAGGCTGATCCTTTACAGGCCGCGCTTCTTCAGGAATTGATTGGTACCACTCCTCAGTGTTGTTAAATTCGGGATCCACATCAAAAACCACGCCCCGAAAGGGGTGCTTTTTATGCCGGACGATCTGACCTAGATGATATTTTGCGCTTTGACTAAACATTCCATTAAGCCCTTATCCTTCATTATTACCTCTTTCAAGGGGTCTTTGTCCAATAAAAGAGTACAATTTAACAGATACACAATGTGATACTTTTCTGAACAATCAAAGCCCATTTATTTAATACATCTGACTAAACAAAATTGAAACATTTACTTATAAGAAATCGCGCACAATTCCGCTCACTCATTACCGTTCTTTTTTCAAATTGACCTTTATCGAAGAAAAAAATGTGTTATCGTCAATGGAAGCAATCATAAAAGCGAGTTTCTTATGAGTAGACCCCTTCGCATGCTTTGTCTGGCGTTGCTAGTTGGCTCGTGTGGCGTTGTTTCTTCGGGAAGCGCTCCACGCAACTTAGATGATGCGTGCTCAATTCTACAACAGCGACCACATTTTTTCGGAGCCTTTACATCAACTAAGAAGCGCTGGGGCGTACCAATTAATGTTCAAATGGCTATCATTCACCAAGAAAGTCGTTTCCGCAGAAATGCCAAAACTCCTATGCGTTATTTCCTTGGTATCATACCAGTAGGCAGACAAAGTTCTGCATATGGCTACGCGCAAGCTTTAGATGGCACTTGGAATGATTACAAACAGTCTACAAACAGTTTTGTCGCACGGCGTAGTAACATTCGCGATGCAAGTGATTTTATGGGCTGGTATATGACTGAAACAAAAAGACGAAATAAAATTTCTTTATCTAATGTCAAAAATCAATATTTGGCCTACCACGAGGGCCAATCTGGATATGCGCGAGGCAGTTACCGAAACAAAGCATGGCTCCTGAAAGTAGCCAATAAAGTAGAGCGTCGGTCTTCAATGTATCGCCGCCAACTCAAAGAGTGTGGTCGTTTATAACAAAAATTGTCAAAAAGTGACGCCCTCGAAACGTAAAAGCGACAATAAGCGGTCCCAGCGGATGATTAGGTAGATTAATTTTTCGACTTTCGCTTTTCCCGATTTAGAAAGATATTAAAGAGGCTGTCGGGAAGGCTTAGCTGAGTTTTTGTATCATTTAAAATAACTACTGTTTCATCGCCATTTTGATCCTTTATAACCCATTGACGAAGTTGCGGTGACGGTCCAGTAAATACCAAACGGATAATACCGCGCTCAGGGAAATCTGGGTCTTGAACAGTCAAGATTGTGGATATGCCGTCATATTCGTGACCTGTCACCATTCTGTCCTGTGCTAGATTAATCTTATCGGCCAGAATTAGCGACAATGGCGTTTTACTAAGAGGATAGCTTTCCGGTTCTGTGTTTCCCTGTGGATCAAAAATGGCCAATTGGCCACCCACTGCAAGGACAAGCGCATTATTTGGCGGATCGTATTCAAATCGCGCGCGGCCTGGACGCTTAATATAAAGTGCTCCAGTTGACAGGGAGTTATCACTACTGATTTGAGTGAAGCCTGCACGCAAAGTTGTCAGAGCATTCAAATACGCAGAAAGATCGTCCACATTAATTTTTTCAGCACTAAGAGGTGATGCAGGTAGCCCAAGAAAGAGTAGTAAAATTATACGACCGACCTTCATTTGATTATCTTACTCGAGAAGCTTTCAAAGAACAGTTCAAAGACATGTGAATGGGCAGGCATCGGCAATTTATTGCTGCTCAGGTATCAGGATGTCTCGCTTACCCACATGATTGGCAGTTGTAACAAGACCCTCGTCCTCCATCTGTTCAACCAGTCGCGCCGCTTTATTATATCCTATTGCAAGCTTGCGTTGAATATAACTAGTAGAACATTTACGGTCTTTAAGCACAATAGCAACGGCTTGATCATAAAGTGTATCTTCTCCTTCTCTATTCCCACCTAGGCCCAGCATCAAATCAATACTGTCGATATTTCCATCCTCTGGTCCATCGGCAACGCCACTTTTATACTGTGGCGGACCGTATGCCTTAAGATGGCTTACGACCTCTTCAACTTCTTCGTCGCTTACGAAAGGTCCATGGCAACGTGTGATCTTGGAACCACCAGCCATATAAAGCATATCTCCCATACCCAATAGCTGCTCTGCACCCATTTCTCCAAGAATTGTACGGCTATCAATTTTACTGGTCACCTGGAACGATATCCGCGTTGGAAAGTTCGCTTTTATTGTCCCAGTTATCACATCTACGGACGGCCTCTGAGTCGCCATTATAAGATGGATACCCGAAGCTCGCGCCATTTGTGCCAAACGTTGAATACAGGCTTCAATCTCTTTTCCCGCAACCATCATAAGATCTGCCATTTCGTCGACGATGACAACAATGTAGGGAATTTTCTCTGGCGCGAATTCTTCAGTCTCAAAGATTGGCTCACCTGTTTGATCATCAAATCCTGTCTGGACTGTGCGGCTAAACATTTCTCTCTTGGATAAGGCATCGACAACGCGGCCATTATATCCATCGATATTGCGCACTCCCATTTTTGACATTTTGCGATAACGCTCTTCCATTTCGCCCACAACCCACTTCAAAGCCACAACTGCCTTTTTAGGATCGGTGACAACTGGACTTAGTAAATGCGGAATACCATCATAAACACTTAGTTCGAGCATTTTAGGATCAATCATGATCAATCTGCATTCCTCGGGCGTAAGCTTATAAAGAAGCGACAAGATCATTGTATTAATAGCGACCGACTTACCAGAACCTGTCGTACCGGCAATTAATAAATGGGGCATCTTTGCCAGATTTACCACCATAGGTTCACCAGCAATATCTTTACCCAAAGCAATTGGAAGTCGTTGATTACCATCCCCAAATGCTTTTGCAGATAAAATTTCGCGCAAAACAACTTTTTCGCGACTTTCATTGGGCAATTCGATACCGATGAAAGTACGGCCAGGAATCGTGGAAACTCGGGCAGACAGAGCAGACATAGAGCGCGCAATATCATCTGATAGGCCAATCACTCGGCTGGCTTTAAGACCTGGAGCAGGCTCAAGTTCGTACATGGTGACTACCGGTCCCGGCCGCACTGAAACGATTTCGCCACGCACCCCATAATCATCTAATACAGACTCAAGGAGACGGGCATTCTCTTCCAGTGCTTCATCAGACAGATACCGACGCTCAACCGCAGTGGGGTTAGACAAGAGACTAAGTGGCGGAAGCTGGTAATCTGCCGAATTATCTTCGAATTGCAGACTGGGCTGTGCCTCACTTTTGGCCCGTGCCGATGGCACAATATTCCGCCGTATGGACGGCTGAACGACTTTTTTGCTTTCCGACTTTGGAATTGTGCCTGATGCACTCAGAGTTTTAGATCCTGCGTTGCCTATCTCCTGAGGAGCCGCGATTTCATATTCTTTTAAGTCATCGCTATTTGAACTATTTCCGTGTTCACTCACCGGTGGCTCAAAACGAGTGGATGCATTAGCATAGTCTTGAAAATCATGCCCTTCACCCAGTATAATTCGTTTGGTCACTGAGGATGTTTTAGCAATAAGCTCAGGGCTACTTCGAATGCGCGATTTAATAACATTACTTATCTTAGAACGGATACGATCATCGGTAGGCATTTCAGATGCATAAACATCCGTATCATTTTCAAAGAGCCCCGGTTGAGGCATCTTTTCTGGTCGATTGATGAAAGTGGGCATCAGCCCCAGAAAGCCATATCTTTCTTTGGTCTTAATGACTTGGGCTTCCAGTTTCTCTCCCTCCTCAAACAAATGAGGAGCACGCGGGATAAAGAGCTTGGGCTGCCCAGTCAGTACCGGCTCTTGGGTGCGTTTTACAGACATTTGGCCTTGTTGCTGCCGTGGACCTTGGTGCGCCTTCAAAGCTCGCACTGCCCATGTTGCACTTGTAGTACCACGTCCCAAAAGGGTCATGAGACCCGCATAAGTTAGCACAAAGCCTACCATTAAAACTCGAGCGATCGAGGTCAATTCAATACGATTAAAACCCATGCAATATAAACACATAGCTATGAATGCTAGCCCAGTTACAAAGGATACTATGGTAACACCAACCGCATGCCTGAAGGGTAAAAGCGTCAAAAGCTGTTTTAAGAATGTATCCCCCAAAAGGCCCCCCATGCCAAAACTATGAGTCCACAGCAAGGGCGGTAAAAGGCTTGCGCAATAAAGAGACAAAAGCGCTATTGCGAAGGGAGAAAAAATCAGCCGCCAAAGGGCACGCTCGCCACCTTTATGCATGAAGCATCTTACACCCCAAGCTATACTTAAGGCCGCAAAACACCAACTTGCCCACCCTAGAATAAGCATTACAGGGGCAGCAATAGACGCTCCAGTTACACCTAGAATATTTTGAACAGGCGAATCAGTGGCGGATAACCAACTTGGATCTTCCGGTGAATAGCTTGATATCATCGTACCAATCAGAACGCCCAAGAAAATAAGTCCAAGGCCCAAAAGCTCGATACCACGTCGCTCCAACGAAATCCGAAGATTTCTATCCAGAAACGGGCTGCGCTCTTGTGTCTGATGGTACGCCATTCTTACCTCTTCAATTGTATAGGCAGTTGCGCAATTTGCGCAGCCCCATTTCGATCTGGTCTTTGGGAGCTACCAAGGCGACTCTGATATATTTATCGCCCACGTTTTGATTGTTAACGTTTTGGGACAGATAGCGACCCGGCAAGACACGGATGCCATATTCTTTCCATAACTTCAGCGCAGTTTCTTCACCGTTCTGACAGGAGAGCCAGAGGAAAAAGCCTGCCTTAGGCGATGTATATTCAGCAACATCACCAAAGATATCGTCCGCCAGCAAAAATTTCTCAGCATATAACCGTCGATTCTCTTGGACATGTTTTTCATCTGACCAAACCGCCTCCGCCACTTTCTGTAGCGGCAATGGCAAAGGCGCCCCCGAATAGGCGCGCATTTTTTTCATCTGCGAAATCGCTTTTTTTCCTGATGCGGCAAAACCGGAGCGCAACCCTGGCAGGTTAGAACGTTTGGATAAGGAATGGAAAATCATCACGCGATTGAGATCTGCACCCATTTCATGCGCAGCTTGCAAAGCGCCCACAGGTGGGGCCGTGCGGTAGATCTCGCTATAACACTCGTCAGCCAAAATACAAAAATCGTATTTTTCTGCAAGGCGAATTAAATCTTGCCAATAACTCCGATCCGCCACAGCGCCCTGCGGGTTAGCTGGCGAACAAATATACGCCAAAGCCACCCGATCTAAAATTTCTGGTTTTAAACCGGCATAATCTGGCAAAAATCCTGTCTCTCTGATGGCTGGAACAAATTTTGGATACGCCCCTACCGACAAGGCCGCAAACATATAGACTTGATAAAACGGATTAGGTACAAGAATGACTGGCGGTTTGCCAACTTTGGTTTCGGGACAAAGTGCCATGGCGGCATTATAAAGACCCTCTCGAGTTCCATTCAGAGCTATGACATTTTTATCAGGATCAAGGCATGCGCCGTAACGCTGTTTGATCCAAGTCGTGATGGCACTTCGCAGCTCTGGCGCGCCATTATTTGGCGGATAAAAATTAAAACCTGCTGAATTGTCCTGAATGATTTGCAATATCCATTGAGGAAAGGCGTGCGTGGGCTCGCCTATTGTCATAGGTAAACCAACACCGCCAGGCGCATGCGGATCAAGCAGAACGCGCAGTCGTTCGAATGGATATGCCGGAAGGTTCGAAAACCGCTCAGGAAACATTCTTTTCAACCTCAATTATCGGGATCATATCGCCCCGCTTCTTTTAGTCTAACCCAGCTTGATCGTCACGTCCACAAAAACACGTAGAAAGTTAGCTATTATGGCTACGACAGCTCAAACCTTTCTGAATAGGGATCACTTTTCTCAGCCTAATGCACGCTCTGCTGCCACGGCAGTCCGCAGAAGCCGCTTCTCCTGATGGGGTCCAGCCAGCATCATCAAACCACAACTTGGCACCCCTGTCGGCAGTGTTATAGCACATAGGCCCAACAAGTTTCCAATCCGAGTGTTGCGTAAGGACATCAAGTTTTCAGCCACATAATAGTCTTCGTCATTCATTAGTCGTACTGCATTTGGCGGCATGATTGGTGATGTTGGACACAAGATGGCATCATACCCTTGCGTTGCGGAATAATACGTTTGCCGCAGATTTTCCAAACTCTGCCATGCAGCCAAATAATCCGAGGCTTGAAAATTAGCACCTTCACGAAAGCGAGCCAATATTTTATCGAAAATAACATTTGGATTCTTTTCAATCAGTTCCTTCCAAGTTCCATAAGCCTCTGAATTAAATAAAACACCTGTTAAGCCCAGTGCTTCAGAGACACATTCAAGTGTGATCTCGTCAACATGCGCACCCGCCATTTTGAGGGCTTTGATCGATTGATCAAAAGCGTTGGCAGGCTTTTCGCGCACTTCGTTGATGCCCTTTGCACGCAGAATTGCCAGCCGCGCACCCTTTAAAGATGACTCTTTTAGATCAATGGGCAGTTCACCACACAATGCAGAAAACAAAAGTGCAGAATCCTCCACTGTTTTAGATAGAGGGCCAACCGTATCAAATTTCTGACAAAGAGGAACCACACCTTGGAGTGAAATCTTTCCCGATGTTGTCTTCAAGCCAACCAAATCATTCCACGCTGCTGGAATACGAACGGACCCGCCCGTATCAGACCCAATCGCTCCTGCAGCCAAACCAAAGGCAACCGACGCCGCCGCCCCAGATGAAGACCCCCCAGGAACTGCCTCCGGATCGTTTACACAAGGCGGTGTTTTAGTAACAGGATTGAGCCCTAAGCCTGAAAATGCCAATTCTGACATATGGGTTTTACCCAAGCAAACCAAACCGAGAGCTGTCGCATTTTTCAAACATTTCGCATCCGTTTTAGGAAGCCGCCCAGACAGCAAGTCGCTACCTGCCTCTGTCTTGAGGCCGGAGGTATCAAAAAGATCCTTCCAACTGATCGGGACACCGTCCAATGGAGAAAGTCGCTGACATGATTTAGCTCTAAGTGATGAAGCAACAGCCTCTGACAAGGCCCGATCAGTGGTCAGCATGGTATATACGCGCCCAATTTCAGAATGGTTTTGCGCGGCATCAAGATAAGCCTGTGTAATCTCGACAGGGTCAAGCCGACCCTTAGCGATTAATCGACCTAGATCTGCAGCTGTCATTTCAAGAATATTCTGCATTGGCTGAGCCTCATTTAAAATTTTGCACGCTTCGCGGCATCTGCGCACATGGACAATTGAGCTAAAGATAGCATATTAAACATTATGAAAAGTACAACAGATATTGCAATTATTGGCGGTGGATTAACTGGATCGTTAATGGCGTTAGCAGCTGCTAAATATGGGTTTTCAGTGTGTATTATAGATGCAATTGCTGCCAATATGCAGAAAAATCCTGATTTTGACGGAAGATCATACGCTATGGCGATGGCATCTGGGCGCATGCTAAAAGCTCTTGGTTTATGGGAAGATATTGAGACAGAAACACAACCGATACTTGATATAAAAGTGACTGACGGAGCAGTTGGAGAACAGCCTTCGCCATTCTTTTTGCATTTTGACAAATATGGCTTAGACGAAGGTCCAATGGGGCATATGATTGAGGACAGACATCTTAGAGCAGTGCTCCAAAGCCGCTTAATAGACAACGTAAATATTACTTATCTACGTGGCCAGCGCGTAGAAGATCAAACTGCCCAAATGGCGTCTTCTATTCTTTGCTTAGATGATGGCAGTGAGATCCATGCCAAGCTTGTAATCTGCGCAGATGGGCGCAGCAGCGCCTTTGCACAAAGAGCGGGTGTGACTTACACTGGATGGAAATATGCTCAGTCTGCGCTGGTATGCGCATTAGAACATGAACGATCCCACAATGGGTTTGCCTATCAACATTTTATGCCGCCCGGCCCACTTGCAATTCTACCGCTTAAGGATAATCGCTGTTCAATCGTTTGGACCGAAACGATCGAAAATGCTCACACTATTATGGCTATGGACAATGACGGATATTTGGATGTGTTACGGCCCCGCTTTGGTAGTTTTTTGGGAGAGATCAAGCTAGTCGGTAAACGGTTTTTTTATCCTTTAGATATGAGCATTGCCAAAAGCTTTATCGCCGAACGTGTCGCCGTGATTGGCGATGCCGCACATGGAATGCACCCGATTGCCGGTCAGGGCCTGAACTCTGGGATGCGCGATATCGCAGCACTTGCGCAACTTTGCCTAGAGGCAAAAAACCGTGGTGAAGATTTTGGGTCTCAAGCCGTATTAGCTCGCTATCAGGAATGGCGTCGCTTTGACGCGACTGCACTCGCGCTAACAATGGATGCTTTTAACAGACTATTTTCCAATGATAATTCTTTATTACGAAGCTTCCGCACAATCGGCATGGGTGTCTTGAACCTGCTTCCCAGCACCAAAAGAACATTTATGCGGGAAGCTGCAGGTGTGCGAGGTAATCTACCTGATTTAATGCGATAAAAATTCGTCATCCGAAATTTGACGCGCTTCACCTACAAGCATCACGGGTATTCCACCCCTTATTGGATAGGCTATCCCGGCCTTGACACTGACAAGTTCTTGTTTCTCTTGGTCAAACTGCAAAGTGGCGTGCGTTTGCGGACAAATAAGCGCCTCTAACATCTTACGGTCAAATCCATTTTCAGACTGTGTCATTGCAAAATATCTTCACTATCCCCACCCCGCATGCTGTATTCGATCAAAGTTATGATCGTTTCCCGCCGCGTAACTAGCGATGGAGCCTCAAGCAAGGCCTGTTTATCTTCAGTCTCAAAGTCTAACAACATAGATAGAGAATTTATCAGCAGCTCGTCATCTGCATCTTTGAGCGTATCCCAATCCGTGGACAGACCACGTGATTGAAAATAACGAGACAAAAGATCAAAAAAATTCTTGCGATCAAAATTAGGATCCTTTTCGCAAGCAGATTTATCCTGTTCAAACCCACTCCAATTTACTTCAAAGCGCCGATAGGGCGTAAAACCGATCACTTCGTTTCGGACACGATATCGGCTTATCCCGGTCAACGTCAGCATGTACCGGCCGTCTTCTGTCTCAGAAAATTGCGTTAGCCGGCCTGCACAGCCAATCGACTGCATGCGCTCTTCTCCGTTTTGCTCACTTGTCTGGATCATGCCTATCAACCTATCAGGTGTTTTAAGTACATCTTCTATCATCGCCAGATAGCGAGGTTCAAAAATATGCAAAGGCAATCGAGACCGTGGCAGCAACAATGCGCCTGGCAGCGGGAATACTGGAATGGTTTTCGGAAGATCAATATCTGATTTCATACACTTTACTTATCATTATGATGGCTTCAAGCAAATATCAAAGAGCTCAATCTACGACGCCCGTTTAGTACAACCGGATCATTTGGTTTTAAAGCTTCAAAAATAGTGAATAGTTGGGCTTTGGCAGCGCCATCATTCCACTCTTTGTCTCGGCGAAAAATTTCAAGCAATTCATCGACTGCTTCTTGTGCATTGCCATTACCATAAAGTGCCTGAGCAAAATCTAGTCTAGTCTGGTAATCATCGGGGGAAGCGTCTAGCTTCCTGCGTAAATCCTCCAAGGGACCTGCATCCTCAGCTTGTTTGGCCAGCTGAAGCTGCGCGTAAGCACTTTCCAGTTCTGGGGTCTGTGCAATTGCCGCTGGTGCGCCATTTAGCACTGCCTCAGCTTGCTCGAGATCCTCTAGTGCAATATGGGATCGCACCAGTCCGCTATATGCATTAGCGTGATCTGGGTTTTCTTCAAGAATCGCTGCGAATGTCTGAGCTGCATCATCAGCTGCACCATCCGCCAGAAATTCCTCAGCAGCCGCGACTGCATCTTCGACTCCACCGTCAACCTCACCACCAGAAGCTTTTACAACCCTTTGAACAAATTCAGCAACTTCAGACGCGGGTACAGCGCCTTGAAAGGCATCAATCGGCTGACCTTTCCAAAATGCATAAACAGAGGGAATTGATTGGATGCGCATCTGACCCGCAAGCCCTTGGTTTTCATCGATATTTACTTTGGCCATTTTTACCGCGCCCTTAAGCCCAGTCACGGCTGCTTCCAGTTGCGGGCCTAAGGTTTTGCATGGACCACACCATGGCGCCCAAAAATCGACGATGACTGGTATCGAATTACTTGCTTCGATGACCTCCACCATGAAACTTGCTTCGCCAACATCCAAAATCAGCTGATCTTGTGTCTGGGCGTCCGTTTGACCCAATTCCAACATATTATGACCCTATCAATTACAACTCATTTCTTTATATGGTGTTTATTTGAGAAGAATCAAAGGTCAAAAGTTGCAAAAACTGGTGCGTGGTCACTCGGCTTATCCCAACCACGCGCATCGCGGAGAACACGCGAACCGTGGCCAGTAGCTGCAATGTCTCTAGTTGCCCAAATATGATCCAATCTGCGGCCTTTATTGGCGTCATCCCAGTCCTTTGCACGATAGGACCACCAGGAATATAATTTACCCTCTGTCACATCTTGGCGTATGATATCAACCCAATTACCGGCTTCTTGAACTTTGGCCAAAGCGTCGACTTCCACAGGAGTATGGCTGACAACTTTTATCAGTTTCTTGTGATCCCATACATCGTCCTCTCTTGGAGCGATATTGAGATCTCCAACTAAAATCGATTTTTGCGGAGTTTCCTTATGGAAATAGGCTTGCATATCGTTGAGATAATCCATTTTCTGCCCAAATTTCTTGTTCACGCTACGATCTGCAACATCGCCACCGGCAGGAATATAAAAATTATGAATGACGACGTCATTTTCCAATCTGGCGGCTATATGTCTGGCATGACCTAGTGCTGCAAAATCTTCTGAGCATGCCTCTTGCAACGGGAGTCGCGATAAAATAGCGACGCCATTATAACCCTTTTCACCTCGGGCGACCATATTTTCATACCCGCAAGCTGCAAAGTCGCTTAGAGGAATTTTATCAACGGGGGATTTACACTCTTGTAAACATAAAACATCTGGTGCCTCATCTTGAAGAAGCTTTGCCACCAAGGGCGCGCGTAGTCTGACTGAGTTTATATTCCAAGTCGCAATAGTAAAAGACAATTTTTACTTCCTTATGCTAAGATTTTTTCGCATTAGCATATTCGCCCAGAAGCTTATAGCATTTTTGAATATTATAAGAAATATCTCCGATGTGAACGCGAAAGCTAGTTTCTAATCCCCTTATGAAAAAGGCAAACAGCTCAGACATCTACTAAGATGTATGTAACGCATCAGACGCACTACTGTCTACGTGCTGCAAAATTGTATTCACCAATAGTCCCTTTCATTCTAATCACAGATTATTTGATAAAAAGCTCAAGTACTTTATGGCTAAAATAATTATTGAGGTCCTTATGAAGGAAATTTGGGTCGGCTATCAATGGTAACGCACCTTCGTCGCGATCTCTGCAACTCAATAAAATAAATTCAGGGCTAATTAAGTGCCACTTGAACAAAGGGACAAAAGTTGGATGCAACCTTAGATATAAAACGCTTGTATCCATCAAATTGGCAAAGACCGTTGATTTTAGCATACCCAAATTAAATATTTTTATTTTAGCTGCAATAGGATCGCACGCCAACGACTGAGGATTAAAGTTGGTTATCAAATATTTGAAGATGAGTTAGACCACACCATCGGCGAGCTAGAGCGTTTAAGGGATACATTGACCTGCTGTATCTCTTAAAGTTGTCTGTCTTTAAAGAGTTGCAAAATTCATTCCCTAAGCAATAATGGGTTTCGGCGAGGATCTAGCGTAAGACACTTAATAATAGAATGTCCACTCATGGCAGGGGTAGAATATTTGGTTTAAGTACTTTCCATAACAAAAAATATATCAAGGACATTTCTAAAGAGCCCACAAATAGTTTGAACGTTGTGGCAAGCAATTTTCATTAGCCGCTAGAATAAAATTAAATGTAATCAGAAAGGAAAACAACCGTTGTCAATTAATGAGGAATATTTAAATTTTAATCAGCCTTTAGTTATATTCCCATTTAAGCAACGACTTTATACCCACCATCCTCGGTGACCAGCAAAGATACTTTTGCGGGATCTGTTTCGATTTTCTGCCTAAGGCGATATATGTGGGTTTCTAGAGTATGAGTTGTAACACCTGCATTATAACCCCATACCTCGCGCAACAAAACCTCGCGCGGCACCACGGTATTGTGTAAGCGCAGTAAAAATTTCAGGATATTGGTTTCTTTTTCAGTTAGCCTAATTTTTTGTTCTTGACTATCAATCAGCATTTTAGCCGCTGGTATAAAAGTGTATGGTCCAAGTGTTAACGTCGCGTCCTCTAATTGTTGAAACTGTCTTAACTGAGAGCGTATAACCGAGAGTAAAACCGAGAACTTGAAGGGTTTTTTCACATAGTCATTTGCGCCAAAATAAAGATCTGAAATAGTATCAGAATTGGCGTCGCCTCCAATTAAAGTAACAATTGGGCATTTCACACCTTGTTTGCGTATCAATTTGCAAAGTTCACATCCATCTACATCTGGCAGACCAACCTCCAAAATAATGATATCAAAAGGTTCTTCCAGAACAAGCTCAAGGGCCTCTTTTCCAGAGCTGGCCTCAACAACATGAAATTCTTCTGTAATCAGCAACTGCTCAGAAACTGCACCGCGAAGATCTTCTTCGTCACCGACAAGCAGTATGTTTTTTATTTGCACCATGATATTTTCCTGATTTACTTTAATAAGACATGTAAATTTTTGTATTATATTGCAAGTATTAGTCCTAAAATCTCACACAGACGTGCGGATTAGCACCCGTTTTGTAACAAACTCCAGTGGAAATGAAATATTGACCCCTCTGCAGGTTTGGCCCACAAGAATACCGGACAATTCGATAATGTGGAAAACTAATAGTGCTACTTGGTCCTGACATAAGAGAACAAATTTCACGCGCACGCACCGATTTACGGATGGGTGTACCCGTTGTTCTTAGAGCAAAGCAGGATGCCCTATTGATACCAGCAGAAACTTTAATAGATCAAAAATTAAGCGATTTGCGCAGCATAACATGTGATATTCTTTTAGTACTAACAGCGAAGCGTGCTTTGACCCTCAAAATTGGAGCTTATGATAAAGATCTGGTCCGGCTCAACTTACCGAGTGATGTGGGACTTTCTTGGATCAAATCTGTTTCAAACCCATCCGATGATCTTAAAAACCCTCTTAAAGGCCCGTTTCAATGTGAGCGCGGGGGCGAAGTCGAAATTGAACGCTTGGCACTAAGCCTATTGAAATCTGCGCAGTTGCTGCCCGCCGCCATTGTCGCATACGTTAAAGATGCCAAAACACTAATCCAAAACAATAAATTGACACTACTCGATATAGAAGAAACCGCACCTTTACTTTCAGAAAAGGTCGTGTTGACAGATATTGTTTCCGCCAAACTTCCCATTGCGGCGGCAGAAATGGGGAGATTACATGTTTTCCGTCCAAAGAACGGAGCCGAAGAACATTATGCCATGGAAATTGGAAAGCCTTCTCGTTCCGAGCCTATTTTGGTCAGAATTCATTCAGCCTGTTTTACGGGCGATGTGCTGGGTAGTTTAAAATGTGATTGTGGCATCCAATTGCAATCCGCGCTGATGCAAATGGGCCAGTCTGGGTCTGGTATCCTACTGTATCTCAATCAAGAGGGCCGCGGCATTGGACTTGCAAATAAGATGCGCGCCTACTCGCTCCAAAATGAAGGTTTTGATACAGTTGAAGCCAACCATAGGCTTGGATTTGAGGACGATGAGCGCGACTTCCGGCTTGCCTCTTCGATCCTTAAGGAACTTGGCATAAGTAACATCCAATTGATGACAAATAATCCTGCCAAAATTCTAATGATGGAGGCTAACGATATTACTGTTTCTAAACGAGTCGCACTCATTTCTGACCGAAACAAACATAACGAGGCATATATGGTAACCAAATCAAAAAAGTCCGGCCACCTTTTGTGAGGAACCAAACGGGACATATATATATCACCCCAAAAGGTGCGCGCTTTGGACAGCGTCATTATCCCTGTAGTATTGGGCGAAACGGTACTACATCGCGAAAGAAAGAGGGAGACGGAGCAACCCCTGAGGGAGTACATGAAATTGTGGGATTGCTGTATCGACGTGACAGAATCAAAAAGCCAACGGATTGGGCCATACCTCTAAAGCTTTGTGATCTGTGGTCCGACGATTTGACAGATCCCAATTACAATATGATGATCTGCGCGCCATCCAATTTTGGACATGAGAAACTCTGGCGGCCAGATCCAATGTATGATCTTGTTCTATTAACAAACTGGAACTGGCCCTATGCCGTAAAAGGGCGTGGCAGCGCAATTTTCATTCATCAATGGCGTAAACCTGGCCACCCAACAGAAGGCTGTGTCGCATTTCATCCTAATCATCTTTTGGAAGTCGCAAAAAATATCACATTCGGGACAAAACTTATTGTTTTGCCTCATAAACACGGTCGCCAAAAATAGCCGATCCAACCCGAACATGTGTTGCGCCATACCGGATAGCATCTTCAAAATCACTAGACATACCCATCGAAAGGCCCAAAAGACCGTTTCTTTTGGCCATATTTGAAAGATTTTTAAAATGTGGCATTGCTGGCTCGTGAAAAGGCGGAATGCACATCAAACCCTTTATTGGCAAGTCTAATTTTATGCAATCAGCGACAAAGTTATCGGTGTCCTCGGGCATAAGCCCAGCTTTTTGTAACTCTTTTCCTGTGTTGACCTGAATGAAAATATCTGGGCATTTACCAAGCTCCTGTGCAATCCGCGCCAGCGTTTGGGCAAGCTTAGGGCGATCTAACGAATGAATCGAATCAAAAAGCTCCATAGCTTGGCGCACCTTATTGGACTGAAGTGGACCGATAAGATGTAAATCAATATCTGCAAATTGTTGCCGAAATTCCGGCCACTTAGAAGCTGCCTCTTGAACACGGTTCTCGCCAAAGCATCTGTGTCCTTGCTCTAAAACACCTTTGACTCGTTCATTTGGTTGCACTTTGGAAACGGCAATCAGAAGAGTGCTACCAGCTTCTCTACCATGTTCAAACTCAGCTTCGGCCAAACGTTTTTCAATTTTACCCAGCAACATATTTTTTCCTCAGTACTTCTTCTACACATAACAACCCAGAGTAAAATGCAAGTGCAAAAAAAAAGAGCGGTCAAACGACCGCTCCTTCACCCAAAAAAAATTTAGATTAGAATGTAAAACCTACACCAACAATGAATGTTTCTGTATGATCAGTTGCAGCATTCATAGTAACGCCACCCCCCATGTCTACAGATGCATCTATTTCATATTCATCATTTTCGTCATTTGTATATGAAACGCTCATGTTGCCAGTTGAGTAGCTAACGCCTGCATCCCAGTCTTCGGCGCTGTCTGTCGAATAGGAAAAGCTTACGTCTCCCATCGTGTAACTAATACCGACCTCGTTTACGGCATCAGAACCATCTACATTATCTGAGCTTACACTTAGAGTAGCGCCAGGCATGAGCCCATAAGAAGCAGAAATTTCGTAAGCTGACTTGCCATTATCATCCGCGTCTGTACCAATCACGCCTACAGATATTGCCCCAATTGCGCCAGAAGCGCTGTACGACAATTGTGGCTTATTTGCAGCTGCATCGGTATCGTATGTTAGACCGATTGATACGCCGCCAAACGATGTGCTCACACCGATATCTCCGGTCTGATCGTCATCATAGAGATCATCAACGCCCTGGTTATCAAAAGTGACCGATGTGCCGCTCATCGAAATTGTAACGCCTGGCGTACCAATGTCACCAGATTGATCGTCCAATTCCTTGTCGGCATAATCAGCTAGCTGACCGCCGCCGATATCATCACTGACAGATAAAGTCATTCCAGAATCGGTTGTAACAGAAGCTCCGATTGCAATGTCGATTCCAGACCATACTTCGCTTGAATCGTCTTTGCTTAGTACGCCTGCGCCTGCACGACCCGAAAGGCTAACTTCAGCTGCTGCGAGACTTGCTGTCATTGCTAGAGCTGTAGTCGCGAGAAGAACATGTTTCATATTTTTTTCCTCGGTTTGTTATTCCATTCCCGTGAAAGTGAATCCTACACAGGTATGAGTGAGTCATCGCCCTTTTCTCCGTGCTTTTGCAAGAGATGGAGAGATGTTTATTGTTTGCCAACTAAAAATGATGCAGCATTGCCACAGTTCTCCTGTTTAAATCGTATTTTTTAACCTGAATTTCTTAATAGTATGGCTTTGATTATGAATTTTTCTAATTGTGAATTTACTTAATGTTTCAATTGTTTCTATTTTTAGGTGGTCTGTGATCAGCGGTGGATATAAAATTCTATTACATTTATCGGTCTTACTTTGATTCTAGTAAATCTTCATGCAGCCTTCCTGAATTTAAACTACGAGGGATATTCAGTAGTTTTTCAAGAACTTTATTTCAAAAAATTTTCTCCATATTTGCGTATAACAAGTGAGACAAGAATTAGTAATCAGTCCTAATTTGTATAAATTTGTTTGAACAACCTAAATGATAGTTATCTCTCTGGACCCTTTGTACGCAAAGCCTTATCAGGGAAACAGCAATAGTTTCGCAAAGGAAGACTCATGTCACGCTATTTAGCTGCTGAGATTGAGCCAAAATGGCAAAAAGCTTGGGACAAGTCTGGGGTATTTAAGGCAGTACGAGATGAGAGTCGGCCTAAGTATTATGTGCTTGAAATGTTTCCTTATCCATCAGGGAAATTGCATATCGGTCATGTGCGCAATTATACAATGGGCGATGTTATTGCGCGCTATAAGATGAGTACGGGGCATAATGTCTTGCATCCCATGGGCTGGGACGCTTTTGGGATGCCAGCTGAAAATGCCGCAATGGCCATAGGAGGCCATCCAAAAGACTGGACATATGACAATATAGACCAGATGCGCCAACAGATGAAGCCGCTTGGCCTTTCGATCGACTGGTCGCGTGAGTTTGCGACTTGCGACCCAGAATATTACGGGCAACAGCAAGCGTTATTTCTGGACTTTCTAAAGTCAGACCTAGTGTATCGCAAAAATGCGGTCGTGAATTGGGATCCGGTCGACATGACTGTTTTGGCCAACGAGCAAGTCGAGAATGGTCGTGGATGGCGCTCAGGAGCCTTCGTTGAACGCCGCGAATTAACGCAATGGTTCTTCAAGATTTCAGATTTTGCGGGCGATTTGCTTGACGCCATTGATGGACTGGATAATTGGCCTGCCAAAGTAAAACTGATGCAGGCAAATTGGATTGGGAAATCCCGTGGTCTTGAATTCAGCTTTGATACCATAGCAGCGCCAGACGGTTTTAGTGCGATAGATGTTTATACGACGCGCCCAGATACCCTTATGGGAGCTTCGTTTGTAGGCATTTCCGCAGATCATCCACTGGCACGCCATCTCGAGACTGAAAACAGTGATATTGCAGCATTTAATAAAGAATGCCGCCAGATGAGTACCTCTGAAGCCGATATGGAAAAGGCTGATAAAAAAGGCATCGATACTGGCATAAGAGTGCGCCATCCTCTTAATCCAGATTGGGAATTGCCAGTATGGGTGGCAAACTTTATTTTGATGGATTATGGGACTGGCGCTGTCTTTGCCTGCCCTGCGCATGATCAGCGTGACTTGGATTTTTCACGCAAATATAATCTCAAGGTCATAGATACTTTCTTTGCGCTTAATGATGAAACGCCAGTGGAAGCAAAGGCATTTGTCCCGCCCAAAAGCGAAAGGGTGCGATGGATAAAACACTTTGCAGGTCTGGATATTGCGACGGGCCAAGAGGCTATTGATGCGACGATCACTCATGCTGAAAGCCACGGCTGGGGCAAAGGCGTCACCAATTACCGACTGCGCGACTGGGGCCTAAGTCGCCAACGTTATTGGGGGTGCCCCATCCCGGTGGTTCACTGTAAAACTTGTGGGGTAGTGCCAGAAAAAAAAGAGAACCTGCCCATCTGTTTGCCGGATGATGTGACTTTTGACAAACCAGGAAACCCGCTGGACCGTCATCTTACTTGGCGCGATTGCGACTGTCCATCGTGTGGAGCACCAGCCCAGCGTGAAACTGATACAATGGATACATTCGTTGACAGTTCCTGGTATTTTACCCGTTTTACTTCGCCAAATGCAGCGACTCCCACCCAGCAGAAAGACCTGAATTACTGGATGAATGTTGATCAATATATCGGCGGCGTCGAACATGCTATCTTGCATCTTTTGTATTCACGTTTTTTCTGTCGTGCCATGCAGTTAACAGGGCATGCAAACCAGAAAAATGCCCAGGAGCCTTTTAATGCACTCTTTACGCAAGGAATGGTTACTCATGCCATCTTTAAAACAAATAAGGATGACGGACGACCACTCTACCACTATCCCGAAGAAATCGAATTTCGGGACAACAAAGCCTATTTAATTGCAGACGGGCGCCAAGTCGAGATTATTCCATCATCCAAGATGTCAAAATCAAAGAATAATGTTGTAGACCCTGAACGCATCATTGAGCAGTATGGAGCGGATACAGCACGTTGGTTTGTCCTTTCAGATAGCCCTCCAGAAAGAGATGTAGAATGGACTGCGAGCGGCGCAGAGGCGGCCTACAAGTTTCTTGGCAGGGTATGGTCGATATCTGACCGAGTAGCTCAGATGACCTCTGACAAGCGCACTAACGGCGATAAAAGCCTCTTGCAAGAAATGCATAAGACAATCCGTGATGTAACACTAGGCATTGAGAGCTTTGGGTTTAACGCTGCTATCGCAAAGATTTATTCTTTCACTAATACTCTGTCTAAATCTATGGCTAGTGCGACGGCGCAGAAAGAAGCCATAGTCACACTTGCCCAGTTGATGTCGCCAATGACCCCACATCTGGCGGAAGATATCTGGCAACGTCAGGGTGGCACTGGATTGATTGCACACGCTGCTTGGCCAGAATTCGACGAAACTATGTTGGTTGAAGCAACGGTAACTCTACCCGTTCAAGTTAACGGAAAACGCCGTTCTGAAATTATTATTTCTAAAGATCTGGATAAATCTGAAATTGAAAAACTTGCTCTGATGGAAGAGGCGGTAATTAGGGCACTTGACGGGGTAGACCCGAAAAAAGTTATTGTGGTTCCTGGGCGAATTGTAAATGTGGTTGTCTAGGCATTTTTTTTTGGTGGGATTTTGCCTTGTCTCAGCATCGTGTGGGTATCAACCCATTTATGGGCGCTCGGGTTCGGCCAACCACTTGGAGGCAAACGTCTCAATTGAAGCTCCGTCAGACAGGGCAGGCTATGTTTTATATCATCAACTGAACAAACGCCTGAAAGACGCTGACGACGGAGAATATAAATTATCTTTTGATATTTCGGAAACATCGTCGCGGGCGGCCATTGGTGAAAATGGACGAGCACATAGGGCACTGTTGGAAGGCTTTGCCACTTATGATTTAAGCCGGAGCCGTGATGACAAAACTGTTATCAGTGGCCGCGTTCAGGGTTTTACTGGATATTCGACTCTAGCCACGTCCGTTGCCAGTGACGCCTCAAGCCGTGATGCAACTCAGCGGTTAATGACAATGCTAGCTGATAAAATTATTTATGAATTGTTTTTCGCAGCTGACAGGGGTGATTTTGAAACTTCCAGCCAATAGAGCCAGCACATATTTTGAAGCACCAGAAGCTGACCGGCTGGGTGTCTTAATATATGGCTTAGACGCCATGCGCGTCGCTCTTAAACGGCAGGCTTTGGTAAAGTCCCTAATTGGACCAAATGGAGAAAAAGAAATGCGACTAAGTCGGATTTCTTCGTCAGAGCTTCGGAAAGACCCTGCTCTTTTTAGTGATGCGATCAAGTCGCAGAGCTTTTTCCCTGGCCCAAGAGTCACCCTTTTAGAGGACGCCTCTGACACTTTAATAAAGATTATATCTGCCGCGGTTGAGGATTGGAATACAGGCGATGCCCAAATTGTGATTACCGCGGGACAACTTAGAGCGACATCAGGGCTCAGAAAACTCTTTGAAGTCCATGCTAACGCATATGCCGCCGCAATTTATGTGAATCCTCCCACGCAACAGGAAGTTCAAGCTCGGTTGGACAAGGCGGGCTTTAAATCCTTGGGTTCACACGCTCTCGAAGCCCTAACAGCCTTGTCGCGAACAATAGAGCCGGGTGATTTTCAGAAAACTTTAGAAAAACTTGCGCTCTATAAGCTGAGCGATGCAACCCCTGTAACGATCGAGGACATAGAAGCCTGTGCACCACTGTCTAATGAGGCGGGTTTGGACGATGTTCTAAATTGTGTTGCAGAGGGTCGATCTGACGAGATTTCTCCGATTATAGAACGGCTTATCTCGCAAGGAACACAGCCTGTTTCTCTATGCATAAGTGCTACACGCCATTTTAAATCTTTGTTTGTCATTGCGTCAGATCCTGCTGGTATCGGTGCACTACGCCCTCCAGTCTATGGACTGCGTCGCGATCGGTTACAGAGGCAAGCCGCTAGTTGGGGTGTGGCTAAGTCAAAATTAGCGCTTGAGATGTTGACCGATGCCGATTTAAATCTGAGATCAGCTGGTCAGAATGCACCTGGAATTGCTTTAGTAGAACGTGTTATGATCAGACTTGCAATGATGGCAATCAGATAAGCATAGAATTTTTAAAGCCTTTAGAACAATCCTGGCAGATTATTGACAATTTGCCTAAGGTTGTTGGGATTGAGATGGGCATATCGCTGTGTCATGTTTGGGCTAGAATGTCCTAAAAGTTTTTGAACCTCATAAAGTGTTACGCCGTTTTGAATTAGAATACTTGCATAGGTATGGCGTAAATCGTGGATGCGTACATCCTCGATCCCAATTTCAGATCGCGCTTTGGCAAAAGAAACCTGGAAATCATTATATGGTTTTCCAGTCTTTGGGTTTTTTATCAAATAAGAGTTGCGCATCATCGGAAAACCCAAATTCTCTGACTTATTGCGAATGGCAATTATAATTTCTTTGGCCTTTTCGCTTAGATAAATAACCCGCCTTTTGCCCGATTTACTGATTGGAACGACTAAAGCGCTCTCTTGCATATCGATATGACACCACTTGGCAAGACGAATTTCACCGCAGCGCGCGCCAGTTAGGATTAAGAGTTCAACGACAAAACCCAAAAACGGGTGCTTGCTCTTATAACAACAACTTATGAGCGCAGAAACTTCTTGGGGAGTCAGAAACCTTTGTCGTAGATCACCCAAGGAAATTTTACGGTGATTGTTGACTGCATTGTCATTTGGAATTAATTCCCAACGAACTGCAACACGCAACATGCGTTTTAAGAGTACTAAATGTTTAATTATCGTAGAATTAGCATAACCTGCTTCTACTTGCAGTCCAATCCAGACATCAACCTCAAATGCCTTTACCTCATGGATCATAGTACTCCCAAAGTACGGCGACAAGTTTTTATAATAGGTATATTTGTCATGGCTAAAGGTCTTTTTGTAAGACTTGATGTATGGCAAATAGAGGTTTTGAAAAAAGTGATCAAACGAAAAATTCTTAGTAATTTGGGCTGTAAATTCGATAGGTTTAGTATGTGCATACATAAATTATACTCCTTAGTATTTAAAATATAACCTTAAGAGTCTATATTTTATACTTGTTAGTAAAATAAAATACTTTATATATAAAAAATATACTTTTTACTTTTCCAAAATAACCAATAAACGACTTTTAATTGTTCATTAGCGTCAAAATGTCACAAAAAATGTCTTAAAACCGACTAAACATGTTCTTCTCGCAACTACAGCTCTAGCAATGACTGCAAGTCTTGCAGCAGCTGAAGTTAGCCTATCTGGTCGCGCTGGCGCAGGCGTTCTGAGCAACAATA
This sequence comes from uncultured Alphaproteobacteria bacterium, assembly GCA_913031285.1. Lineage (GTDB taxonomy): Bacteria > Pseudomonadota > Alphaproteobacteria > Rhodobacterales > Rhodobacteraceae > LFER01. The sequence continues at coordinate 3,351 of CAJWEI010000020.1, read as the reverse complement.
CCACCAGTGAAGTATGGTCCGGTATGGATATCGGAATTAGCGCATCTGTTACCACAGATGGCGGAATGACTTTGTCAGTGGGTGACGATATTGGTGGCGGTAAAATTGCTGACTACGCAGACAAAGAACTTGACTCGCAAGCTGGTGACATTGGCACACCAGGCGTTACTGTTTCGATGGGAGGAACATCGGTAACATTTGACAATCAAGCAATTGACGATCTGTATGATGACGATCAAAATGGTGACATCGGTGTAAGTACTTCAATAGGCGGCGTTTCAATCGGTCTAACGTATGACACCGAAGCAGCTACTGGTAAGCCTCAAATGTCTTACAGTGCTTCTGGCGCAATGGGAGCAATTTCTGTTGGTGTAGTTGGTACAGATGCTAACGACAATGGTAAATCTGCTTATAAAGTATCTGCATCGTTTGAAGCGATGCCAGGCGCGACATTGAGCGCAAGCGCTGATATGGTAGATGGTGCGGATGCTGTAACTGAGTTTGGTATTGGCTACTCAATGGGTGACGTATCTTTGTCTTATTCAGCTGACAATCAAGAAGACTGGAATGCAAGCGTATCCTACTCTGCTGGCAACATGACAGTTTCTTATGCGACAGACGAAGAAGATGCATATGAAATCGATGCTTCTGTAGCTATGGGTGGCGGAGTTTCACTTAATGCTGCTACAGACTCAAATGATACTATGATCCTAGGAGTTGGGTTCACGTTTTAAGTTTACTAACTTAATTTAGATAGAAAGAGCAGCTCATAAGCTGCTCTTTTTTTAATTCATGCTTCCTAATTAATTTTGTAAATTCAACTCCTCTTTATATATTCGTTATTGTAACAGCATTGCATCAGTATCCTTTTCATACCATCTAATTCTAATTTAAAAACCAATCATGCCATTTTAAACGTAATTACAACTGCAATAAATTTGATTAATAGGAATACTTAATTAGATACAAAGCTAACATTTCTTGGCAATACAACTTGCACCCTTGCGGAATGCTAACACAAGGTGCCAGTCACTTGATGTTATGGGAAGAAGAAATTTCTTCAAGTTAAAGGCAGCACGCTGGCTAGACTTCTACGCTAATAATATACATAAAATACAACTAGTCACCTGTATTAAAACACGATATCTATTAAGTAATCTTAACTTTACCGACCAGTGTTCAGACCAATCTCATCACCCAAAGCAACCATATCAGACATCATTTTTTTTGCTTCATCAATAAGGGCCGGTTCACTCACAGCATTTTCTTTGACTTGGTCATAACTTTTTTTTGCCTCTTGCATCATGTTGTCAAAATCGCTCTGCTTCATATCGGACCGCAAAACCGCATTTTCAGCTAAAACAGTCAGGCCTTCGCCGACTTCTGCAAACCCACCAGTGACTACAAACTCTTGATCCCCGCCTGAACCAGAAACTTTCAGAACTCCTGGACGCAAAGTAGTGATAAGATGCATGTGCCCAGGCATAGCCGTTAAGTCCCCTTCAGAGCCCGGGATTTGTACGGCGGTCACTTCAAGTGAAGCCAAACGACGCTCTGGGCTGACCAGATCAAATTGCATAGTCTGTGCCATTAAGGGCTCCTTTAAGCGGCGCTTGCCGCCATTTTCTCAGCTTTCGCAATCACTTCATTGATGCCACCGACCATGTAAAATGCACCTTCTGGGAGGTGATCATATTCACCGGCCACAACCGCTTTGAAAGATGAAATCGTATCATCCAGAGGCACCTGTACACCGTCAGATCCTGTAAATACTTTGGCAACATCGAAAGGTTGTGACAAAAAGCGCTGGATTTTACGAGCGCGCGCGACTGTGAGCTTATCCTCTTCGCTCAGCTCGTCCATTCCAAGAATTGCTATGATATCTTGGAGAGACTTATACCGTTGCAAAATTCCCTGCACTTCACGGGCCACCTCATAATGCTCTTCTCCTACAACTGACGGATCCATTAAACGCGATGTAGAATCAAGTGGGTCAACAGCCGGATAAATACCAATCTCTGAAATTGCACGGCTCAAAACTGTGGTTGCATCCAAATGAGCAAAAGAAGTAGCAGGCGCCGGATCGGTCAAATCATCCGCGGGAACGTACACAGCTTGAACAGACGTAATGGATCCTGATTTTGTTGACGCAATCCGTTCCTGCATCGTACCCATATCCGTCGCCAGAGTTGGCTGATATCCAACCGCAGAAGGAATACGACCCAAAAGTGCTGAAACCTCAGATCCCGCTTGCGTGAAGCGGAAAATATTGTCGACGAAGAACAAAACGTCTGAGCCCGTGTCATCACGGAATTGTTCTGCGAGCGTCAAACCTGACAAAGCAATCCGCATGCGCGCACCTGGAGGCTCGTTCATTTGCCCATAAACTAACGCAATTTTAGATTCAGACAAATTGTCTGGAACAATTACGCCAGATTCAATCATCTCGTGATAGAGGTCATTGCCTTCACGTGTTCGCTCACCCACTCCAGCAAACACTGAAACGCCAGAATGCACTTTGGCAATATTGTTGATCAATTCCATGATCAAAACAGTTTTGCCCACACCAGCGCCACCAAATAGGCCAATTTTGCCACCTTTTGTGTAGGGAGCCAATAGATCTATTACCTTTATACCTGTAACCAAGATTTCGGTCTCAGTTGATTGTTCTGAAAACTCAGGTGCAGGTTGGTGGATCGAACGTGTATCATCTGAATTTATGGGACCTTGCTCATCAACAGGCTCACCCACAACGTTTAGAATACGGCCCAAAGTAGCATTACCCACTGGAACTGAAATCGGGCCACCTGTGTTTACAACCGCCTGACCTCGGACAAGGCCCTCTGAAGCGTCCATCGCAACTGTACGGACTGTATTTTCACCGAGATGCTGAGCAACTTCAAGTACAAGAGATTTACCATTGTTATCCGTGGTCAAAGCGTTGAGAATTTGGGGCAGCTCATCATCAAACTGCACGTCCACAACGGCGCCGATAACCTGAGTTATTTTACCTTTTGCGTTAGCCATGTTTTTTCTCCGGTTTTTTAAAGCGCTTCTGCGCCCGAAATAATTTCAATAAGCTCGTTGGTGATCACAGCCTGACGAGAGCGATTATATTCTATTGTCAATTTGTCGATCATGTCACCAGCGTTGCGCGTCGCATTGTCCATAGCAGACATTCTCGCGCCTTGTTCAGACGCCCCATTTTCAAGAAGAGCCGCGAAAATCTGTGTCGCGACACCGCGCGGCAGAAGATTTGCAAGGATGGCACGCTCGTCGGGCTCATATTCATAAAATATCGATGTTTCATTGTTTGCGGATTCATCATACCTAGCTGGAATGATTTGCTGC
>CAJWEI010000019.1 GCA_913031285.1 uncultured Alphaproteobacteria bacterium | reverse complement strand
GGGTTATGGACTAATATAGTGCACATAGGCATGTATTTGCTGCGAAATTATATCTATCGTGGCTTCTCTTGAATATATTTGATTGTCTTTCCATGATGAAATTTTTATCAATTCTAGATTGATCATCAGTACAAACATAATTTTAAGGACTGCATGATTGGGGTATGAAGTTATGCTTTTACAACCGAATCATACAAGTGCAAATCAAAGAATAAGTCCATTGTGACCTTTAAGCCCTGCGAGGCTGTGAAAGTAACTTTCTCTAATCCGAATTTTCAGGCACAATTTTTCTTAAGCGCAATGTTTTACTAACCCTTACGAGATTGTCTATACCGCTTAATAACCTTTTCCAAAGTTGCTAGATGGCTGCCTTAATTAGAGGAACGTAAGAATTTTTTATTACGCAATTAAATGTGCTTTTACAGATAGTGCTTCATTGTAGATGTTCCAATATCTGAGAATCTGGTCACCGAAATTGTTGAACGTGTTTATTTAGTCTCTTACACCACTGAATAGGTCAAATATGCAAAAAAGTGTTGAAACTTCCTGATCCGGACATTCTTGATTGCCTTTTGTTCGTTTGGTCAAAAGATTCAATCGCAGCCCACTCATAAATCATAGGTAAACGCATGCTCTGATAACCTGTGTGGTTGTCGCAAGGATAAAAAAGACGCCGGCAAGCTTTAAAATAAGTTCTGCTTTTGCCGTAAGCTGTGCGGACTGTACGAATGTATTTAGCTGAGAAAATATATCGTGGGGTATATTTTAAAATGGTAAGACCGGTTCTGATTGCTGCATGGCTAATTCCTCGAAGGAAAGGATGAAGTTCCGAAAACAATCTAAAGGAAGCGTATCAAAAAATAATCCAAAATACATATTCTGATTTGAGAAAGTAATCGGTCTTAATTTTAGGTCAAGTCTCAACGGTTTAAAGTTTGACCGCTTCTCCCGGCCCCATCACTAAAGTAGGTTGTGAAGGTTTTGCAACGAGTAGCATTTTGGTTAGTAAATGTGACCAAAAAGAACGGTAATATATAATTTCTCGTGTTTTAGTGATTGAGATTTAAAATACTTTCAATTTAATCTAATTATATGTGTTGTAGATTAGAGATGGATAAATGAACCGTTTAAACAGTTTGACATTCCGTCAGTTACGTGCACTTCAGGCCGTATCAGAGACAGGATCGATTACTCAGGCTGCTGATGTCCTGAACTTAACGCCACCCGCTGTGCATACGCAACTTAAAACACTTGAAGAAAATTTTTGTTGTGCAATGTTTGATCGTGCTGGAGCAGAGGGGTTTGAACTTACAGCTGAAGGAAAAGCGTTACTATTGGCTCAACAACGTTCTAATCAAGTGCTCTTGGCAGCTATTCGTGAAATTGATGCGCTGCGGAGGGGTATGGCGGGATCGGTCACGCTTGGTGTTGTGAGTACTGGTAAGTATTTTGCACCTGCGTTGGTGGCATCCATAAAGCGAGCGCATCCAGATATAGATGTTATCTTACATATTGGAAACCGAGACCAGATAATTGCGGCGCTAAAGAATAATGCTGTAGATATTGTGATAATGGGCCGGCCGGCGCGGCTGCCGCCGACGAATGAAATAGTTTTAGGAGATCATCCACATTTAATTATCCTTCCGCCCGGTCACGAACTTGCTGGGCGCCACGATGTTAAGCCAGAAGAGATTTTATCGCATCCTATTATCACACGTGAAGTGGGCTCTGGAACACGGATTTTGACTACTCGGTATCTAGACCGTATTGCGCCGGGGCTACCTTATCAAGCAATTGAGATGGATTCCAATGAGACGATCAAACAAGCGGTAATTGCTGGTTTGGGCATATCTCTCATTTCGGCACACACAGTTATAGAGGAACTGCGGGTTGGACGATTGCAAATGCTAAAGGGTAATGATTTCCCGATTATGCGGAAATGGTATCTTTTGACGCCAAAAGATCAGAACCTTACGGGTGCCTCTGGTGTCATAGTAGATTTTATTGTTAAGCAAAGCGGTGCTTATCTGCCAAACCTTGAGCATTAAATTTAGTAAATTTTCCTATAATTCGGATCAGTTTGTTTTGTAGAAAGTTGAGCAAGCGGGATTGCGTTGTTCTATGTTTTAAAAATGGTGAAAAAGCCAATCTGCGGTCTGTCATGGCTGATATTGAGCTTGAGGATAAAGATATTGCATCCCTGCGATTTTATCGCTTATTACAGCTTGTTTTTATATTGTATGCTCGGATGACCATTTTGGTTGGTCGTCATGCATGAACACAGCTTAGCCATCTCTGCTGGCATTGATGCTGTGTATCCTAGCATCGGTGTGATAGGGAAAATTTTAACTTACACTTACTGGCAGGTCAAAAACTATTAGTGCGATATTTTCTAGGTTGTCAGGCCTGGTCAAAACCCTTAATACGGACATCCTCATGTTACCATAGTTTAGCATGCAAAATCTACTAGCTTTTTATCCAATCTCAAAGTGATAAACCAATCTTTAGCGTTAAAGTGGCAATGGATTTATAACCAACAGCTGAGCATGCCCCTATAAAAAAGGGCGCGCGCATTGCCGACGTCGGAAAATGCGCAATCCGTGATGCTCTAAAGGCCGGTGTCTGGGAAACCGAGGTTTCATTGACTAGTTGGGATACCATGGAATATGAACTCACACTCACCCTTATATACGAAGAATAAAGTGAGACCTGAGCCTATTGCCAATCCGGTATAAACACAAATTGGGCGTATAATTTTTAAGAAGTCGGCTTTTGAATGTAATTATTTGTGAAAGATATAGATGTTTCCATTCTTGCTATTTAGCAAGCCAGTATAGGCGCGCAAGAGCTGGGGTTAAGTATTTTAAAATGAGGGGAATTCTGTGGCGAGGTGACCCATAAAGTAAATACCGTTTTGAAGAAAAGTAGCCCGTTGTAATACCGTATATTTGGATCTGGCCACTCTTTTTTATTACTACGGATGAGAGGCTAGATTAGAACTATGCTAGGAAATCGGTGCAGGTTTAGAGCCTGGCATGGTCATATCAATCGAGCTAATGCTGACCCTGCCGCATGGTGCAAAGGGAGCGAGTGGCTGTCGTGAACCTGGTATTCTTTTGATAACTGCTAATGGGGCGCAGAATACTACAGGGTATCCATATAGGCCTTACTCCAATATTATGGACTAATGAACTATGGCATCAATCTAGACACTGGCGGTGAATGCCTTAGGCTAAAAGTGGAAACAAAAATTTAAGCCGCCGATGTAACTTATCAATAGCAAGATTATATCGGCTCATATAGGAAATTTTCGTGAGAGCTTGGATGCGATATCTAAAATGGATTTTAAGACTTACTCTGCTTACGTTTATCTTGGCGTTTTTACATTATACCTTGCCACAACACGATATTGTGCGCATCACCAACACTTATGAAAAGAGGATTGATTTTGGCTCCAGCAGTTTTTTTTGGTCTGGTGGAACTAATAGTTCAGACGGCACACTTTTGAACCGTGATGTGTTTTTCGTCGAAACGTTTAATAACAATGAAAAGCCAATGATTTTTCGTAATGAGGATACGGGCTGGGGGTGGCCGCCATATTTCAAATTTGATACGTCGAATTTGCAAGCTGAAGCCTCTGATATGATCGGCAAAGCAGTGTCCGGCAAAACCAAATGGATTGTGATGCGTCACTATGGCTGGCGCAATGAATTTTTCTCAATTTATCCTAATGCAGTATCGCTTAGGTTGGCAACGGGACCAAATGAACGTATTATCCCATGGGCAAAGATTGGATTGCTGATTATTATTTTTGCAGTCTTGTGGGGTCTTTGGGTGCGATGGGTCCGATTTCGAACAACGAAAATAACACCTTTTTTAAAAAAATGGGAAGACTATTTTGAAAGAGTTGGTATTTGGGTGCGTTCAAAATTGAATAAGTCGTAACATAATCATTTCATCGATTGGGTGTTCAAATACCGTCCATCTAGGAAATTTTTGTGGTAAAAATGCGATACTTTATCAATATGAGGCGGTATTGCGCTTTTGGCTTTTTACTAGCGCATCTCTTTAAGCGTAGTCAAAGCGTTGTTTTAAAATGGCATCATTTTTTAGTGATATTAGGGCATCGCTTGGCATTATTTTCACATATTCAAAATGTATTTCCATAGTATTGTAGTGCTTCTACTGGGTAACGGTTCTGTAACGCCAAATTGATCGACCGGTGTTGCTCTAAAATATTTTTGCGCGAGACCTTTTGTTTGAATATTTGCTTGCGATTATAAAAATCACCATCAGTCAACAAATTAAACATGGATCGAATCATGTATAGTTTCACGTCGTTATTGCTGGCTTCTATGATTGACATGTGAAATTTTGTTAAGTTGGGAGTCATCTCGGGGGCTGCGTTTGTCATGGGCATTTCGCATCTTATTAAAGATAGACTGTATCAACACCAGATCTGTTTCCGAGGCATGTTTTGCGGCACGATATGCAGCTAGTCTCTCCAAATAGCGCCAAAAGCACGATAGGGTTCGTTGAAAACACATTGCCCAAAACATTGATGATAAATATTTCTGAGCCGATATTTTATACCAAAAGCCTTTTTCTTGCAATTAGGTGGCTGCTTCGCGGAGTGAAGGGCACGAAGCTGCAAAGCGCCCTGCTAGTTCGCGTTCTGCTGGTAGTCTTTCGCTTGGCAGTAAAATACGACGTGGGACAAGTTGTGATTTGAATAATCATCATTGAATATAGCTGTTGCGATGCGATTTTTTGCAGTTGCTTGAGACCTCTATCCCCTTGCTATAGGTTTGATGATAAAGATCTTATCTGCTGAAATAATTCTGTAAGGACTGAAGTTTTGGTCGATGCAAATTATTCCTGGTCTGAACCTTAATTTAGCGATGTGGGTCCTTTTAGCCGTACGATTAGAAATTCATCCTTTTTTTGACCGCCAGACTATCACCTAAATACAAAATTTTTTATTAAGTGCTTTGTCATAAAGGTAGTGTTTGATTGTGGCTTTAAATGAGCGTCTTGCTCATGAATAGGGATACGCCGTCGTCGTTGTATTCACCAAAGGGACCGCATACTTGGAACCCGAACAAAGCATAAAGGCCTACCGCTTCTTTCAAAAGCGCGCCTGTTTCCAGCTTTAAATATGCCAGTTTATGTTTGATAGCCTCGTCTTCAAGTGCACCCAGAAGCGCTTTTCCTACACCTTTGCCACGATTGCTTGGGTCAACGAACATGGATTTTATTTCACCATACCCCTCGCGTAGTGCAAGAGCGGCGCATCCGATATAGGTCTCTTTGGTTTGTGCACCGAGAAAGCGCACGTTCTCTTGGCAAAGATCTTTGATGGACAAAGAGTGAATTTCGTGAGCTTCGTAAAGCGATTTCATCATTTTATTACTTTGCTTAAGAAGAGCTGTTAGTTCAGGGCGATGAGGATCGGCATGTTGAATTAAGAGCACTATTTCGTCCTAGTTTTAAAAACTTAAAAAGAGTTTATACGCTTGTGTTATTCGATAAAAGTAAAAGCTTCTAGTTTGCAATATATTGTGTACAAAGCCTTACTAATACACGACATGAGGGGTTCATTATTTGACTCATCCTCATGCAGAGGGCATCCTACAGTACAATGGAATCATAGGCAGGCGACTTGTGCGGTTTTCTAAACTAAGGCTAACCGGCTTTAAAAGCTTTGTGGACCCGACCGAATTACTGATCTCGGACGGATTGACTGGCGTTGTGGGTCCCAATGGCTGCGGAAAATCTAATTTGCTTGAAGCCTTGCGCTGGGTCATGGGTGAAAACCGGCCAACAGCGATGCGCGGTGGTGGTATGGAAGATGTGATCTTTGCCGGTGCAGCCACGCGGCCCGCTCGAAATTTTGCTGAAGTAAGTTTGCTTTTGGATAATTCCGAGCGTCTTGCCCCTTCAGGCTTCAACGAAACCGATGTTTTGGAAGTCGTGCGAAGAATAACACGCGATGTCGGTAGCGCATACAAAGCGTCTGGAAAAGACGTCCGTGCACGCGATGTTCAGATGCTGTTTGCAGATGCCTCGACTGGCGCCCATTCGCCCTCTCTTGTGCGTCAGGGGCAGATTGCAGAGCTAATTAACGCCAAGCCTAAGAACCGCCGCCGTATTTTGGAAGAGGCGGCTGGTATTTCTGGCCTTTACCAACGTCGCCATGAAGCTGAGTTAAAACTGAACAGTACAGAAACAAATCTCTCACGAGTTGATGATTTTTTAGATCAACTCGCGGCTCAATTGACCCAATTGGCGCGGCAAGCGCGACAGGCTGCCCGTTATCGCGCTATCGGAGAAGAACTACGAACTGCTGAGGGCACATTGCTGTTCTTGCGATGGAGAGAAGCAGAAGTAGCACGATCAAAGGCTGATGCAGAGCTGCTTGAGAATACTAAAGCTGCCGCGCGCGCCGAGACTGAGGCTCTACAATCTGACAATGTTCGTCAAATGGCCGAAGACGGACTGCCGGCGCTGCGCGAAGAAGAAGCGATTGCCGCTGCAGTTTTACAACGCTTACAAGTTCAGCGCGATACACTACACGAACAGCAAGAACAGGCGCTTGAACGCATTGAAACCTTAACCAGCCGAATTGGTCAATTAGAGCGGGATCTGGAGCGAGAAAGCGGTTTAAACCGCGATGCTGGCGAAACTATAAAAAGTCTCGAATTGGAGGCAGAAACGCTCGAACTAAATCAAGAGGGCCACTCAGACACACTCGTGATGGCGCAAACCACAGCTCGTGAGTCTGCCGTGATACTTCAGGCTCGCGAAAGCGATCTTACACAGATGACCGAAGATGTTGCGCGTCTGGCTGCAAGGCACCAGTCTGCGCATCGTTTTGTATCGGACAGTCAGACCACTTTAGTTAAAAGCGAAGCTGGAGCAGACACTGCGGGTGACTCTTTAAAAGAGGCCAGTAATTTGCTTGAAAACGCAAAAGTTGAAATGGAAAATGCGGCCAAAACAGAGGCGAAAAGCCGTGAATCTGCTACTCAATCTGAGAAAGTGCTCAGTGAGGCAGAGCATGTGCGGTCGGCTGCACAGGTAGAAGAAGCTGAGGCCCGCGCCGCAAGGTCTGTAGCTGAGGGCGAAGTGAATGCACTCAACGCCGAGGTCAATGCCCTTAAAAAACTAGTGGAGCGCGAGAAGTCGGATGAGCGTCAGATCATTGACCAATTGCAGGTTGAAAAAGGCTTTGAAAAGGCTCTTGGCGCAGCTTTAGCAGATGATTTGCGTGCGTCAAAGATTGATCAATCTGACAAGGCTTCTGGGTGGATTCCCATGCCAGCCTACGCGTCCGACCAATCGCTTCCCATTGGGCTTGTTTGCATAGCTTCGCATGTTTCCGCGCCGAAAGTTTTGAGCCGTCGCCTTGCTCAAATAGGACTAGTTGATGCAGCAGAGGGATCACGCATCCAACCTCTTTTAGAACCAGGTCAACGATTGGTTAGTCGCGAGGGCGATCTATGGCGCTGGGATGGATATCGAGCACGAGCTGAAGATTCGCCCTCTGCTGCGGCTTTGCGTCTGGAACAGATAACCCGACTTTCAGAAATTGAAGAATACTTTGCGTTGGCCTCGATAGGAATGGAAACGGCGCTTCATAATCACGATCTCGCCACTGAGCGTCTTTCGAAAGCTTCAGAGGCCGATAAAAGTGCCAGAGAAGCCCGTCGTGAAACAGATAATCAAATGACAGATGCAATCCGTGCAACAAACAAAGCTGAGGCGGATTTTAATTTTTCGCAGAGCCGGGTCGAAAGTCTTAGGCTGGCGGTCAAGCGCCACGAGGAAGAGGCAATGCTGGCTCGTCTGCAAGTCGAAGAGGCTAGGACGGTAGTCTCAGAACTGGAAGATTTAGACACTGCTCGCGCCGAGATCGACAATATTAAAACTACTGTTGAAGCTTCTCGAATAACTATGATGACGAAAAGGTCGTCTTTTGAACAACTGCGCCGGGAAGGTGAAGTCAGGGTTAAGAGATTAAACGAAGTAGCCCAAGAAAGTGCGATTTGGAAGCAGCGGCTTGCGACGGCTGAACATAGAGGTCAGGAGCTGCTGTCGCGCAAGGAAGAGACAGAAGAAGCCTTGTCCAACGCATTCATCGCTCCTGATGAAATTGCACAAAAACGAGAAGACCTGGCCTCTGCGATTGATGAGGCGGAGGCGCGACGCATTAAAGCCATGGATACATTAGCTACCGCAGAAACTGAGTTGCGGGAAAAAATTCAGCTTGAGCGCAATGCTCAAAGATTAGCTTCGGACGCACGCGAAGCAAGAGCTGGCTCTCAAGCTCGTGCTGAGGCTACTTTGGAAAACCAAATAATTGCAGCCGAGCGAATTATAGAAGAACTTAGCCAGACTCCAGAAGAGCTTTTGAAAAGCCTCAATGCAGAAGCTGAAAAAATGCCCCATGCAGAAGTAGTTGAGTCTGAAGTGAGCCGCCTCAAAAGACAACGCGATGCGCTTGGTGCTGTTAATCTACGTGCTGAAGAAGACGCGAAAGAAGTTGAGCAAGAACACGATAAACTCGCCTACGAAAAAGCTGATCTTGAAGATGCCGTAAAGACACTACGCAGTGGAATTGCCAATCTGAATCGCGAAGGCCGCGAGCGGCTTTTGACAGCCTTCGAGCAAGTGAATAGTAATTTTAGCATGTTGTTCAAGCATCTGTTTGGCGGTGGTGAAGCTAATCTAGTGATGGTTGAAAGTGATGACCCCCTTGAGGCAGGACTAGAGATTATGTGTCAGCCTCCTGGAAAAAAACTCAGCACCTTATCGCTTTTATCTGGTGGAGAGCAAACGCTAACTGCATTGGCTTTGATCTTTGGTGTATTCTTGGCCAATCCTGCTCCAATTTGTGTCCTTGACGAGGTTGATGCACCGCTTGACGATGCCAACGTGACGCGTTTTTGCGATATGCTAGATGAAATGTGCCGTCGCACGAACACCCGTTTTTTAATTATAACGCACCACGCCGTCACGATGGCGCGCATGGATCGTCTTTTTGGTGTGACAATGCAAGAACAGGGCGTCAGCCAGCTTGTCTCGGTTGATTTGAAGAAAGCTGAAAGCCTTGTTGCTTAAGTAACAACAACATTGAACCATCATTCAATTATTTATTTTGGTTTGCAGCACTGCAGAAAAAACTTCTTAAAAAATATTCCTGTACCAGAAAACGTATTGGACCAGTGTTTGGATAACATTACCAGCTCCCAAGAAGTTTAACTTAAGTGTCCGAAGTTGGAATTAACGCTTTTATTACGATTGCCAATATCTCTGCAGCGTGAAGAGTGATGAATGAAATCACTTTTATGGCACCAAAAAGAGTAACCATGCTTCAGCTTTAGAATTTAGTAGGAAAAGGCTCGGTAACCCAGCGAGCTAAGGGAACAATGCAAAGAAGCAATACAGTGGAGATTAAAATTGAGATCACATTGATCGCTTAGAACTGTTCAAGGCAATTATGATGACAATACGATGTCTTTCCGTAGTATCCGTATACTTATTACTATTCTGCTTAAATTTTCACATTCCTAACGGAAAATTTAAAAAATCTTCAATTCTTAGTTTTTGGCGAATTCAAAGGCGATCTAAAAGAAAGGTTGTCGGCCAAGCATCGGCTGGCATACCCATTTTCTGCTGAATGTTCTGCACTGCAATGCGGGTTTTGGCGCCTAGGATGCCGTCGATTTGACCCACGTCATATCCAAGGATGACAAGTTTAGTTTGAAGTGCTTTCATTCCGTCAGCGTCAAGGCCGGGCTCTGCGGTGGTATTCGTAAAGCGCGCGCCACCTTCCAGCAAGGTTGCGAAATAAGCCGCGGTAGCGACGTATATAAAGCTTTTGTTCCACTCAAACAGGACTTGAAAATTGGGATAAATCATGAATGCCGGCCCATATCGGCCCTGTGGAATAATAATCGAAGAGGTTAAATCGGCTCTTTGAATTCGATTATTGCGGCCGTGCACTCCTAAGTCTTCCCATTGCTGGCCAGATTTTTTTGTTCCAAAACCAGTCATGGACCAGTCAAAGTTGGTAGGCATACGGACTTCTTCCATCCAGGGTTCGTTGGCTCGCCACCCTAACGCACGAAGCATGTTTGCTCCAGACATCAGAGCATCAGCTGCTGACGTCTTCATACTGACAAGACCATCCCCATCTCCGTCAATCCCACTCACCAGAATATCTTGAGGTAGCATCTGTACCATGCCAATTTCGCCGGCCCACGCACCTTCTGTTGTGACGGGATCAAAAATGCCGCGTTCATAAAGTTTCAAAGCTGCGAAAATCTGAGGTCGAAAGAGGTCAGGTCGCCGACAATCATGCGCTAGCGTAACCAGAGAATTAAGCGTATTAAAGGTACCCTGTACAGCGCCAAAATCTGTTTCTAAACCCCAAAATGCCAGCAAAATGCCACGCGAAACACCAAACTGGTGCTCAATTTCATCAAAAATCCATGCAAAATCGTTTGCATTTTTATTACCGTGGAATATCCTGTGTTTGCTAATTAACCGTGCAGAGAATTCCACAAATGGAATTTGAAAAATACCTTGAGCTCGATCTGCGGCGATCACTTTTGGGTCGTGGCCTGTTGCCGCAAAAAATTCTTCGATTACATAATCGCCGTGCCCTTTTAACCTTGCTTCAGATTTCAGCCCATCTACAAAAATTGTAAAATCTCCACCACAAGATTGCGAAAGGGCCTGTGTGCAATAGAAAAATACCAAAGCCAACGCCGTTAAAAACTTTTTCATTTTGCCGCTCCATTATTATAGACTACCTAAATTACTGTCATTTGACTAGTAATGTGCAGATGGTGACAATGATTGCCACAGTTCCAACAATTGCAAGAGCGATCTTCCACGATGACCACATCAAACGTAGAGTGCGCTCAATGTTATGGAATTTTGCCGCCTGATTTCTTCTATTATTAAACCATGCAAAATTTTGCATTTGAACCTCATAACTTTTTCAACCCAGCATGATCCGGGGCATAGGCCATCGCTACCTTTGGCCGTACCGCATTGGCTGAGGGGTTCAGCTTTGCATCTTTATTTATGTTGTGACGATGATGCAAGGCTGATCCTGTAAGCGCTATCAAAAGTGATACCAATCGCTCAGTTACCCAGTTCAATAGGTCGCTAGATTGGTCGGATGCCCAGCCAAAATCGTGATGATTTGGAGGTTTGTGGCCAATCATACTCGCTGCTATATTGAGGAATCTTATAGACTAGCAATTTAGATTATCTAACCACAAGAAACCAAAAAAACTGGTGTAACAAATCTATCAGAAAAATTTTCCATCGCCGTTTCAATGACTGTAAATAAGACCTGACTGTCATCCATCTCAGGGGTAGCCTTTCTAATGATTTGAGCAACGGCATGGCGCTCTTTTTTGAGAGGTTGCCAAAAGTATGTTGCAACTTCGCCAACGCGATCTGTGAGCGACATTTAGCCGATCAGAATAGTCACGCACAAAAACTCAATAAAGCCACCCAATTCAGCAAGTAGTCTTACCAATAAGCCGCTCAGAATTATTATAAGCAGAAGAAAAATAAAGCCTTTTGCTTTTTAGTCTCTCCATTTTTAACTTGTTTGGCTGTGGCAGAACTTACCTTACTGATCAAAAAATGGGATGGGGCACTCACGGGGAGGTCCATTTGGGTTTGTGGATGAAAGTGTTTTTAATCATGCTAAAAAAGTGCCCAAATCACGTGGCGTGTGCGCTGAAGGTTCGTCCAATCTAATGGTACTAATAGGGCAAGCCGGATATAGCTTTTGGAATATGGGACATCAGATACGTTGACTGGCCAACTTGTCGTATAAATGATTGGCGTCAATGACGTTAAAGAGACTGAAAAGACATCATCCGCCAACTCGCGTTGCTGCGGATGATATCTTAAGCTGATCTAATCTAACTTCCTTGGAATCCAGTCTGGATTATACATTTACAATCCACTCAGTATTGAAAAAAGTCTTGGTTCCAATCTTGATCGTGGATCCTCCAAAGGAGCATGATTTCAGCAGTTTCCGCAGTTTTGATGCAAAGATACCTGCACCATCCACAAACATAATCCGCAATTCGATTTGTCACTTTAATTTACTAAGGATTTTTGGGGCATTAAATGCACCTGCAGACCAAAGTTTGCCAGTTGGATTTTTGTGTTCTACCAAGACCTGAACGTCAAATGCATTATGGTCCAAGTTCCACCTAACATTTTCAAATGGGGCCTTATGTTCATTACAAGTCAGGTGTGGAATTGAACCCTTCTTTTTTTCTTATAAAAAGGTCAGCGCTGCAATCTTAGACGTGGCTCTATTCAGCGCAATAACGCGGGCGTGCTCTAGCGAATTCCAAACCTTGCGTGCAGCTTGATCAAGGTTTTTACCATGGTCTTGAATTTTTATTTTTAGCTGACGGACGGTCATCTTGTGGCTCACAAGCATGTTGAAGATTTGGGGCATATTTCCATACATTTCGCAAGAGCTTTCAAGATGGTTGATTTCCTTCGCATCTGTTAAACAATTTTTTGGGAGATTATTATTTTCAATAAATGGGTCACTAAGATATGCAATTAAAGCACAACTTCTAGGCAGATATTAATAGTTGAGATTAGAAAGAAACTTAGAATCCTTTGAACCTGAGCCTTGGGGTGCATATGCGTAGAAGTTGCGTTTATCTGAATTCAGTGACAATTTATTTGCTAGCTTATTTATCAGCATTTTGATGTTGTTGATCTCGTTTGGACAGTTAGGACGAATTTGCGCCATTCGCTGTTTTGCAAGTTACCGAACTCTGGACACGATGGTAATTTTTTTTGCAAACTTCTATGCCACCCGAGGATCTAACGAGAATGGCGCATAACTAATTGTTTTCCGAATAGGGCCCTTCGCAATGCGTTTGCTTCGAGTTCATGCCAGCCCAATACAACCATTGGGTAGATTTTCCAATTTTAACGTAGCCTTCAGATTTATGTGCTTCAAAAAAATCTTCAGATCGTGACTTTTGGGTCAACGAACCAGTTAAAGGAATTTTTACAATCGATTTTGAGCATAGAACATCAGCGCCAATTGCTCTTCTAAATTGGATTTATTCCAAGTCACCAAAAGCATCTTTCAACCTTTCGATGGCTCGCAAGACCACTGAGCGCGGCGTAGCAAGGTTAAACCTCAAAAAACTTTCACCTCCCACGCCAAAAGTTGATCCATGGTTACATGCGATAAGCGCTTCTCGTTCCACTCGTCCAAGAATTTCTTTTTGAGACATGCCAGTTCCAGAAAAGTCCACCCAAGCAAGATAAGTACCCTCAAGTGGCATTGACGTTATTCCAGGCAGTTTATTCATCGCTGAGTCAAATATTTTGCGATTATTGTCTAGATAAAGCATCAAAGCATCTATCCATTCTGCACCAGCTGGGCTATATCCCGCCTTAGCCATAACGATCCCAAAACTATTTGGGCTCATGCCCAAAGCGGTCATTCTTTTGTTAAAAATTGTCTGCAGTTTTGCGTCTTGGATAATAACATTGCCCGTATGTCCACCGGCAATATTAAAGGTTTTTGTCGTCGCACTCATCATAATCAGGCGATCATTTACCGTTTCATCAACCAGCGCGAAGGGGATGTGTTTACGACCGGCGTATACAATATCTTGATGAATTTCGTCACTTATTATGATTAGATCATGCCGCTTTGCAAAATCTGCGACGCCTTGAAGCTCTTCTCGGCTCCAAACTCGGCCACCGGGATTGTGTGGAGATGATAAAATAAGCATCTGTTCGTTTCCGGTCATCAAAGTGTCGTACAGATCGAAATCCATTTGGTAACGGCCATCTTCTAAAACCAATGGACATTGAATAATCTTTCGGTCTGAGGCTTCCAAAAGCTTGAAGAAGGAATGGTAAATTGGTGTAAAAAGAACGATGTGGTCACCTGGCTTGGTAAATGAATCGACGCACATTGCTGTTCCGTTCACAAGCCCATGCGTGCTGAAAATCCAAGAGGGGTCTACCTTCCAAGCATGGCGATACTGGTGCCACCAGCAAATAGCTTCGCGATAAGCCTTGTCGTGACCATAATATCCATAAATACCATGGTCAGTCATAGTCGTTAAAGCTTGCTGAATGCATTTTGGAGGTATAAAATCCATATCTGCCACCCACATAGCTATCCCGTCTTTGGATGAGACACCGTAAAGCGAATCCATTTTGTCCCACTTAGAGCAGTCCGTACCTCTACGGTCGATTATTTCGTCAAAATTCATGCAGATCACTCCCCCAGGTTTTTCGGCGAATTTAGCGGATAAGAGCCTGTGTTCAAGAGGCGTTGCAACCAACAACGCTTTGTCCTAGATCATTGCCATGAAAAAAATGATCCTGTTCCATCCAGATCCGCGTTTAAAAAAAATATGCGCCCCTGTGACTTTTATAACAGATGACTTGCGCAAAATAGCTAACGATATGCTTGAAACTATGTACGAAGCGCCCGGTATTGGGTTGGCAGCTCCACAAATTGGTTTCCTGCAACGACTGATTGTCATGGACTGTGTCAAAGAAGAGGATGCAGACCCTGCACCCATGGTTATGTTCAACCCAGAAATTATAGAAAGTTCGCAAGAAACCGCTGTCTACGAAGAGGGCTGTCTTTCCATCCCAAACCACTATGCCGAAGTTACACGGCCCAAAGAAGTCGAGGTCAAATGGATAGACACAGAGGGTGTTGAGCAAAAGCAATGGTTTGATGGGCTTTGGTCAACATGTGTGCAGCACGAGATTGATCATTTGAATGGCAAGCTATTTATTGACTATATAGGTGTAATGAAACGGCAACTAATCACGCGCAAAATGCAAAAGTTCAAACGTGAGCTTTCACGAAAGGAAGAGGACTGATCATGGCGGTGCGCCAATGTATTCCTTGTTCAGATCCAAGCGATAGTCAAAAGGCGGCGTCTGTGTCTGAGATCACGGCTGATATGGGCACCATCTGGCAAGATATGGTCGACACCATGGAAGACATGCCCAGCGTTGGACTGGCCGCTCCTCAAATACGTGAGATGCTAAGACTGGCTGTTGTCGATGTCTCCGCGGCCCGGGGTCAAGTGATCCCAATGGCAAATCCTGAAAGCCTGCAAAGCTCAAAAAATCTGTGCGCGTTTTTCGAGGCTAGCCCAAATTTACAAGGCCAGTCGGCGAAAATAAGACGTCCTGCAACAATTTCAGTGCAGTTCTTGAATGTTGATAGCATCTTCGAACAAAGCGATTCTCGGAGCTTATGGTCAAATCCCTCACAGCATCAAGCAAATCATTTAAATGGAAAAATGTTTTTTGACAACTTGTCTAAAATGCGAAGCAATATGTTTTTGCAAAAAGCAAGGACGGAAAAATGAAGATTGTCTTCATGGGAACTCCCGAATTCTCTGTTCCATCGCTGCAGCAACTTCATGATAGCGGACACGACATCGTTGGAGTTTACACACAACGGCCGCGTCCAGCAGGAAGGGGAAAAAAAGAACGTCAAAGTCCTGTGCATGCTAAAGCGTTGTCTTTAGGCCTTGAGATCAGGCACCCAGCAAGTCTCAAATCTGATGATACACAGTCTGAATTTTCCGCATTAAATGCAGATATTGCCGTGGTAGTGGCTTATGGTCTTTTGTTACCGCCAAAAATTTTGAAGGCGCCGAGATTGGGATGTTTGAACATTCACGCGTCACTGTTGCCAAGATGGCGTGGTGCGGCCCCGATCCATCGTGCGATAATGGCAGGTGATGCACAAACAGGGATTTCTATTATGCAGATGGACAAGGGTTTGGACACTGGTCCAGTTTTGTTGATGGAGACAGCTGAGATCAAATCTGATGATACGACGGCATGCTTAAATGATAGGCTGTCTGTTATGGGCGCTAAACTAATCATTAGAGCCATAAAGAATATGTCTAATCTGGTAGTAAAAAAGCAATCCTTTGATGGTATAACCTATGCTGCCAAAATTGACAAATCCGAGGCCCGTATAGATTGGAGCCAAACGGCTGAAGTGGTTGACCGACATATAAGAGGAATGTCGCCATACCCTGGCGCTTGGACCATTTATGAAGGCGAGCGTCTGAAATGTCTGACGTCGGAAGTAATTGTTGCTCAGACTGATCGACTGGCTGCAGGTCAGGTTCTGAATGATCGACTGGAAATTGCCTGTGCTGATGGCGCAATTCGCATTAAGCGTCTTCAAAAAGCTGGTCGTTCAGCCCAAAGTGCAGATGATTTCATGCGTGGCGCTACTATAAAGGCGGGTGATCAGTTTGAGTAATCTTCAAAAGTCGATCGCGAGACCTTTATTTTCCCAATCTCCAAATCGCACAGGTTCTGGACCATCTCGGCCTCCAAGTTCTTTTGGAAGATCCAGGAGCTCTGCTTTTTTGCGCCTTTCGTTGGCTTCGGCTAAAGCACGACTTGCTTCGGGTGGGAGTTCTTTTTTCTGTGACATGGTATCATCCTTTAAAACTAAATCTTTGATATACCTCTGTCACTGGCCAAGGCAAGGGAACCTCTATGCCAAAATTTGAAGAGACACCGCGGTCTATGGCAATTTCGATGCTGGATAGTGTGATAAATGATGGGAGGTTACTGTCTGAACTTACATTATCCAAGAGTTTTTTGTCGCTTGCTCCGCCTAATCGCGCCCGTGCTCAGCGTATAGCACTAAATACCCTGCGAGGACTTGAGCGGGCAGATCGCGTACTAGCAAAGTTCTTACAAAAAAAACCACCACCGAAGGTCCTTAATATTTTGCGACTTGCTACTGTCGAAATTTGCTCTGGCAGTCAGGCCCATGGCGTTGTAAACGAGGCGGTTAATATTGTAGGGCGAGAAAAAAAGTTTTACCGGTTTAAAGGTCTCGTGAATGCAGTCTTGCGTAAAGTGGCCCAAAAAGGCCCCGATCACTGGGTCAGTTTAAGGGCCTCTCGGATGCCTGAGTGGTTGAGAGGGCCATTGTCTGATGCTTATGGTAAAGACACTGTGGCTAAGATTGAGAAAGTTCAGTTTGAGGCCCCGCCTGTTGATTTAACTCTGAAGTATCCAGAACAGGCAAGGCAAGTCGCTGAGGAAATGGGAGGGCGAGTTACACTTGGCCAATCTGTAAGATTGTCAAATGCGGGCCAAATAAGCAAACTTTCTGGTTTTGAGACGGGTGATTGGTGGGTTCAAGATGCGGCAGCTGCCGTTCCTGTGCGGCTTTTGAAGAACCTTGAGGACAAGATGGCACTTGATCTATGCGCTGCTCCAGGTGGTAAAACACTCCAGCTCAGTGCTGCCGGCGCACAAGTGACTTCGGTTGATATTTCAGAGCGCCGGCTAAAACTACTAAAAGAGAATCTTTACCGAACGGGACTTAAGGCTGATGTTCATACGATCGATGCCTTTGAACTGACTGCTCAAAAGTATGACGCAATTATTCTTGATGCGCCTTGCTCGGCAACCGGTACGATGCGGCGTCATCCGGATTTGCCTTATGCAAAAGATGGAACAGAGTTTGCTACATTGATTGATTTGCAAGAAAGCTTGCTTAACCATGCACTTACCTTATTGGCTCCTGAGGGTAGGCTGGTCTTTTGTACCTGTTCTCTTTTGCCTGACGAAGGAGAGGTTCAAGTTGAAACTGCTTTGGAACAGAATACCGATTTTGAAGTCGACCCGGAGATGTTTGAATTTGCCTCCGTACAGAGTGAATGGTTTATAGAAAGCCTTGGTTTACGACTGCGGCCTGACTATCTTGCCGCTGAGGGAGGAATGGATGGATTTTTTGTATCAGTCTTGCGCAGAAAAGTATGAGCAAACTATAGTTCGTACTGAATTGGATGTCCGGAGAAATAAAATGAAGCAAGACTTTGGTGTTTTTAGAGCAGTCTCTCTGTCACAGGTAGGTTTATGACAAAGTCTGGGAACCTATCCTCGCTAAACTTACGATTTATGCACTGGTTATATGCCCGTGCGCTGGGGTTTTCAAAACCCGCAACTGGCTTTGTAAAACAACCCGAACCGCGTTCTATTGGAAGCTACGCCCGCGGCCTGCAACTCAAAGCAGGTAATATCATGTTTGCCGGACACTTGGTTGAGACGCAAGATACATTGCTTTGGAATCTAGACTCGCCCGCAAAAGGTTTTACGCAAGAGGCACATGGGTTTGGCTGGCTCGATGATTTGGCGTCTGTCGGTGACAAACGTTCGCGCAAAATTTCGCAAGCTTGGGTGCAGAGTTGGATCGATATATATGGTCGTGGATCTGGTCCAGGTTGGATACCTGATCTGACTGGTCGTCGCCTAATTAGGTGGATCCACCACGGTTTTATGTTGTTGCAAGGCATCGAATCAAAAAGGTCTGAAATATTTTTTCAGTCTTTAGGTCGTCAGACGTTATTTTTGTCAAAGCGGTGGTCCAAAACTACGCCCGGTTTGCCGCGATTTGAAGCTTTAACAGGGCTGATCTATGCAGGCTTGACCCTTGACGGTATGGAAAAACACGTCCGCCCTGCGACCATTGCTTTGGCTCGCGAGTGCCGCACTCAGGTTGATTCAACAGGCGGCATTCATACAAGAAACCCCGAAGAGCTTCTTGAAGTTTTCACTTTGTTGACATGGGTGGCTTCTGCTCTGACTGACGCTGGCTGGATTCCATCCAGTGCGCATCTTGAGGCCTTAGATCGGATAGCTCCAACATTGCGCTCTTTGCGTCATGCGGATGGCTCGCTCGCTCGCTTTCATGGTGGTGGTAAAGGGTTGGAGGGGCGCCTCGATATGGCACTTGTTCAATCTGGAAACAGAACAGTGATCTCGGGCTCTTTGGTTATGGGCTATGCGCGCCTTTCCGGGGGGCGTACCAGCATTATTGTGGATTCGGCACCACCACCGACTGGGCGTGCGTCGATTAATGGACATGCTTCAACATTGGCCTTCGAGTTATCCTCTGGACGTAGCCCTCTGATTGTTAATTGCGGCTCGGGCGAGAGCTTTGGAGCAGACTGGAGGCGGGCAGGAAGGGCCACCCCTTCGCATTCTACTCTCTGTGTAAATGGAGTCTCCAGTGCAAGTCTGGGTCGTCCTCTGTCACATACCAATTCGGAGAACGAGGCCTTAATTGAGGGTCCAAGTAGAGTTCCGTATGAATTTCCTGAAACTAGCCACGGCCTAAAGTTTGAAGCTGGCCATAATGGATATCTAAAACATAGTGGTTTGACACATGTACGCAGTCTGGATTTATCCTCCGACGGGAGCGCTTTGTCTGGTGAGGACATGTTGCTGACCCTTGATCATAGGGACCAAAAACCTTTCCAACAGGCATTTGACGCTTCGGGCCTGCAAGGCATCCCTTTTCAGCTGCGCTTTCACTTGCATCCTGACGTAGCTGCCGAAGTCGATTTGGGAGGTACGGCTATTTCTTTCATGCTCAAAACTGGCGAAATTTGGATGTTTCGCCACGATGCTGGCGTTGAGATTGGATTGGAGCCGAGTGTCTATTTCGAAAAAACCCGGCTTAAACCAAGGCCAACCAAACAGGTCGTTTTATCTTTACGCGCTATGGAGTATGCAACGCGTGTTCGCTGGTCTTTGACCAAAGTACAAGAGACAGACTTCTTGTCCAGAGAAAACCTAGAAGACAAAAGTTATACCAGATAAAAGTGAATGGAAGTAAATTTATGACTGAATTATCTCCCGTCCGTCGTGCGCTTATCTCCGTTTCGGACAAAACAGGTCTCATTGATCTTGCACGGGCGCTTGCAGTCGGTGGAATAGAGATATGTTCAACGGGTGGTAGCGCAAAAGCAATAAGAGAGGCGGGCATTACGGTCACAGATGTCGCTTCGATTACTAATTTTCCTGAAATGATGGATGGTCGAATAAAGACGCTACATCCCAACGTTCATGGCGGTCTTCTAGCTCTGCGTGATAATCCTGCGCATCTGGCGTCGATGGAGACATACGGCATTACTGGGATTGATTTGTTGGTGGTGAATTTATATCCTTTTGAAGAGACAGTCGCTGGCGGTGGTGATTATAAAACTTGCATTGAAAACATAGATATTGGTGGCCCCGCTATGATACGAGCAGCAGCAAAAAATCATGCTTTCGTGACGACTGTGGTGGACGTTGAGGATTACGACGAGCTTCTCGCAGAGCTGTCCGATTTAGATGGACATACTCAATTGGCCTTCCGTCAGAAAATGGCTCAGCGTGCATATGCGCGTACGGCAGCTTATGATGCTGCAGTTTCGCAGTGGTTTGCGATGGCTTTGCACGAAAAGAAACCCCGTCGTACGATTTTTTCTGGAATTTTGGCGCAAGAACTGCGGTACGGTGAAAACCCGCACCAATGTGCTTCCTTTTATGTGGATGGTTCTGGACGTGCCGGTGTAGCAACCGCTATTCAGCATCAGGGTAGAGAGCTGTCATATAATAATATCAATGATACCGATGCCGCGTTCGAGCTGGTCAGTGAATTTGACGCTGAGACCGGGCCAGTTTGCGCAATTATCAAACACGCAAACCCTTGTGGAGTTGCGCGTGGACTGACTATATCCGAGGCTTACCTTGGAGCTTATGATTGTGATCGCACCAGCGCGTTTGGTGGCGTAGTAGCATTTAACCAAACTTTGGATGAAGCAACCGCTCATATGATCACTGACATCTTCACCGAAGTTGTGATTGCACCCGATGCCACAATGCAAGCGATCGAGGTGTTTTCCAAAAAACCAAATCTGAGGCTATTGACAACTGGTCGCATGGCGAACCCTGATCAGGCAAATCAAGCTATAAGACAAGTATCTGGTGGATTCTTAATACAGGATAAAGATGCGGGTCATTTGGATCTGAACTCATTGAAAGTTGTTACAAAACACCATCCAAGTCAAACCGAAATGGCTGATATGTTATTTGCTTGGACCGTTGCCAAACACGTCAAATCCAACGCGGTCGTATATGTTAAAGACGGTGTAACTGTCGGTGTGGGTGCGGGGCAGATGAGCCGTGTGGACAGTTGTCGCATTGCTGCACTAAAATCGCAAGATATGGCAAGGCAACTTAAACTCTCTCGCCCGTTAACCCAAGGTTCTGTTGTTGCATCAGATGCATTTTTCCCATTTTCGGACGGTCTTTTGACTGCCGTGGAAGCGGGCGCAACGGCAGTTATACAACCGGGGGGGTCTATGCGAGATGATGAAGTTATTGCCGCCGCTGATAAGGCCGGACTAGCCATGGTTTTTACAGGCATGCGTCATTTTAGACATTAACATGAGGATCTTAATGCTGATATCGGCCGTTCTAGCCTTTTTGGTAGACCAAGTTAGTAAAATCTTCGTGGTTTTTTACCTTGACTTGCAAACTATTGGTTATGTGGAGGTCTTTCCTCCATTTTTAAATTTTTCTATGGCTTGGAATTATGGAGTTAACTTTGGCTTATTTTCTTCATCTGATTATGCTCAGCGCTGGATATTGACAGGATTTGCTTTTGTTGTGTGCATTGGTATCGTCCTTTGGATGAGGCGAGAACCGCCGGGCAGACTTGGACAGGTTTCTGCGGGTCTTTTGATTGGGGGCGCTTTGGGCAACGCACTCGACCGTGTGATTTACGGCGCTGTAGCTGATTTTTTAAATATGTCGTGTTGCGGGCTTGACAACCCATACGCCTTTAATGTCGCCGATATTGCAATTTTTGCTGGAGCAATCGGGTTGGCATTTTTTAGCTCACCTAAAAACAGCGCATGACTGCCTTTTATGTCTTTTATAATAAAATCACTTTTGACTGGCGGTTATCTGATTTATTGTGTGAGACTGCAGTCAAAATGAGACCTCTGATATAGCCTTTGGAAGCCATAAAATCTTGTGAAAAAAATAAATGCTTACCTTTGTGAATTTCATAAGCAAATAGATAATGCCGCCATATGTTGACCGTGTCCTCAAGCAAGGGGAGGCAATCGTTTAGAAGCCCTATCTTGCGTGAGAGTCAATGTGGTATTGCCGATGAGTGCAAGAACTGTACTAAAGATTGTGATATCTTAATCGCTTTAACATATTGATAAAAGTGCTAAAGAGCCGCCTTGCAAGGCGGCTCTAAACCTGTGGCTCGACAAGTTACGATTTAAAGTAGTTTAAAAATGTCTGAATATTTAATAACGTTTTCCACATTTTATGATCATATTTTTTTTGATATTTCCTTTAGATGTTTATATCGTGTCCTACCTGATGATTGGGAGAGATTTTAATGCATTTTCTTCGTATATTTATGAGTATTTTTATGCTCCCAATTGAGGCTATTGCTGATATTTCGACCCAAGTCACTGACTTCAGGCTTGAAAATGGAATGCAAGTCGTTGTGATCGAAGACCACCGCGCTCCAGTTGTTGTTCATATGGTTTGGTATAAGGCGGGATCTGGGGAAGAGGATCCAGGTCTTTCTGGAGTGGCACATTTTCTTGAGCATTTACTTTTTAAGCAGACTAAGACCATGGAAGCAGGCGAATTTTCCCGTATTGTTGCTGAAAATGGTGGGAGTGACAATGCTTTTACAAGCTACGACTATACTGGGTATTTTCAAAGGATTGCCGCAGATCGGTTGCCGTTGATGATGAAAATGGAAGCTGACCGTATGGTTAATCTTGATCTAGGTCCGGATGATATTTTAACTGAGCGGGATGTCATAATCGAAGAGCGCAACCAGCGAGTAGAAAATAGCCCTGATGCGCTTTTTGGCGAACAACGCCGTGCGGCCTTATTCCTCAATCACCCTTATGGCAGGCCTATTATCGGATGGCGCCATGAGATGGATAGCCTGAGCCTTGAGGATGCTTTGGCCTATTACCGCCAATTTTATGCGCCCAATAATGCAATCTTAATAGTTGGAGGGGATGTCACAGCTGAGGCAGTGTTTGAATTTGCAAAACAAACTTATGGTTTAATACCCGCCAACCCAAATCTTTTGCCTAGAGAGCGCCCACAAGAACCGCCGCAGATCTCCGCTCGCCGTATGAAATATTCTGACGAACGCGTCGCTCAGCCTTATGTAACCCGGACCTATCTGGCACCAGAGCGTAATCCCGGTGATCAATCGGTGCCAGCCGCCTTAACTTTACTTGCTGAAATACTGGGTGGTGGTCAAACGTCTGTTTTAACACAAAAGCTTCAGTTGGAAGCACAAAACGCAGTCTACACGACGGCCTTTTATAGCGGAACGGCTTTTGATAAAACAAGTTTTGGTTTCGTGATTATGCCCTCTGAAGGTGTGTCCTTGGGAGAGGTTGAGGCCGCGCTTGATCAAGCGCTTGTTGAGTTTTTAAAAGAAGGCCCTGACCCTGACAAGCTCAAACGGCTCAAAAGACAGTACCGAGCTGCCGAGATTTATGCACGCGATAGTGTGCAGAGGCTTGCCAATTCCTACGGTGTGGCGCTGACATCTGGTTTAAGTCTTGATGATATTCACGAGTGGCCTGATATTTTGCAAGCAGTTACGACAGACGATATTATGGCCGCTGCCAAATTGGTTCTTAAAGAACAAACATCCGTTACCGGATGGTTAATGAAGCCAGAAGAGGCAAAAGAATGAAACGAGTTTTAGCATTAATTCTATGCCTTTATACTGGGCCAGTTGCTGCGGCAACTGACATTCAGATGTTAAAAACAGCCTCGGGTATTAAGGTATGGTTGGTCGAAGATCATAACATTCCCTTTGTTGCGTTGGAACTGCGGTTTGATGGTGGCACTGGTATTGATCCTGTTGAAAAGGCGGGAGCAACGAATTTGATGATGAGCCTGCTGGAAGAGGGGGCGGGTGATCTAAAAGTCCAAGAGTTTGCGGCCGCCAAAGAGGCGCTTGCAGCTAGCTTCGGCTACGGCGCCAATCTAGATAGTGTCTCTATATCGGCTCGTTTTTTAACAGAAAATCAGGATGAGGCCATTGCACTTCTACGACAGTCTTTGATAGCTCCGCGCTTTGACACAGATGCGGTTGAACGGGTTCGTGCTCAGGTCTTGAATAGGCTTAAAGCTGATAAAAAAGATCCAAATGCTATTATCTCTAAGGCGTTTAATGATGAAGCTTATGGTGATCATTCTTACGCACGCGGCGGTAGTGGGACAATTGAGACTGTGACTGGCCTTAGCATTGGTGATCTCAAGGCAGCACATCAATATGCAATGGTGCTAGACCGTCTCTATGTTTCGGCAGTTGGGGATGTCACTGCTGAAGAGGTCACTGATCTGATCGAGAATTTGATGGCCGGATTCCCCAACACCAGTAAGCGCCCCTTACCGGAGCAAGCCTCACTTGGTCTTACTCAGGGCGTGCAGGTGATAGACTATCCAACGCCGCAATCCGTCGCGCTATTTGGGCATGAGGGTATCGACCGCGATCATCCAGATTTTTTTGCTGCCTATATCCTGAATCAGATTTTTGGAGGTAATGGGTTTGCAAGCCGTTTGATGCGTGAAATTCGAGAAAAGCGTGGGCTAAGCTATGGCATTAATTCCTATTTGGCCTCTCGAGATTATGCGGATGTCTACATTGGTCAGTTCTCAAGTGCCAATGATAGCATCGCTGAAGCCCTGGATGTGCTGCGTGACGAGTGGACCAAAATTTCGCGTGATGGAATCACGCAGAAAGAGCTTGATGATGCCAAAACCTATCTCACTGGGGCATATCCTTTGCGTTTTGATGGGAATGCGCCAATTGCCAGAATTTTGGTTGGAATGCAGATGCAAGGTCTGGAGCCAAATTACATCACAAGGCGCAATGACAAGGTGAATGACGTGACACTTGAGCAGGCAAACTCTGTTGCCAGGTGGCTTTATCAGCCTGAAAAGTTGCGAATTTTTGTCATTGGTCAGCCAGCGGGACTTTGAAGGTTTTCAAATTTTTCAAAGTAGTCTTTCGCGCTAGCACCACCTTGGTCATCCCATGGTATTATTATAGACTAGGGTTACGCTATGGAGGAAACCTGTGATGTCGCATTCTACCTATTACAGTCCCAAAGGGGGGTTACCTGCTCAGAGTGAGCTTGTGACTGACCGGGCAATGTTCACAGAGGCTTATGTTGTTATCCCTCGCCGGACAAATACTGATATTGTAACAAGCGTGCTGCCATTCTGGACGGGTATGCGCATGTGGGTTTTGGCGCGGCCATTGAGCGGGTTTGCCGAAAGTTTTAGCCACTACGTTGTGGAATTAAAAACCCATGGCGGCAGCAAACGCCCCGAAACCGATAATGAGGCGCAAACAGTCCTTTTTGTGGCTGAGGGCGCACTGTCATTACGCGTTGGGGAGCATGAATTTTATATGGTTGAAGGGGGCTATGCTTATATCCCTGCAGGGGCTGATTGGCAGGTCATCAATGGAGCTCAAAGCAAGACTGTGTTTCACTGGATCAGAAAGGCCTATGTGGAATTAGAGGGCCTAGACCGCCCCGAGGTGTTTGTTGTCAACGAACGCGATATTTCGCCTATCTCGATGCCAGACACAGATGATAAATGGGCGACAACTCGCTTTGTTGATCCCAGTGATATGCGTCATGATATGCATGTTAATATCGTTACCTTTCAACCTGGTGGGCTTATTCCATTTGCTGAAACCCACGTAATGGAACATGGACTTTATGTGCTGGAGGGCAAGGCGGTATATCGCCTTAATCAGGACTGGGTCGAAGTCGAGGCAGGCGATTACATGTGGCTTCGCGCGTTTTGCCCTCAGGCCTGTTATGCAGCAGGACCGGGCCGATTTCGCTATCTTCTCTATAAAGATGTTAATCGGCATATGGGTTTTTTATGATAGGCATCTTTGAATAATAAAGCCATTTAAAGTTTACGATTTCAGATAGTCGTATAGGGATGTCTCTGATATTGGCTATATCAGATAAGTTTTTACCATTTATGCAATCAAGTAAAACTTCCCTGACAAAACCAACCAGCAGACATAGTAGCGCCATGGGCATAAAAGAGCCAGAGAAGATCACCCTCTTCACAAGTAACTTGCCAGTAATCGCGTACACCACTGCGCCAGTTGGGGTCATCAAGCCACCATTCTGGTGCGATGCGCTCAGGACCTTTGGCGGTGCGTATCCTCAGCTTGCGCCCACGCCATTGGAATTCTCTCGGTAATACCTGGCTTTCACGTGCTTTGACAGGTTCTGGTCGCCACAAAAGTATAGGCCTTCGTTGGCTGGTCTCTGGCCAGTTCTCAGCAGATTCTGACCAAGCAGCTGCGAGCGTCTGAAAAGTTTTTTCAGGTATATGACTATCAGCGGGGTGATGCCGGATGATGTTTTCAAGTCCAATCCGTCCACCCAGTTTCCCAATCAAATCCTCTAATCCTTCTTTATGAGAGGAATCTTTTTGCAAATCACTCTGCAAGGCCAATTGCTCTTTTAGACTAGCTTGATGAAGTGCCTCTGTGCTAGTCGCTTCCAGTCGCAGCACATCAATTCCAAAGCCAACCTCGATATCATTGAGTTTAATCAAAAGCAGAGGTCGTATACGATTGGGGCTATCACTTGCGCGGGCCAGCCCGACTTCAACATTTGTCACTGTGTTATCTGTGTGAAAGCACTGTAGCCGAACCTGCCGTGCGCCTTGGTTTTGGGATCTCAGATGTATGCTAAGTCGTGGTAAAAGTCGATCAATCGCACCGATTATGTCACTTATAAGCCCTATAGGTTCTGGTAAGCTTAGCCTCACACCGAAATGTGGTATTTGCTGAAGGGGTGATATTGGTTCTGGTAGGCTGCCGAGGGCTTTGTCCAGTTGTTCAACAAGTCCTTTGCCAAAACGCCGGGTTAATGAGGCGCGTGGTTGGCCGCTTATATCACCAATACGGCGCAGGCCAAGGCGGTTTAAGCCCTCTACAAGCGTTTTGTCAATGCGCAGAGCTGCCACGGGTAGGGGCTGTAAAGCACTATGAGTTTTTCCTAGAGGAGCGATATTTTGTACTTTTTGATGAGGGTTTAGCCTTTGCGGTGCTGACCCGCCACGCTCCCAGTGACGTCGTTTGGCAGCGCGTGACCTGGTGGCGCGGGCCTCTTGGTCAATAGCATCGCCGCTGCGATAGCTTTGGGTCCCGTGTCCTACGTAGCGCGCTAGTGCCCATGCTGCTCCGGGCGTATCAGCCAGCCCTGCATAAATTGTCAACCCAAGATCGCGTGCATTACTTTCGACTTCGTCTAAAAACGCCTCTTCCCCTCCAAATAAATGCGTACATCCCGTGATGTCTAAGAGCAAACTATCAGGCTTTTCGATAGCCACCCACGGACTAAATTTCCCTGCCCACCTGGCGAGCACGCGCAAAAATAATTCTTCTGCCTGTTTGTTGCGCAGGCGGGTCATAAGTGATGGGCACATGGCTTGGGCATCTCGCAAAGGTTGACCTATCTGCAGCCCCTCCTGACTTGCAAAAACTGATAGAGATGACAGAACTTGTATTTGTCCGAGATCTTCTACTACTGCAAACGGCTGATCAATCTTTTGACTACACGTGCGTAAAAGGCGCTCTGCGCCAAAGCGGGGAAACCAGATTGATGCAATACGACGATTAGGCATGGCCTCAAATACTTTGTTCTTCCTTTGTTCTCAAAAATTTAAAGAAGAGTCAATCGTTCAAATGCATGTACTTATTATATTAATTATTAAGTTGATTTTATCAAATAGCCGTTTTGGTTTTATTTGAGCCATCGCAAACTGCGGTTTAAAGACAAACCGGTTTTCAGGTTGAGTTACTACCTAATTAAGAATTTTTGCATGATCTAAAAGTAACTCTATGCTTGTTTTCTTGTGCTGACCTAATCGTATAATCTTAAGAGCACCTAAAGAAAGATTGGTATTGCACGTTCAATACTGGACTTTTTCTGCGTCAGCTAAGGGGTGGTATTTGTGGTTAAACTAATGATATGCAAACTCAAGCTGAACAGAAAATCTAGATGTGGACGCGCTTAAAAAAACTGGTTTTCAAAGCGACTGGTGAGAGCTTTAAAAAGATTGCATAAGCTAGATAGAGTGATTTTTGGCTGATGGATCAAACCACTTTGGATAATGATTTGATAAGCAGAGTAATAACGACCATGAACAAACTTGGGTAATAGAAAGTTGAGCGCACCGATTGTGATCCGTCGTGTAGATCCGCAGGATTTTGAAGATGTGTGGAGTCTCCTAAAACCCAGCTTTCGGGCAGGTGATACATATACAATTGATCCAAACGTATCGCAATCTGACGCACTTGATTATTGGGTGTTTTCTGGGAAAACTGCTTTTCTGGCAGGTGTATCCGGGGTCCCTTTGGGGACCTATTATATTCGTCCCAATCAAGGTGGGAATGGGAACCATGTGTGTAATTGTGGTTTTGTCACAGCGCCGCAAGCTAGGGGGCAAGGCGTTGCACGTGCAATGTTACAACATGCATTAGAAACAGCCTGTGAAATAGGGTATTTTGCGATGCAATTCAATTTTGTGGTAAAGACCAATACAAGGGCAATTGATATTTGGAAGCGCGCTGGCTTTGAAGTTGTTGGGCAACTACCCAAGGCATTCCGGCATCCCCACAAAGGGAATACAGATGCGCTTATCATGTATAAAATACTCTGAATTAACGACGTAACTGGTGCTGCATTATGCCAATATAGCAATCAATTTTTCGGGGAAACTCGGAGAAAGATATGGGTATGAAATTCGGATGGTTAATTAAAATATTTATACACTAATCATTTTAATTTCAGTATGTCTGGCTTTATATGAGCAAGTCAAACTTTCCATTAAATTCGGTATGATTTTATTTTTGCATACAAGACGATTTTGAGCGTTCTCATAAATTTTGAGGGCTGATTATACTGTTACATTAGAAATTTTTTATGCCATGACAAAAGAAGAAGGTGAGTATCGTTTGTGCCAAAGTGGCCCTTATTTGAAAAAATTTGGGGACTATATCCTTTTGATCAGGCGGGAGCATCTGATAGCGTTTTTTACACGTCGTCCGACCCGACTTTCCAGAGCTATTAGGTTGGAGTATTTACAGGATCTACATAAGTCTCATCTAACGATGGTAAGATGTCTGGATTAGAGCACAATCAGACGCCGGCTTACCCCTGCTGGATCATCACAAAGGGCGATCTTGTTCACGCTCTTTTCTATTATTCAGTGGTGTTACAACTATTAATATAATTACTTTTTATAGCAGAATTTATTGAGTTTCGGGCGATAGCCGAAATTCGGAGTAAATATATATAAAATCCATATTTTAGAGCAGTTTCCGATTAGTCTTAGATGGCACATTGGTCTTTGCTGCAAGGCTTAATACCGGCAGATAATAGGTTTTCCTGAATGTGACATTCCCCACGCTTTTGGGGATAGCAATGGCATTGACGTTGTGCTGCTTCCTGATAAGCAATACTAATGGTCGAGATATTTTTTAAAACCCTTCCCTTTTTCGCAATTATTGGACTTGGATATTTTGCGGCTTGGCGAAAGTTTTTTAGTAGCGAAGCTACAGCCTATTTG
This sequence comes from uncultured Alphaproteobacteria bacterium, assembly GCA_913031285.1. Lineage (GTDB taxonomy): Bacteria > Pseudomonadota > Alphaproteobacteria > Rhodobacterales > Rhodobacteraceae > LFER01. Next base: position 15,911 of record CAJWEI010000019.1, on the reverse strand, counting down.
ACAAAGTTTGTGTTTTATTTTGCGCTATCCGCGATGATTTTCCAGTTTTCGGCAAAGCTAAGTTTGAGCGAGTTTTTAAATTGGAAATTTGTTTTTGCTTATCTTTGTGCCTCCGTAATTGTCTACAGTCTAGGATTTGCGGTGGGCTTGCTGCGTGGTATTCCGTTGTCCCATGCGGCTGTTGAAGCGCAATGTTGTACCATCGGTAATGTTGGGTTTCTGGGTATTCCGATGCTTGCACTGTTGTTGGGCCCTCAGGCAGTTGGTTATGTGATGATCATTTTGGCCGTTGATATGATTGTATTTGGTTCGTTGATTGTGCTTTTGATCGTAGGATCCAGAGAGGGCAGAATAAAATTCTCGATGATGACAAATCTCGTCATGGGTCTGGTGAGAAATCCAATGATAATGGCAATTATAACCGGTCTTTGTTGGTCTATATTTGAGATACCCTTGCCTGATCCGCTTTGGGAATTTGTAACACTGCTCGGGGCGGCATCGACGCCTTGTGCGCTTTTTGCAATTGGGGCCTCTTTGGTTGCAAATACGACCGAGCGCGTCCAAACGGCAGCGTGGATTGCTTTTGCAAAGCTCGTTTTGCATCCTTTGGCTGTGGCGATTATGGCATTACTAGTTTTTAAGGTGGATCCCTATGCGGCATCGGTTATGATCGTTGCTTCGGCATTGCCGGTGGCGGGGAATATTTACATACTAGCGCAGCATTACCAAGTTGCCCCTCAACGCGTTTCAGCATCGATATTAGTATCAACAGTTGTGAGTATTTTTTCAATCTCTTTAGTGATAAACCTTGCAGGATCATCGTTTAATTTTTGAAAGGTAGGTAATAATCAGGTCAATTCTCTAGATTTCTTCTTGCGACCAGATGTCTATCTGGGCTAGCCAAGTTGTATTACGTAAATCAATGGAGAGCCTGTCCAATGGAAGTCATTTCGGAAAATAGATGTTTTGACGGAATTCAAGGTGTTTATAAACATCGCTCCGAAACCTGTCAGTGTGATATGACCTTTGGTCTTTTTCTACCAGCAGAGGCACGGGATAACCCTGTTCCGGTTTTGTGGTATCTCTCGGGTCTGACCTGCACGCATGAAAATGCGATGGTCAAGGCTGGTGCGCAGACATGGGCGGCAGAACAAGGAATTGCCCTTATCTTTCCTGATACATCTCCAAGAGGCAGTGATGTGGCAGATGATGATGCCTATGATCTTGGGAAGGGTGCAAGTTTTTATTTGAACGCGACTCAGAAACCATGGGCACCACATTACCAAATGTGGGACTACGTTGCCAGAGAATTGCCTAAGTTGGCATTTGAGAGTTTTGCTCTTGATCAAAAGCGTCAGGCAATAACGGGCCATTCCATGGGGGGGCATGGTGCGCTGACTCTCGCGATGGGCCTCGAAAACCGATACCGGTCAGTCTCGGCCTTTTCTCCGATTTGCAATCCAACCGGCGCGGATTGGGGACGGAAACAATTTAGTGCCTATCTGGGCGATAACGAAGACCCATGGCAATCGCATGATGCCTCCGTCATGATGCGCGAAGTTGGCTTTGACGGCCCAGTTCTTGTTGATACAGGAACGAACGACCAATTTATTGATCTGTTAAGACCAGAAACGCTGGCTGAGGCTACCAATGCCCGACGCCAACAAAGTCTCATCCGTCTTCAGCATGGCTACGATCATAGTTATTTCTTTGTTTCAACGTTTATGGAAGATCATATCACCTTTCATGCAGAAGCCCTTTACGACAAGTAATCTTGGGAAACAGAGACCTGCATGGCGCCGAAGTGTTTAAAAAAATATGACAGACTCTGTTCTAGAAAGTCCTAAAAAACATTCTTTTCCAATTGTTTGCAATTCAGGCTTCGTTTATGTGCCTCGGTGGCAGAATCAGCAGGTGGAATTACTTTTAATGTGCTGCACAACCTTGTGGCAATGGGAATCGTGCCAAGTTGAGGGCTCAATCGAATTAGATAGAATTAAATGGCGTGTTGCTCCTAGAGAAGTGCGAGAGGAGGCGGGTTTTGTCCTGTTTGAGCTTTGGTCTGGTGATACTTGTGAGGCGTTTTATGAACCCAAAAAAACACATTGTGATTGTGCCAAATTTTTTGGGTTCGTAGAACCACATTCGGATGTTCAGCTGAAATCGGAATACGACGTTTTTGACTGGCTTGATTTTGATAAGGCCTGTAAGAACTTAGTCTTCCCCGTTCATCGGCACACTCTTAGTCCCATAGAAGCTGAGTTGGTGTGGCGATTTCCAGATAGTCTGCTAAGGATACAGATAAATTGACCACTCTTTATGTTGATGCAGACGCTTGCCCCGTGAAAGTAGAGGCTGAGCGCGTCGTAACCCGACATAAAATTAAAATGTTCGTTGTCAGTAATGGTGGCTTACGGCCTTCGCAAAATCCATTGGTTGAAAATGTCATCGTTGCTGATGGCCCAGACGTGGCGGATATGTGGATTGCTGACCGTGCAGGACAGGGAGATGTTGTGATTACTGGAGATATTCCCCTTGCCGCCAAATGCGTTGAGCAAGGCGTCTTGGTTTTGAAGCATAACGGCGAGGCACTTACGCAGGCCAATATTGGAAATGCTCTCGCAACACGAGACCTTATGGCAGATTTGCGAGCAGCTGACCCCTTTCGCCAAGGTGCTGGAAAAAGCTTTACAAAAGCTGATCGGTCGCGTTTTCTGGAAGCATTAGAAAATACCCTGCGAAAAGCAAAGGTAGGGCTTTAATTATTCGGTGAAAATATGCAGGCCACGGACGCGAACTCTAACGCTACCGGCGCACTTTGCGCAATGTCTGCTATGTTTTTCTTTTCACTGAATGATGTCTTAATAAAATCGCTCAGCGATGCCTATCCTTTGCACGAGGTGGTGATGGCCAGATCGCTGATCGGTATGACGACATTTTTGGTAATAATTATGCCGCTTAGTGGTGGATGGCGCGCGTTGAAAACATCGCGCTTGGGCATGCATTTACTACGTGGAGCTTGTGTGGTCTTCGCAAATACCTGTTTTTTTATGGGACTGGCAACCATGCCACTGGCTGATGCTGTAGCAATTTTCTTTGTAAGCCCACTTATCATTACAATTTTTTCAGTGGTCTTTTTGGGTGAAAATGTTGGTCCACGCCGCTGGAGTGCAACCATTTTGGGTCTTTTAGGGGTTGTTGTCATTGTGCGACCTGGGACGTCTGCTTTCCAAATTGCCTCTTTTCTCCCAATACTTGCAGCAGTTGGCTATGCTTTTTTGAACATTCTCACTCGCAGAATTGGCGGTACTGAAAGTGCTGCAACTATGACGTTTTATATTCAGCTTACTTTTATTCTAGTATCCTCACTTGTTGGGTTATCTTTTGGCGACGGGCGTTTTGACAATGGAAGTAATCCATCAGTCTCGTTCCTGCTTCGGGCATGGGAAAATCCGGCGTTGCAAGATTTATGGATTTTTGCAATCCTTGGTGTGGCCAGTACTTTTGGTGGCTACTTAATTTCATTAGCTTACCGACGAAGCGAGGCTGCATTTGTTGCACCGTTTGAATATATTGCAATGGTTATGGCAATCTTCTGGGGATATACGGTCTTTGGGGAACTTCCTGACCTTATGACTTGGATTGGAATGATCCTTATTCTTGTTTCGGGACTTTATATGGTGTTTCGTGATATCCAAATTCGCCCAGAGCCAACTGGCAACCGACCGAAATTGCGGCGCTGAAGGGGAGCATTAATGGACATTACCTACATCCCCTTTGAGCAAGGCCAGACTAAGCTTGACTGGAAAGGTTTAACAAATGCTCTGGTGGAGGGGCATATTTTGCCTAAAGCTGAGATCGCTGATACGTTTTTATACCGTGATCGGGATACGCTTCTCTCTCGCTCAGCTTGGATTGATGGTCTGGGGTTAGCTGTGAAATCTGCTACCATCTTCCCCAAAAACCCTCAAAACGGATATCCTATCGTTAATGGCGCTGTAAGCTTGTTTTCTGACAGCGATGGAATGCTAGAAGCATTGATTGACTTTCATCTTGTTACAAAATGGAAAACTGCTGGAGACAGCCTATTGGCCGCAAGCCGTCTGGCCCGTAAAGATAGTCAGTGTATCTTGATCGTCGGGGCCGGAACGGTGGGTCGTTCGCTTCGGGATGCCTATGGGGCTCTATTTCCGAAGGCAAAGTTTATGGTCTGGAACCGATCTGTCCAAAATGCTGAGAAAATGGCCTCTGAGTATGCAGGTATGGAGGTTGCCAATGATCTGCCGCAGGCCGTTGGAAAAGCAGATATTGTTACTTGTGCGACAATGTCGACAGAGCCTGTTTTACAGGGTGAGTGGCTGAAACCTGGCCAACACATTGATTTAATTGGAGCATATAGGCCGGATATGCGCGAGGCGGATGATGCCGCTATCCTGCGCTCGCGGATTTTTGTCGACAGCTATGCAACAACAGTCGCTCATATTGGTGACATCAAAACACCGATAGATGAAGAGGTTATTTCACAATCAGACATTGTTGCAGACTACTATGAGCCTGAAAAATTTACCCGGTTATCCGACGACGATATAACATTGTTTAAAAATGGGGGTGGTGCACATTTGGACCTGATGACTGCGCGGTATATTCTAAAAAGATGGTCCACCTAAGGATGGTCTTTATGGTCATTTTGCTCATAGGATGCCTCGCCTTTCCCTATTTGTTAGAGTGCATGCGTTTCAAAATGGACCAAAATGCACGCTTGGACGCACCTGGTGATTTTTGTTGTTTGACAAAAGGTTCAACCCATTATCGGTATTTTGGCCCAACGGTGGGACCATTGGTTGTCTGCATTCATGGTTTAACCACGCCCTCTTTTGTTTTTGAAGCCATGGCCAACGAGTTTGTGGCTCGAGGCTACCGCGTGCTTGTTTATGATCATTATGGACGCGGATTTTCTGACCGGCCGAGTGGAGTGCAGGACGATCAATTTTTTGTCCAACATTTGCGTGAACTACTCGCTGCACTGCAAGAAAAGAGTAAATTTGACTTGCTCGGTTATTCTATGGGTGGGGCGATTGCTAGCGCCTTTGCAGCGGAGTATCCTGAGCATATTAAGAAACTGATTTTACTGGCACCGGGGGGTATGGGGCATAAATTAAGTTTCTTGGAAAAGATTGCACTCAAGGTGCCATTGTTTGGTACTTGGACGTTTATGACGCTTTATGCCCGCATACATCGTCAGGGAACTGAAAAAGAACGTGCTTTGGTGTCTGACGTTAATTATGTTGTGGATCGTCAACAGCGTGAGCTTAACTATTTGGGGTTTCTACCCTCTGTCCTTGCGTCTTTGCGCGGGGTTCTAGCTACGTCTAGTCAAGCTGATCATCAGAAGCTGGCTCATACAAATATAGAGGTGATCGCCGTTTGGGGAGCCGAAGACATGGTGATTCCAATCACTGGAAAGGAGAGGCTCCTTAAGTGGAATCCTCATTCTAGGCAGATGGTCATTGCTCATGCGGGACATGGGTTGGCTTACACACATGTCACAGAAGTGATGCAAAACATCGCGCTTGATTAAAAAATTCTCGTAAACTTTCTGTGGCTTAGGCCGCGAGGCTGATTGATCTCTCTTTAATAGGCAAATGGATTATTGCACTAAATGCGCCAATGGCGATCCCCACCCACCAAACAGCTTCGTAATTTCCATAGATGTCATACATGCGCCCACCTAGCCAAACACCTAGAAACCCACCAAGTTGATGAGAGAAAAATACCACTCCATAAAGCGTGCCCATATAGCGTAGACCGTACATATGCCCAACCAAGCCACTGGTCAGAGGCACTGTTGCCAGCCACAAAGCCCCCATAAATACTGAGAAAAATAAAACACTTTCAGGCGTGATAGGTGTTAAAATAAATACTGTCGCGATTATAGCTCTCCCTGTGTAAACACCACAAAGTAGGTATTTTTTTGGATAGCGACTGCCTAGATATCCCGCGCCTAAAGTGCCTGCAATATTTGTGATCCCGATTACTGCAAGTGCTGCTGCGCCAAGTGCGGACGTCGTTTTGATACCAATGGTGTTCAGAATACCATTCGATAAAATCGGTCCGCACATTTCAGTAACCAAAGCTGGAAAATGAGCCGTCATAAAGGCCAGTTGATAGCCACAGCTAAAAAAGCCCAAAAACAACATTGCAAAACTAGGATCTTTAAACGCCTTGACAAGGACATCTTTGAAGCTTTGATCTACTTCCTGCTGGTTTTTAATTTGTGACACTTTCATAAATGGTAGAGTAAAGAGAACTCCAATAATGGCGCAGGCAAAGATCATAAAAACTGATTGCCAACTAGAAAAACTTAAGAGCCATTCAGCCAAAAGGGGCCCAACAATTTGGCCGCCACTGCCAGCGGCTGTTGCAATGGCCAATGACATTGCGCGGTTCTTATTTGAACTGGCGCGGCCGACTACTGCGAGAATTACGCCAAACCCCGTACCAGCAATACCAAAACCTATAAGAATTTCGTAGGTTTGATGCGCTTGTGGGGAGACTGCTGCGGAGGATAGGACTAGGCCGGCTGCATAGACTAAGCCGCCCATAATAATAGCTTTTCGGTCCCCTATTTTTTCAGCGATGGCAGAAAAAATAGGTTGCCCTATGCCCCAAGCTAAGTTTTGGATTGCGATGGCCAAAGAGAACTCTGCGCGCGGCCAGCCAAACTCTAAGGCAATAGGAATTTGAAACTGTCCAAATGATGCTCTGATCGAAAAACTCACCAAAATGATGAAACATCCAATAACTAACACTGGATTGAAAAGTTTTGTATTGCTGCTCATTTCATCCCTTTTTGGAGTTTTTAGACAAATATCAAGGGCATGGTCAATTATAATTCTGTATGCTTCGTTGTCCTGGGCTTTTAATTTAAGGGATCGAGATGTAATTGATAATTATGGAGCATATTTTTGAAGCCTATGAGAAACTTATCGCCTGTGGTGAAATTATACCAAATGCTGCGCAGTCTGGCGTTCTTTTAAAACTAGATAAGTTAAAGAGTGCTGTTGAGGCACCAATAAAAAAATCCTTTTTCCGTAAAGCGCCTCCCCCTCCACTTGGCCTATATTTATGGGGAGGGGTTGGAACGGGTAAATCGTTTTTAATGGACCTTTTCGTAAGGACACTAAGCGTACCTGCTAGGCGCGTCCATTTTCATGCCTTTATGCAAGAGGTGCAGACGGCTCTACATAATGCGCGCAAGTGCAGTGAGCAGGACGCCTTGATATCAGTCTCCAAAAATATGGTACAAGGGCTACGTGTTTTGGCCTTGGATGAAATGCAGATTAAAGATATTGCGGACGCCATGATTGTTGGACGCTTCTTTCAATTGATGCATGCCCAAGGTGTTGTAACGATCACGACATCAAATCGAATCCCCGATGATCTTTATAAGAATGGTCTCAATCGACAGCTCTTTTTACCGTTCATTGAGTTTCTTAAATCTAATCTTGAGGTTCATAATCTGGATGCTGGTATAGATTTTCGTCAAAACCGTATATCGGACAATCAGGTGTATTTTGCATCATTAAACCCAAAGTCTAGTGCTGGGATCAATGATATTTGGTCTGGTTTGACCGGTGGGCATGAAGAAGTTTTTACTCTCACTGTAAAAAGTCGAGCGCTTGAAATCCGGCGCTATCATAACGGCGTTGCCCGATTTGGATTTTATGAGCTTTGCGGCCAGCCCCTTGGTCCTGCGGATTATCTCGCTCTTGCTGATAATCTGCGAGTGATCATAATCGAAAATATTCCACAAATGGGCCGTATTAATTTTAACGAGGCCAAACGTTTTGTGACGTTGATTGACGCTCTTTATGAAGCCAAAACAAGAGTTATATGTTCAGCTGCAGCGGAACCAGAGGTACTTTACCTTGAAGGCGAAGGGGCATTTGAATTTGAACGCACGGCAAGTCGCCTGCGCGAGATGCAATCAGTAGACTGGGCAAGTTAGATTAGTGGTCAAATCTGCAAAGACTTTTTCACTTATTTTCCCGCAAAACTGTACCTGCGAGGTAGAGCGAACCACAAATTAGGATACGCGCGTGAGGTTCTGTTTGCACAACTTCTTGAATTGCGCTTGCAACATTATCAGCTGTAGTTGCGACCAGACCCACATTCGATGCTTTAGTGGCGGTAACTTCTGCAGGGAGTGTATTTGCTTCGTTTGGAATGGATACGGCGATCAATTTAACTGCCTGCTCGGCCAAAGGGGTCAGATAGCCAAGGATGTCTTTGGTATTAAGCATACCACAAATCAAAAATGTGGGGCGTTTTGGCAGAGTTTTCAGGTGTTTGCCAATTGCAGTTCCGGCAGCAGCATTGTGGCCACCGTCTAGCCAAAGCTCGGCTTGGCCTGCCAGCTTTGCCAATGCGCCTTCTTTAAGGCGCTGCATCCGAGCTGGCCATGAAGCATTTGTTAAAGCCTGTTCAGTGGCCTGTTGTGGTATTTTTAAATAACGCAGTGCTGCAATGGCGGCTCCCGCGTTCTCGATTTGATGTGCTCCAGGCAAAACAGGTAACGGGAGGTCAAGTAAGCCAATCTCATCTTGGTAGATCAGTCTACTCCGCTCGCGTGAAACATGCCAGTGTTGACCATAGGCGATAAGCGGGGCATGCTTTAAATTGGCGATCTCTTCAATAACTTGCATGGCATCATCGTGTTGTGGCCCGACCACGACTGGAATACCCTTTTTTATTATGCCGGCTTTTTCCATAGCAATTTTAGAAATGGTGTTTCCAAGAAACTGTTCATGGTCTATTGAAATGGGCGTGATGAGGCAAAGTGCAGGGTTTTCAATGACATTTGTGGCATCCAATCGTCCGCCAAGTCCCACTTCTAAGAGAGTGTAATCGGCTTTTGAACGTGCCATAGCTAAGAATGCGGCGCAGGTCGTTATTTCAAAGTAAGTAATTGGGTCTAAGCCATTTGCTAGATAACATTCGTCTAAAACTGCAGTAAGATGCTTTTCGCTGATAAGCGCGCCAGAAAGCACGATCCGCTCGTGGAATTTTTCGATGTGAGGCGAGGTATACGCATGCACGCACCGTCCATCCGCCTCAAGGCCTGCACGAAGCATTGCCTGTGTACTGCCTTTGCCATTTGTTCCTGCAATATGGATAACTGGAGGGAGTGTTTTTTGTGGCGATCCTATCGCCTCTAATAATCGCCAAACGCGATCCAGAGTAAGGTCGATGATTTTGGGATGTAAAGACATCATCTGGTTCAGCACAACGTCGGATGTCAAGGCTATCATTCGGGTGATGGGGATATGGTCTGCTCCTCGCCATGATCCTGTGGTACAGGGCTCGGTAAGTCGCCCATCACAGCGGGGCTTAGACCAAGAAGCAACCGCACAATTTTAACCAGCTCATCCCGCATTTTCAGGCGCGATACGACCATGTCCAACATGCCATGGTCTAATAGGTATTCCGCACGCTGAAATCCCTCTGGGAGCTTTTCTCGAATGGTCTGTTCAATAACGCGGGGTCCTGCAAAACATATCAGGGCATTGGGCTCTGCAATATGGATATCTCCTAACATCGCGTAAGAGGCCGTGACGCCGCCGGTTGTCGGATGGGTTAAAACAACGATATAAGGAAGACTTGCTTCTTTGAGCATTTGGATGGCTACAGTTGACCGCGGCATTTGCATCAGACTTAAAATACCTTCCTGCATACGCGCTCCGCCAGCTGCTGAAAATAGAATGAGTGGGCGCTTCAAATTTACAGCACGTTCGGCTGCGGCAATGATCGCATTCCCGACATACATTCCCATTGAACCGCCCATGAATGAAAAATCCTGTGCAGCTGCAACAATTGGTGTGCGACCAATATGGCCTTCCGCAACTAACATAGCTTCAGTTTCTCTGGTTATTTTTTGAGCTGCCTTCAGTCGATCAGGGTATTTTTTGTGATCTCGAAAATACAGGGGATCATTAATGGGTGCAGGAACCTCAACTTCTACAAAAATACCACCGTCAAATAGACCTTCAAAGCGCTGTCTTGGAGAAATTCCCATGTGATGCTGGCACTGTGTGCAGACATTCAGATTTTCACTAAGCTCGCGGTGGAACAACATGGTACCACATTCAGAGCATTTAGACCAAAGGTTTTCAGGAACTTCACGGCGCGAGAATATTGAATTTATCCGTGGACGGACATAATTATTAATCCAATTCATCTGTGACGTCCTGTAGCTTACTCATTCAGTCTTGGAATAAGATGGCTTTGGTAGAATTGCAATCATTCATCGGGTAATTTTATACTTTAATGAGCAATCGATCGAGGTATTTTCGTGTCCAAATTTTATAAATTAAGATCATTAGGATGATGTAAGAAATCATTGAGATCGCAACGAGCGGTGATTTTGGATCAATTTGCCAGCTAAATAGAGTCATACCGCTTAATTCACCGCCAAAGCCTAAAAATAAACTGCTTATAGCATTATTGGAAAAATGGATGCCTAGAGCTGCCCCTAGGTTGCCAAGCCTAAGCGTGACTAGGCAAAGTATAACCCCTAAAACAGTAGTGTGTAGAACGTAAAAGTAGGCGTTAATACCGTAAGTTTCTGGATCAAAATGACCCAATCCAAATAAGGCAGAAGGTACAACAGCGGCCCAGAATATATTTCCACCTCTGGCCCTGATTGTTTGAAGCAGATATCCACGGAAAAATAATTCCTCAGCACCTATCTGAATAAAAAGGGCTGCTGATATTGGCAGCAACCACAAAATCCATACCCCTAAATTCGCAATCATATTTGGTGAATACGAAGATGTTCCAGTTGCCCTAAAATATATTTGTGAGAGGACTTCACCAATTGCCATAATCGTGATCAAAAAAATCATGGCCATCTTGAAATGGGGCCAGTTAATGGCTTGGCTAGGACCATAAAGTGCCTGAAATGGGCGTTTGTGAATAACTTTGTTTACGATTGCCAAGCCAACCCATATGGGAAAAAAACTACTTAAAAGTATCGCTAAACTCTCCGGTGTAGAGCCAAGTATCACGTACCAAGTATTAAATTCCAAATACGCCAAACCATAAAAAAATGTTAAGATTGTGGCTCCATAAATTATCAAGATGCTTAAGAAACCTAAAATGATACGCCAAATCTCATTATGGCTGGTTAAGTGCTCTGAAAATTTACAGCCTGTTTCTATCAATTTTACATACCGTAAGTAGTTTATAAGTTATACCGGTCAAACTTAAGCGTTTATTAATATCATCGCCAATTCGAAGATACGGTTGAAATGAATAAGGCTAACCAAAACAAACTGCAAAAATTGTTTAACTCTAAGGCTAACCAACGAATGTATTTAAGCTCTTTTGTCGTGATATTATCAAGGGTTTGGAAATAATTTACGCATTGGCATTAAAGCTGCAACTCATAATTGGTGTAAATGAAGAAAATACTTTGCAGTTTGGTTTCACTAGTTTAAAGCGACTGAATTACGGTGGCAAAATAGAAATAAGTTATTAGAGATTTGCAAAAGTACTGATACGCTTTAGAGCGATGGGGCAAAAAATACGGCTATGGATAATCTAAGATTTTTTTTCTCATTGATGTTTCGACGAACCACTTCATTGTTATTAATAAGCTTTTTGCTTTCTGCCTGTTTTGGAGAGTGGCACGATGCAGAAAAAAACATGCTCGGTGAATACCCTTTTAAAATTGGGGCGCATGTTAAGGTGCCAAAAGACTACTGTATTGACCAACAATTGCTGATAGATAAATCTAAGTCAAGTTTCTTGGTGATGTTGCCATGCAATGAAGTGGTCGCCTCAGAAAAGCCGAGTCTTATAACTATTACTCTTGCGCGAGCAGACATGGAACAAAATCGACCTACGCTGGAATTGGTAGAAGATTATCTTGTCCGCAAAAGTGCAGAGGTATTCCATCAAGCACAATTCACAAGCTTCGTGCGGCCCAGCAAAACGCAAAGTGTCGAACTTCATGCTATGCAGAAAAAACCTTGGCAGGCTGTCTCGATTATGAGCCAGCACTTGGTGGTGGTGACTCTATATATTCCTGATTACGTTCAGATAGATCAAAAGGTCGCAATAAACCGTCTAAGCTCTGTGCTTGAGCGAATTACATTCCCGCAGTCTGATGGCAATACCCCTGTTTTAATGGTCTCTCCTGAACCAAAAATGCTTAGGCCGATGATGCGTCCGCAAAAACTATAGCAGACTGGTCAAACCGGATGGCCTAAATTCTACCAGACACTTTCAAACAGCGAAAAGTGCCCGCCTTTTTGATTTTCTTGCAACTGCCTTTATCGATAGATACTCAACCATGTGATTAAGGTGTTCTTCTCAGTACGAATTCAACGCGGCGATTGAGTTCTCGCCCGGTTTTCGAACTATTACTTGTTAAAGGCGCCAAAAAGCCAACTCCTTTGGCTGAGAGTCTGCTCAAGGAAACTCCGTAAGCCGATACTAATCTTTCAACCACTGCGGCTGCCCGTTTTTCTGACAGTAAAATATTGTTTTCAAGCGACCCAACATTGTCTGTGTGTCCCACCAAAATAGCAGCCTCAGTCGGAGAGCCAGTAAGATATTTTGCAACAATAGAAAGCGACTTGAATGGCCCTTTCCCAAGCTTTGACGATCCGGATTCAAATTCAAGATCATTTAATACGGCGCTACCATCCTGGTGAATTAATGTTTTAATATCATCTGGAGCTATATTGATTTCCGCGGCTGGCTGGGTAATTTCAGCGCTCTGGCCATTATAAGGCATGACTTCGAAAAGTTGTAAAGAAAGTATATTTGCCATTTTACTGACTAAAATAGTTTTATAGTTCAATTCAAATTTCAGTGTCACAAAGCGGAAATTCTGCAGGTTTACATAAATATATGGCGCGGGCAGGACGTCTGTAGAAAATCGGAAATCAAAGCCGCCACAGACTTGGTCATGACAGTCAAATAGGATTTGATACCCAGCAGCTCTCATTTGATCTAAAATCGGCTCAGCAAACTGGTCAACGGTGCTGGTAGCCTCACTTGCCTGCCATGCTCGCTTTACCAGGCGTCCATCAGTCTCAAGAGTTTTAATAGTCCCCATCGACCAAGGGCCTATTGGTGCTTGGTAAGTTTCTTGGTATGCCTGTTGAAAAAATACCTCTTCCATAATATTTGGAAGGTCCAGTTCGAAAGTCTTGGCTTCAGTTGCCAAGGCAATTAAAATAAGTGCATAGAAAGCTTTATTAACGATTTTGAGCGTGATATTCATCGTTGGGCCGCATATCAACAGCGCTCGAAACGCGGTTTGTCATGTTGAAAAACCCGGCAACATTGGCAATGTCCCAAATATCACGATCTGAAAACCCAACATCCGTTAGCGATTGACGATCGGCTTCTTGGATATCTGCGCTGTTCTTTGTTATTTTTTCTGCGAATTCGAGCATTTTGCGCTGTTTTACATCAAGTGGAGCAACTTTATAGTTCATTGCGATCATTTCACCGAGTTGCGGATTGCCTGAAAGCTGCCGCACTGCTGCTCCATGTGCTGTAAGGCAGTAAAAGCACTTATTTATGGAGGAAACTGTGACTGCGATCATTTCACGATCTAGTTTGCTCAGCCCGCTGCCTGCCAACATTAGTTCATTATACATTCCGGTAAAGGCATCCAATTTGGCGATATCAAAAGCGTAGGCTTGTAAGACATTTGGCACCATACCCAATTTTTCCTGACAGATATCAAAGTACTTTTGGGTCTCTTCAGGAAGTGGATCAATTATAGGTAAATCTAATGCTGTGATTTTAGACGAAGAGTTCATCTTTTGTCCTTTTTGATGCGGTAGTGGTAACCTCTCGCGTTAATGAGAAGATAGCTCTAATTAACTCTATTTACACTTATAAATGTTTACTTTGCAAGCATAAGTAACTACTTATGTAACAAGTTATGTAACAACTTTTTATAAAAATGATGCAAACAAGTAAGTTTATACTGTCTTGGGATGACTATCCTCCTCCTAGATTAAAAGCACGTAATGGTGTTTGGGATGTCAGAGTATCTATACCTTCAAAACTCAAGTTCCTTTATAGCGGCGGGGCAACAGAGAAGCGTAAATCAACCCAAACTGTTGACAAGAGGATTGCTGAAAAAAGAAAGATCATCAAGTGCCATGAGATTTACAATGAGTTTGATAAAAAACAACTAGAGTACTTTAACGCCAAACAAGACAAACAACTGAGCCAACAACACCTTTATGACGAAGGTGCTAAGTTTGATATACTTAAACTTGCAAAGTCTATGAGTGTTAAACATCCTAATGTGCGGGTGCTAACCCTAAATGAACCATTTTCAGATTTGTTAGAGTTGAAGCAAAAACTAGATACAGCTGCTGTGATGGTGAGAGAAGCTGACCCTAAAAAAGAAGATATTGTGGCTTGGCAAGAGGTTAGAAAAGCAAAAGGGCAAAGCTATTCATTAAATGAATACCCAGACTTTATTTTTGGCTTTGAGCGGCGTTTGCTTTCTGCTCGTTATCTGAGTAGCACGGTTCGTTTTTTTTGGGAGGATTTACTTATAAAAGCTGCCCAACAACAGGGATTGAAGCCGCCAATTTTTAATGAAGCTAAAGGTGATGAGTTCTGGTTCCCTGATGATCTTAAGTTGGTGATACGCCCAAGGCGTAACAAGCCAGCAGACAAAAATATAAGCAACCTCTTGAAGGATTGGGATGCAAGGGTTGATAGGGATTACAATAAGTCCGCTACAGTTAGAAAGCTCAAGCGCAGTATACGCAAGTTTGTTACTTTAGTAGGTGACTTAGATGTTGATGAAGTTCGCCCTACACACGGCTTTGCTTTTGCTGATGCGTTACTAACTCAAAATCCTAAGTACTCTAGGCAAAGTTTGCGAGACTATGTCAGTTTCTGTGGCAGCTTTTTTAATATGTTCGTTGAGCAGGGTTTAATAGACGTAAACCCCTTCAACAGATTGAATCTCAAGCAGCGTGGCCGAGAGAAAGTAAACTGGTTACCTTTTACTAAGGATGAGTTGCGCAGGATATTTAGCTATAATTGGAATGAACAACTGCGGCTACTTTTATCTATTCTTGTTACAACTGGCATGAGACTAGAGGAAGCTGTTGCATTAACATGGGATAGATACAACGATACTGAACATGAAGGTATACGTTACTTCTCGCTTATATCTACCGGCTTTGAAGAGGTTGATGTTAAAACCGAAAGTTCGGTAAGGTACGTTCTACTGCATCCAGACCTAAAGCTGCCGCCAAAGCAAGATACAGGTAGATTGTTCAGTTTTGCGCATAATGTCGCTGGTAGTTTAATAAACCCTGTGCTGCGAGATATGTTCAACAATCCAAGAAAAAGAACACATTCCTTTAGACGTTCTTTCAAGATCATGTACAGAGATTTAGGTGTTGAAGAAAGGTCAATAGATGCACTTGTTGGTCATGGTGAAGGTGATGCCTCAAGGAAAGCATATGCTGGAGTTGGCGTGCCAAAACGCTTTGAAATGCTTTGTGGTCTGGAGCATCCGTGGCTCACCCAAGATGCACACAAGGTACACCCCAAGTGACGCACCACAATGTTACACATATCAGCCGTTTTAAGGGGCCAAACTGCCCAAGATTAGCACACTAAGCAAGGGCCTAGACTTAATGTTACACACAAAGGAGCCAGACTAATGAAAGTAGGCTACAGAAGAGTTTCAACACTGGAGCAGTCACTTGACCGCCAAGACTTAGGTAAGTGTGACCGTGTGTTTGAGGAAAAGGAAAGCGGTGGGTCAGCTAATCGCCCTGCCTTACAAGACATGCTTTCATTTGTACGCAGTGGTGATGAAGTAGTTGTACATTCCATAGATAGACTTGCAC
>CAJWEI010000018.1 GCA_913031285.1 uncultured Alphaproteobacteria bacterium | reverse complement strand
ACGCGATTCCGAAAAGCTCCGAGCGCAAGGACGCCGCCTATGCGCTGATCAACTTCATGCTGGATCCAAACGTGAACGTAAAAGAAGTACTGGCTCATGGTTATCCGACGGCAGATGCAAGAACCTATAACCAACTGCCAGATGAACTGAAGTCTGATCCGATTATCTTCCCTGCCCAAGAACTACTTAGCCCACTTGAGTTTGGCGCGGCAGTGACTCTGACCGACCCAAATCGTGCCGAGTTGATGGCACGATTCAAATCGGCCTGATCTGAACCAAGGTGAAAGCAACATGACGCAACGGGCACGCAATTGGCTATTATTGGCGCCAGCAGGAACCTGGTTTCTTGTGATGCTGATCATTCCGCTGACTGTTGTTTTCATCTTTAGCTTTGGAGAGCGAGCACCGTCAGGTGGCGTTGTGCTCGCTCTTACCGTTGAACAATATGCCAACCTACCGGCACGCTGGGCCGCGTTCAAAAACACCATGACACTGGCGCCCATAGGCACATTGTCGGCTCTGTTTATAGCATATCCTCTGGCCTATTTTTTGGCAGTAAAGGCGAATCCCAGGTGGAAAACCATCCTGCTGGTATTAGTGATCGTGCCATTCTGGACTTCGATATTGATACGTAGCTACGCATGGATATTTCTGCTTGGCGGGCGTGGTATTCCCGCGCTTCTTGAATGGGTTGGTATCGAAGGCCTGCGCCTTATCAACACTCCGTTTGCGGTTTTGGTAGGGATTATCTACGGCTACTTGCCACTGATGGTGTTCCCGATTTTTGTCAGCCTCGACAAGCTGGATAAACGGCTGCTTGAAGCCTCTTCAGATCTTGGCGCAAAGCCGTGGAAAACATTCCTGCAAGTAACGCTGCCTCTTTCGATACCCGGTATTGCTACCGGGTGTATGCTCGTCTTTATCCTATTGATGGGCGAATATCTGATCCCAGCGCTTTTGGGTGGCGGCAAAGTGTTTTTTGTCGGCAATGCGCTGGTTGATCTGTTCCTGCAATCACGAAACTGGGCCTATGGCTCAGCGGTGGCTGTCACCCTAGTGATAGTAATGCTTATTATTGTCACGATTTATATGCGGCTGATCGGTCGACTCGGCGCAAGCCGAGAAGACGTGTCGATTATGTGAGGCGGGCCGATGAGATTTTATGCGATCTGCGTTTACCTGTTTCTATACATTCCGATTGGGGTGATCGCGCTGTTCAGCTTCAATGCCGGACGACATGCTAGTCAGCTTCAAGGGTTTTCGACCAAATGGTATGGTAAAGCATTGTCTAATCCCTTTGTGATGGATGCGCTTGAGACCAGCCTGATCGTGGCCTTTTGTTCGGCACTTTTTGCCAGTGTCTTTGGAACCATGGCGGCGGTGGCGCTGCAAGGAATCCGTGGTCCGGTAAGAGTAGCTTTTGATATGCTGATCTATGTCGCGGTGATGATCCCAGGCATTGTAATCGGCATTGCTACACTAATCGGGTTGGTGACAGTGTTTAATCAGTTGAATCCGGTAATTGTAGCGATCTGGCCAGCAGGCTTCAACCCACCAAAACTGCGCATGGGCATTGGATCTCTGATTGCGGCCCATACGATGTTCCTGATGGCGCTGGTGGCGATTATCGTACGTGCCCGGCTTGCAGGCATGGACCGCACGCTGAACGAGGCGTCTTCGGATCTTTATGCCACGCCACTAGGCACGTTCCGACAGGTGACGCTGCCGATGATCTTTCCGGCAATTCTAGCAGGCTTTCTGCTCAGTTTCACTTTCAGCTTTGATGACTTCATCATCGCGTTTTTCGTGGTTGGCTGCGAAACCACTTTGCCAATCTATGTGTTCTCATCCATCCGCCGCGGCGTAACGCCTGAAATCAACGCGATTGGGACGATGGTGATGGGCGTTTCTCTGCTCCTGCTTATTTCGGCACAATTGTTACTTAAACGTGAAAGGCGGAAATCCAGATGAACTTATCTGCAAAACCTCACGAGGCCAGATCGTTCCCCATGCTCGAGAGTAAAGTTGCTCCGGTCACAGGCGCCGGTTCAGGCATTGGCAAGGCAGGAGCCATGGCAATGGCCCGCCACGGTGCGCTCGTGGTTGTAACCGATCTCGATGCGGACAAGGCCGCCGCGGTTGTGGCGGAACTAGAAAATGAAGGAGTCAGCGCAACCTCGGCCGGTCTCGATGTCACGGATGATGAGGCGGTCTTTGCAGAAGTGAACCGGGTCATGAGTAAGTATGGGCGTCTTGATGTTTTGCATTCGCATGCCGGGTATCAAATAGAAGGCAACCTTGAAGACGTTCCGGTCGATGGAATAGATATGTCCTGGCGGCTCAATGTTCGATCGCATTTTGTCGCGGCGCGGTCTGCGGTTGGTCATATGCGCGATCAAGGTGGCGGCAGCATCATAATTACATCGTCAAATTCAGGTGTTCAATATGATCGCGAGATGATTGCCTACGCAACCACCAAGCACGCGGTTGTGGCAATGACCCGCCAAATGGCGGCCGACTACGCCAAGCACAACGTGCGTTTCAATGCACTTTGCCCAGGCTTTATCGACACGCCTTTCAATGCTGGTTTCGAAAAGCAGATGGGTGGTCGGAAAAAGCTTGAGGGGTACGTGTCAAAAACCATCTTGATGGGGCGTTGGGGCACGACTGAAGAAATGGCTGATGCAATCCTGTTCCTTGCCTCTGACATGTCAACGTTCATGACCGGACACGCGCTGGTCATCGACGGTGGGGAATGCATCTGAAAACCTTTCTGGAGACACCACAATGACCAAGAGTTTGAAGACACCAAATGGCCAGCTGGCCGAAAAAATCGCTTTCATTACTGGCGGTGCCACTGGAATGGGGCGGGCCACCGCGCTGATGTTCGCCGAGGAAGGTGCCAAGGTCAGCATCTTTGATATTCAGGACGAAGAAGGTCAGACGACAGTCGAAATGATCCGCGAAAATGGCAGTGAAGCGGCTTTCTTTCATGCCGATGTGACCAAGGACGCGGAAATCAACGCAGCCTTTGATGGAGCCCTTGAAACATTTGGTCCTTACAATGTGCTGTTCAACCATGCAGGTACCATCAACGTCAAAGCGATGCATGAAGCCAGCGAGGAAGAATATGACTGGCTGATGGATGTAAATGTGAAGTCCGCCTTTCTGACTTGTCGTCGTGCGGTTCAGGACATGAGCGCAAATGGTGGTGGTTCAATCGTCATCACCTCGTCCATCGCGGCTGAATTGGGCTATGCGCTGGAATCTGTTTACTGCATGTCCAAGGGAGCCGTTCTGCAACTCGCTCGCACGATATCAACCGAATATCGTGATGCGGGAATCCGCTGTAACGCGATCTGCCCGGGCTTTGTCGAAACTGCCCATGGCCTGAAAGAGATAGCGGAACTTGATGCGGCTGGGCAGGAGTGGGAAGTCTCGGGGATGGCCGCTACACAAGGACGTATCCGCTATCCTGAGGAGGTAGCAGCAGCGGTTGTGTTCCTCGCTTCCGATGAGGCTAGCTTTGTCAACGGCAACGCGACTTATGTCGGCAACGGTTGGTACGCCAAAGGATAAGTCCAACATTAACTTAATTGACCCCTTTTAAATGATGCTGAGATCCGGAAAGGAACGGATCGACCACATGATTGTTTTAAAATGCGTCTCCGAACAGCAAAGGTTGATTGGTGATATATGTTGGGAGTAGCGACTATTGATGCTAACCGGCCATTAGGGCTCCTCAGTACGCCGAGCATACCGGGCTTGTTTCGGCATGTGATATTTTAATCTGGCATCTTGGACATGAATAGTCTCTCTCCATTGCTTGCAGAGTTTTTTGCGCACGCAGACGATGAAGGCATCTCGCAAAGGAGCCGAATGTCGCGCTGGTCGCTAAGGTCTGCAATGGGCTTTAAGCCGCCATTCGCTGCGCACTTCATCAATAACTGCAATTGGTGCAAGTGGACTTCGCGGCGGTCGATCTTGTCGATTGAGAAGTCATGCTTCCGGGGCGGAATGAGGCTTCCCTATTTGCCCTGGCCGTTTCCCTGTTCTTTAATTAATAGGGAAACGGCCTGTAAGGCGCTGTTATTGTGGTACGATTCAGAACCAAATCAGCAGAAAACGGCCAATATCGACCCAAAGCGCACGTTTTTCCCTGTTAACAGGGAAAATGCGGTGAGACTGGCTAGCTCGAGACTGTCTGCACTGCCAAATTTATAAAAACACGCGCAGTGGTCTAAAACGCCTATTATAATTTTATTATCCGGAGCAGTAAGTATAACGTGGAACTTCCCGGTGAAAATGCAACTAAAAATATTTTTTTGTATCTCCGATACCAGAAATATATCATTGTTTTTTGACGGTGAGCGTCGGCTGAAGAAAGCTAAAACAAACCGAATAATTGATCGCTTGAAAATATTTGTAAAATTGATTATCTGAAGGAGTATAGATAGAGGAAAATGACATGGCTACAACCAACCCGGCTCAGTTTATTCAGCAAGTTCGTTCAGAAGTCTCCAAAGTCGTTTGGCCGACTCGGCGGGAAGTTGTACTGACAACGGTCATGGTTTTCATCATGTCTGCACTGGCAGCCGTTTTCTTTGCGCTTATCGATTTAGGAATACGGTCTGGCCTTCAAGGAATTATTGGCGCGGTCGGCTAGAGATAATCTGGTCTGTTTTTCTCAATAACAGTCTTGATATCAGACTATTTCGAAGGTATGAGAAAATAGATCAAAAAAATTGGCGTGCTGCGATTCGAGTTGCACGCCAGTTTTTTTTTGAAAGGACAAATTTATTTTGTCCGTATGGTGTTGAAAAAGCGTAGATTTTCGCTGGTCTAGAAGGCTCAAAGGCAGATGGCAAAACGATGGTACTCGGTCAGTGTTCTTTCAAACTTTGAAAAGAAGATCGCCGAGCAAATAAGAACATCCATCGCTGATTCAGGTTTGGAAGAGCAGATTGAAGAGGTTTTGGTGCCCACTGAGGAAGTAATCGAGGTGCGCCGTGGTAAGAAGGTGACGGCCGAGCGGCGATTTATGCCGGGCTACGTACTCGTGCGAATGGAGATGAGTGATCAAGGATATCACTTGATTAACTCGATCAACAGAGTCACTGGGTTTTTGGGGCCTCAGGGTCGTCCAATGCCGATGCGCGACTCTGAGGTTAATGCTATCTTAAACCGCGTTCAAGAGGGCGAAGAGGCCCCGCGGACTTTGATAAATTTTGATATTGGTGAAAAAGTAAAGGTTAATGACGGACCGTTCGAGGATTTCGATGCATTGGTGGAAGCTGTTGATGAGGAAAATCAGCGGCTGAAGGTTACAGTATCTATTTTTGGTCGAGAAACCCCCGTTGAGTTAGAATACACTCAGGTGACTAAAGATAGCTGAGAAATAAAGTGGGAGGTACGATGGCCGCGGCCATGAATCCGGACCACGGCAACTTAAGCACTTCGGACGCGTCCGAAATGCGTTGATGACAAAGGAGAGGCCACATGGCCAAGAAATTAGTCGGTACTTTGAAGTTACAGGTGCCTGCGGGACAAGCGAACCCGTCACCGCCTGTTGGACCTGCACTTGGACAGCGTGGAATAAACATTATGGAATTTTGTAAGGCGTTCAACGCAAAGACTTCTGATATGGAGCCAGGTGCACCATGTCCGACAGTGATTGAATATTTTCAGGACAAGTCTTTCTCTATGACGATCAAAACTCCTCCTGCGTCCTTTTATATCCGAAAAGCTGCGAAACTTAAATCGGGTGCAAATAAGCCGGGGCTTGAAGTGGCAGGATCTATTAGTACAGCTCAAATTCGTGAGATTGCAGAAGCTAAAATGCAGGAC
Source organism: uncultured Alphaproteobacteria bacterium (assembly GCA_913031285.1). Lineage (GTDB taxonomy): Bacteria > Pseudomonadota > Alphaproteobacteria > Rhodobacterales > Rhodobacteraceae > LFER01. The sequence continues at coordinate 43,177 of CAJWEI010000018.1, read as the reverse complement.
TTAAATGCAAACAATATTGAGGGCGCAATGCAGATCATTCTTGGATCTGCGCGCTCTATGGGCATTGAGGTGAAGTAACATGACAAAACCTGGAAAAAGATCTAAAGCTAACCGTACGGCAACTGCTGGCCAGCTCGGCCTCACAGTCGAACATGCTGTAAATATCATTAAGGCAAATGCGACAGCAAAATTTGATGAGACGATTGAAATTGCGTTGAATTTAGGGGTTGATACGCGTCACGCTGATCAAATGGTTCGCGGCGTAATTGGGTTGCCGAACGGAACTGGCAAAACCGTTCGTGTTGCAGTGTTTGCAAGAGACGCGAAAGCGGACGAGGCCAAAGATGCTGGTGCAGATATAGTTGGTGCAGAAGACCTGATGCAGACTGTCCAGGCGGGAACAATCGAGTTTGATCGTTGCATCGCGACCCCTGATATGATGCCGGTTGTCGGTCGACTTGGTAAGGTCCTTGGCCCGCGCAACTTGATGCCAAATCCCAAAGTTGGAACTGTCACCATAGATGTCGCCGAGGCTGTGAAAGCCGCAAAAGGTGGGGAGGTTCAGTTCAAGGCCGAGAAAGGTGGAGTAGTGCATGCTGGTGTAGGAAAAGCATCTTTTGCGGAAGGTAAACTTGTTGAGAATGTACGCGCGTTTATTAAAGCAGTTGTAAAGGCTAAGCCTGCTGGTGCAAAAGGCGTTTACATGAAAAAGATTGCTCTGAGTTCTACAATGGGCTCTGGCGTTACAATTGATATCGGTAATGCTACTGAGCTTTAAGAGATTACGTCCCAACAAGGTAAATCGTTGGGACGTATATGGCAAAGCTTACGGGCTTTGCTCTGTCCGAGACGGAGGGTGAGGTGAATGCCTCATAATTCCTTCCTGAGGTGGGAAACGAGAAAAAATGTATGCCTTTAGCTTTGGCTTTTGGGTGATTTTGGCCTCGGGACCCTGAAATTGGACCCGAACGTTGTTCGAAAGAGCAGCAAAACTGAGCCGGGGAGAAATCCCCAAATTTGGAGTAAAACTGTGGATAGAGCACAAAAAGAGAAAGTGGTCGAGGAACTCGGCCAGATCTTTGAAAGCTCTGGCGTAGTGGTCGTAGCACACTATGCAGGCCTTACAGTTGCTGAAATGCAAGATCTGCGCGCTCGTGCCCGTGAGGCAGAGTGCTCAGTTCGCGTTGCCAAGAACAGGCTCGCCAAAATCGCTCTTAAAGGAAAAGTATGTTCAGGCATGGCTGACCTTTTAGAGGGAATGACTATTCTAACCTATTCTGAAGACCCTGTGGCTGCTGCTAAGGTGTCTGAAGGTTTTGCTGTAGAGAATAAGAAATATGAAATTCTCGGTGGTGCAATGGGGGAAAATATTCTTGATCGTGCCGGCGTTCTTGCTGTGTCGAAAATGTTGTCTCGTGATGAGCTTATTGCTTCTATCGCAGGCAGCATTGGAGCACCCGCATCGAACATTGCCGGTGCAATTGGCGCACCTGCTTCGAAAATAGCGAGCATCTTGTCCACTATCGCGGACAAGGCTGCTGCATAAGCAAATGGAGATCTGTGTAGGGCTTAAGCCCTTCGTTGGAACACAAACTATAACGGAAAGAGTCTAAAATGGCTGATCTGAAAAAAATGGCGGAAGAGATTGTTGGTCTTACTCTGCTAGAAGCACAAGAACTGAAAACTATCCTTAAAGACGAGTATGGCATTGAGCCGGCTGCCGGTGGCGCTGTAATGATGGCTGCTGCTGGTGGCGACGCTGGTGGCGCAGCTGCAGAAGAGCAGACTGAATTTGACGTAATTCTGAAATCTCCAGGTGCATCAAAAATCAATGTCATTAAAGAAGTCCGCGCCATCACGGGCTTGGGCTTGAAGGAAGCCAAAGAATTGGTCGAAGCAGGTGGCAAGGCTGTTAAAGAAGGCATTGACAAAGCAGAAGCAGACGACATCAAAGGCAAGCTGGAAGCGGCTGGTGCAGAAGTTGAGCTGAAGTAAATGCCGAAAGGCTGTTATTGAAAGTTAATGAGGCTAGGAGCGTAATTTTCGCTCTTAGCCAAACCTGTCTTAATGAAGTTCTGATTATCGGAGCTTTTTTCAGGCTAGGTTCTAAGATCGGGAGGCTTTCGTTGGGAAGAAAGCCGAGAATTGATCGAATTTTGCTGTCTCTTGAAGGGGGCGCGGCTGGTACCCGACAGCGCGTGCAACCTGTGAGAAACTGAAAGGTGATATTGACCATGGCTCAGAGCTACATTGGCCAAAAGCGTCCACGTAAATACTACGGCAAAATCCGCGAAGTTTTGGATATGCCCAACCTTATAGAAGTTCAAAAATCCTCTTATGATTTGTTCTTGAAATCAGGAGATTCGCCTATTCCACTCGATGGTGAGGGCATTAAAGGTGTATTCCAGTCGGTGTTTCCTATCAAGGATTTTAACGAGACATCCGTGTTGGAGTTTGTAGGCTATGAGTTGGAAAAGCCAAAGTATGATGTGGAGGAATGCCAGCAACGTGACATGACTTACGCTGCTCCGCTAAAAGTAACATTGCGCCTCATCGTATTTGATGTTGACGAAGATACGGGTGCAAAATCTGTGAAGGACATCAAAGAGCAAGACGTTTTTATGGGCGACATGCCTCTTATGACACCAAACGGAACGTTCGTGGTAAACGGCACAGAGCGTGTTATTGTGTCGCAAATGCATCGCTCACCCGGGGTATTTTTTGACCACGACAAGGGTAAGACACATAGCTCAGGCAAGCTGTTATTTGCATGCAGGATTATTCCATACCGCGGATCATGGTTGGATTTTGAGTTCGATGCAAAAGATATTGTATTTGCACGTATCGATCGCCGTCGCAAACTTCCGGTTACGACTTTATTATACGCGCTTGGTCTTGATCAAGAGGGCATAATGGATGCCTATTACGAGTCTGTAAATTTTAGCTTGCGGAAACGCGAGGGCTGGGTCACCAAGTTTTTCCCTGAGCGAGTTCGTGGAACGCGCCCACTCTATGATCTTATTGACGCTGCGAGTGGAGAATTAATAGGCGAAGCTGGGAAAAAGGTCACTCCACGCGCAGTCAAGAAGCTCATTGATGAGGCTAAAGTATCGGATCTTTTAGTTCCCTTTGAGCAAATTTTTGGAAGGTTTGTGTCAAAGGATATGGTTAATGAAGAAACTGGTGCGATTTACGTCGAAGCAGGTGACGAGTTAACGGTTGAATACGATAAAGAAGGAGAGATTACCGGTGGAACGGTAAAGGACTTGATTGATGCTGGATTTACCGACATACCTGTTCTGGATATCGATAACATTAATATCGGACCGTACTTGCGGAACACGATGGCACAAGACAAAAATATGAGCCGTGATACTGCTCTTATGGATATTTACCGTGTAATGCGCCCAGGTGAGCCTCCGACCGTCGAGGCGGCGTCTGGCCTATTCAACACGCTGTTCTTTGACAGCGAACGTTATGATCTCTCTGCGGTTGGTAGGGTGAAAATGAATATGCGTCTTGCTCTGGATGCGGAAGATACTGTGCGGACACTACGCAAAGAAGATATTATTGCTTGTATAAAAGCTCTTGTCGATTTGCGCGATGGAAAGGGTGAAGTAGACGATATTGATCACCTTGGCAACCGTCGAGTTCGCTCAGTTGGTGAGTTGATGGAGAACCAATACCGTGTTGGCCTTTTGCGCATGGAACGTGCGATTAAAGAGCGGATGTCATCGGTTGAGATCGATACGGTTATGCCGCAAGATTTGATCAATGCAAAGCCCGCCGCCGCAGCTGTGCGTGAGTTCTTTGGATCTAGCCAACTATCTCAATTTATGGATCAAACTAACCCACTTTCGGAAGTCACGCACAAGCGTCGTCTTTCAGCGCTTGGGCCAGGCGGTCTGACCCGAGAGCGAGCAGGTTTTGAGGTCCGAGATGTTCATGCAACTCATTATGGGCGCATGTGCCCAATCGAAACGCCTGAGGGGCCAAATATTGGTCTAATAAATTCGTTAGCAACATTTGCACGTGTGAACAAATACGGATTTATTGAAACACCTTACCGGATCGTGAAAGACGCTCAAGTGACTGACGAAGTGCACTACATGTCAGCTACGGAAGAGATGCGCCACACCGTAGCTCAGGCAAATGCGAAACTTGATTCAGATGGCAGATTTGAAAACGACTTAGTCAGCACCCGGCAGTCCGGCGATTACACATTGGCTCCGCGGGAAAACGTCGATCTCATTGACGTGAGTCCTAAACAGTTGGTTTCAGTCGCAGCATCTCTCATTCCGTTTCTAGAGAACGACGATGCGAATAGAGCGTTGATGGGTTCCAACATGCAACGTCAAGCTGTTCCATTACTTAGGGCTGAAGCGCCGTTAGTCGGTACTGGTATCGAGGATATTGTAGCTCGTGATTCAGGGTCTGCAATCATGGCAAGACGTTCTGGTATCATTGATCAAGTCGATGCGCAGCGTATCGTCATTAGGGTAACAGAAGCGCTTGGAATTGGGGATGCTGGTGTTGATATCTATCGAATGCGTAAATTTCAGCGAAGTAACCAAAACACATGCATCAACCAACGCCCATTGGTTAAAGTTGGCCAACATGTGAAACAAGGTGAAGTTGTTGCTGATGGCCCGTCCACTGATTTGGGTGAATTGGCACTGGGTAAAAACGTTGTCGTCGCCTTTATGCCTTGGAATGGATATAACTACGAAGATTCGATCTTGATCTCAGAACGCGTCGCTCGCGACGACGTTTTTACATCTGTGCATATCGAAGAGTTTGAAGTTGCAGCACGCGATACAAAACTAGGCCCAGAGGAGATCACTCGTGATATTCCAAACGTCGGTGAGGAAGCTCTGCGAAATCTTGATGAGGCCGGTATTGTTTACATTGGGGCAGATGTGGAGCCAGGCGATATTCTGGTTGGAAAAATCACGCCTAAGGGTGAAAGTCCAATGACGCCGGAAGAAAAACTACTCCGCGCTATTTTTGGGGAAAAAGCTTCGGACGTGCGCGACACGTCTTTGCGCGTGAAACCAGGTGATTTTGGAACAGTTGTAGAAGTGCGTGTTTTTAATCGTCATGGTGTTGAAAAAGACGAGCGAGCATTGCAAATTGAGCGTGAAGAAGTTGAACGTCTTGCTCGTGACAGAGACGATGAACTTGCGATCTTGGACCGCAACATCTATGCGCGTCTCAGAACTTTGATCTTTGGCAAAATAGCGGTTAAAGGTCCAAAAAATGTGCGGCCCAATGCGGTTATTGACGATGAATTACTTGAGGTGCTGTCCAAAGGCCAGTGGTGGCAATTAGCACTCGCTGAAGAGGGTGATGCACAGGTCGTTGAAGCGCTACAAGAGCAATATGAAGCGCAAAAGAGGACGTTAGATGCACGCTTCGAAGATAAAGTTGACAAGGTTCGCCGTGGTGATGATTTGCCGCCAGGTGTGATGAAGATGGTAAAGGTCTTCATCGCCGTAAAGCGAAAGCTTCAACCGGGTGATAAGATGGCTGGCCGTCACGGTAATAAGGGTGTGATATCCAAAGTTGTCCCAATGGAAGATATGCCATTTCTCGGTGATGGGACCCCCGTAGATTTTTGCCTCAATCCGCTTGGTGTTCCGTCTCGAATGAACGTAGGACAGATTTTGGAAACTCATATGGGTTGGGCAGCGCGTGGTCTTGGTATCAAAATTGATGATGCCTTGCAGGGTTACCGGCGCTCTGGCGATCTTACACCAGTGCGAGAGGCGATCCGTCTTGCATACGGAGATGCAGCCTATGGTGATGGTATCGGAGATATGGCTGAAGGCGACCTGGTCGAAGCAGCGCATAATCTGACCAATGGCGTGCCAATTGCGACGCCAGTCTTTGATGGCGCGAAAGAAGTAGATGTTAACGAGTCTCTTATTAGCGCAGGATTTGATACATCGGGACAGTCCATTCTGTTCGACGGTCGCACAGGACAGAAATTTAGTCGGCCGGTAACGGTTGGGGTCAAGTATTTACTCAAACTGCACCACCTTGTGGATGATAAAATTCACGCTCGGTCCACTGGTCCGTACAGCCTGGTGACGCAGCAACCTCTGGGTGGTAAAGCTCAGTTTGGTGGGCAAAGATTTGGTGAGATGGAAGTATGGGCGCTTGAAGCGTATGGCGCGGCATACACTCTACAAGAGATGCTGACAGTTAAATCAGATGATGTTGCCGGTCGGACCAAAGTATATGAGTCGATAGTTAAAGGTGAAGACAACTTTGAGGCAGGTGTGCCAGAGAGTTTTAATGTTCTTGTCAAAGAGGTGCGTGGCCTCGGCTTGAATATGGAACTCCTAGACGCGGAGGACGAGAATTAGGCTACGGTACTTAATTTTCAACCCTTTGTCTCCGATTTGAGGAATTCAAAATGAATCAAGAAATTACAAATAACCCGTTTAATCCGCTGACATCGCCTAAGGTTTTTGATGAGATCAAAGTCTCACTTGCCAGCCCAGAGCGTATTCTTTCATGGTCGTTTGGTGAGATAAAAAAGCCTGAAACAATTAACTACCGCACGTTCAAACCGGAACGTGACGGGCTTTTTTGTGCGCGAATTTTTGGTCCAACAAAAGATTACGAATGTCTTTGTGGAAAATACAAACGCATGAAATACCGGGGTGTTGTTTGCGAAAAATGTGGTGTGGAAGTCACTTTGCAAAAAGTACGACGTGAGCGTATGGGCCACATTGAGTTGGCATCTCCAGTAGCACATATTTGGTTTCTGAAATCGCTTCCGTCGCGTATCGGTCTCATGCTTGATATGACACTTCGCGACCTTGAGCGTGTTTTATATTTCGAAAATTACGTTGTGATTGAGCCAGGCCTTACAGATTTGGCTTATGGTCAGATGATGTCCGAAGAAGAATATATGGACGCGCAAGATACCTACGGCATGGATGCATTCACAGCTAACATTGGTGCTGAAGCTATCCGTGAAATGCTTGCCGCGATTGACCTTGATGCTGAAGCAGAGCAGTTGCGATCAGACCTCAAAGAGGCCACAGGCGAATTGAAGCCCAAGAAAATCATTAAGCGGCTGAAGGTCGTTGAAAGTTTTCTCGAGTCCGGCAATCGCCCGGAGTGGATGATCTTAACTGTAGTTCCGGTTATTCCGCCAGAATTGCGGCCTTTGGTACCTCTTGATGGCGGTCGTTTTGCAACTTCTGATCTGAATGATCTTTACCGTCGCGTAATTAACCGGAACAACCGTCTAAAGCGTCTTATTGAGTTGCGTGCTCCTGATATTATTGTTCGGAACGAAAAAAGAATGTTGCAGGAATCCGTTGATGCATTATTCGACAATGGACGCCGTGGCCGTGTAATAACAGGGGCGAACAAGCGCCCACTAAAATCGCTTTCAGATATGCTTAAGGGTAAGCAGGGGCGTTTTCGGCAGAACCTTTTAGGTAAGCGAGTTGACTTCTCTGGGCGTTCAGTAATCGTTACTGGACCAGAGCTTAAACTGCATCAATGTGGTTTGCCGAAAAAAATGGCCCTCGAATTATTCAAGCCTTTTATATATAGTCGTTTGGAGGCAAAAGGGCTTTCGAGTACTGTAAAACAGGCTAAGAAATTGGTCGAAAAAGAGCGCCCCGAGGTTTGGGATATTCTGGATGAAGTGATCCGAGAACATCCCGTTATGCTTAATCGTGCGCCGACCCTTCATCGTCTTGGAATTCAAGCATTTGAACCGGTTTTGATTGAAGGTAAAGCAATTCAGCTTCATCCATTGGTTTGTTCTGCGTTTAACGCCGACTTTGATGGTGATCAGATGGCAGTACACGTTCCACTTAGTCTTGAAGCGCAGCTCGAAGCGCGAGTGTTGATGATGTCTACTAATAACGTGCTGTCGCCAGCAAACGGCGCACCGATTATCGTCCCGTCTCAGGATATGATTTTAGGTATTTACTATACCACCATCATGCGTGAAGGGATGAATGGGGAGGGTATGATCTTTGGTTCTATTGAAGAGGTCCAATATGCTGTCGATACAGGCGCAGTGCATCTCCATGCTAAAGTAACAGCTCGTCTTCCCCAGATTGATGATCATGGTGCTGAATATCATAAGCGCTTTGAAACCACGCCTGGGCGCGTGCTTTTAGGTGCTTTGTTGCCGTACAATGCCAAAGCTCCGTTTGACTTAGTGAATGAACTATTGCGCAAAAAAGATGTGCAGCGCGTTATCGACACCGTTTATCGATATTGTGGCCAGAAAGAGTCTGTAATTTTTTGCGATCAGATTATGACTATGGGCTTCCGCGAAGCTTTTAAGGCGGGAATTTCCTTTGGCAAGGACGATATGGTTATTCCTGATGATAAATGGGGAATTGTCGATGGAACGCGTGGGCAGGTCAAAGATTTTGAACAACAATATATGGACGGCCTGATTACTCAAGGTGAAAAATATAACAAAGTTGTTGATGCTTGGTCTAAATGCAATGACAAAGTTACCGATGCCATGATGAATACGATTTCTTCTTCACGGACAGATGACGACGGTTCAGAGGCAGAACCAAACAGTGTTTACATGATGGCACACTCTGGAGCGCGTGGTTCGGTAACACAGATGAAGCAGCTGGGTGGAATGCGCGGATTGATGGCAAAACCAAATGGTGACATCATTGAAACGCCGATTATTTCGAACTTTAAAGAGGGCCTGACAGTTCTTGAGTACTTTAACTCAACTCATGGTGCTCGAAAGGGTCTGTCAGATACGGCCCTTAAAACAGCCAACTCAGGTTACCTGACCCGTCGCCTTGTAGACGTGGCTCAGGATTGCATCGTTCGGGTGCGTGATTGTGGAACGAAAAATGCGATTTTGGCTGAAACTGCGGTCAACGATGGTGAAGTCGTTTCCTCTTTGGCAGAGCGAGTTTTAGGTCGAGTTGCAGCTGAGAACATCATGCGTCCTGGGACTGAAGAAATCATCGTCTTAGAGGGTGATCTGATCGACGAATTGATGGCTGATGCCATCGATGTGGCAGGTATTCAAACGGCTCGTATTAGAAGCCCGCTTACTTGCGAAGCGGAAGAGGGTGTATGCTGCAAGTGCTACGGGCGTGATCTCGCTCGGGGTACGATTGTAAACATTGGAGAAGCAGTTGGTATAATCGCGGCTCAGTCTATTGGCGAGCCAGGGACTCAGCTGACCATGAGGACCTTCCACATTGGTGGTGTTGCGCAGGGTGGACAGCAGTCCTTCCTGGAAGCAAGTCAAGAAGGTATAATTAAGTTTGAGAATAAGCAAACACTGAAAAACTCTAATGGCGAAATCTTGGTCATGGGGCGCAATATGAAGTTAACGATTCTAGATGGACAAGGAGTCGAGCGGGCAAGTCATAAACTTGGCTACGGCACGAAACTTTTTGTAAAAGAAAAGGCAAAGATTTCACGAGGTGATAAGCTTTTTGAGTGGGATCCGTACACATTGCCGATCATTGCTGAACAGGCCAGCACCATCCGGTACGTCGATCTAATAAATGGCGTTGCTTTGCGTGAGGAAACTGATGACGCAACTGGGATGACGCAGAAAATTGTGACTGATTGGCGTGCCGCTCCCAAAGGTAATGAGCTAAAGCCTGAGATTATTCTTGTCGATGAAGATGGAGAGCCTGTTCGTGGAGCAAATGGTAATCCCGTTACCTATCCTATGTCAGTCGATGCGATTCTTTCGGTAGAAGATGGTCAGAAAATTGATGCTGGGGATGTGGTTGCACGTATTCCGCGTGAAGGTGCCAAGACTAAGGATATTACCGGTGGTTTGCCACGTGTGGCTGAACTATTCGAAGCGCGTCGTCCAAAAGATCATGCTATAATTGCTGAAGTTGATGGGCACGTCCGTTTCGGCCGTGACTACAAAAACAAACGCCGTATTAGCATTGAACCAATCGATGATAGCCGTGAAGCAGCCGAATACATGGTGCCAAAGGGTAAGCATATTCCAGTTGTGGAAGGTGATTTCGTGCAGAAGGGCGATTTTATAATGGACGGCAATCCTGCGCCGCATGATATTCTTGCAATCATGGGGATTGAAGCGCTTGCTAATTACATGATTGACGAAGTTCAGGATGTTTACCGTTTGCAAGGCGTGAAAATCAATGACAAACACATTGAAGTAATTGTGCGGCAAATGCTCCAGAAGTGGGAAATTTCTGATAGCGGAGAAACAACGCTTTTAAAAGGTGAACACGTTGAAAAAGCAGAATTTGACGCTGCCAATGAAAAAGCACTTTCCAAGTCGGGTCGTCCCGCTAAGGGAGAGCCGATTTTGCTTGGTATTACCAAAGCGTCACTTCAGACTCGTTCGTTTATTTCTGCCGCATCATTCCAAGAAACAACTCGCGTGCTTACAGAAGCTTCGGTGCAGGGTAAAAGAGATAAGCTTGTTGGGCTGAAGGAAAACGTGATTGTTGGTCGCTTAATCCCTGCTGGAACTGGTGGCGCGGCACAGCGAGTTACACGCATTGCGACTGAGCGCGACAATGTTGTTATCGAGGCTCGCCGCGATGAGGCACAAGCTGCCGCAGCTTTAGCTGCACCGGATGCGGACGTGTTTTCAACACCCGAGCCGATAGACGACAGTACGATTAATCCGCTCGAAAACGGATAAAATCAGTTAAGCCCGGCCGATGGGTCGGGCTAATTCATGAATAATACAATTATTTAAATGATTAATCAGCTTTAAAAGTGCCTCACTTTAATTCATGGCACTCCTGATAGACGATCTTGCTCTCAAAACGGCAATTTAGCATTTATTAGGACGAGAAAGCAAAAACTTCCTCCTCCTCTCTTTGGATTGGAGAAAGGTAATATTTTCAAATTTATTTACTTAATGGGTAAGTTTTGCGGGGTTCTAAAGATAAAAGATTCGCTCTTTTAGCTTCTTACACAAACATTAAAATCTGTTCAATTTGGATAATAAAGTCCACAAAGACTTAAGCTGAGAATATTGACTTTTACCGTTTGCAAAACTCATTCCATGAGTTTTAATCCTCGCATCCTAGTGGTCATTATGTTATAAATTTAACATTCGTTACAAATGCTGATAGGATCGTTTAATCCTGCTGTTGACAACCTCTCCGACTCCCCCTAAAAGCGCGCTAATCCAGCTTTTACATAATAATGCTGGTTTCAAATTTGAAGTGGTCAAGATCCGGGTTGTACCTCGATCCTCTGAAATCCCGCCGCAGTTCTCCAACTAAAAAGAGTACCTGTGGTAATTTGCTTTGCTGTGATGTGAGGCTGGGTAAGTCGTCGTGCTAGGGTTCCCTAGCGTATAGGATATGAAAAAGAGCGAACGGGGAATAACCGGAATGCCAACTATTCAACAGCTGATCCGCAAGCCGCGGCAGCCTAAAATAAAGCGGTCTAAGTCTATGCACTTGCAAGAGTGTCCTCAAAAACGTGGAGTTTGTACGCGCGTTTACACTACGACCCCAAAGAAACCAAACTCAGCCATGCGGAAAGTTGCCAAAGTGCGCCTTACCAATGGCTTCGAAGTCATCAGCTATATTCCTGGTGAAAAGCATAACCTGCAAGAACACTCAGTGGTACTTATCCGCGGTGGGCGTGTAAAAGATCTTCCTGGCGTTCGCTATCACATCCTGCGGGGTGTTCTTGATACACAAGGCGTTAAGGAACGCAAACAGCGCCGTTCTAAATATGGCGCCAAGCGTCCGAAATAAGAGGTATATAAGATGTCCCGCCGCCATTCCGCTGATAAGCGCGAAATTCTACCAGATGCCAAATTTGGTGATCGAGTACTTTCTAAATTTATGAATAACCTGATGATTGATGGAAAGAAATCAGTTGCAGAGACAATAGTGTATAACGCACTTGACCGTGTAGAAGGCAAGATTAAGAGAGCACCTGTGGAAGTATTTCACGAAGCTTTAGACAATATTAAGCCATCTGTAGAAGTTCGCTCTCGCCGTGTTGGTGGCGCAACGTATCAAGTTCCTGTGGAAGTTCGCCCTGAAAGGCGCGAAGCGCTTGCTATCCGATGGCTGATTAATGCTTCGCGGGGTCGAAACGAAAATACAATGGAAGAGCGTCTAGCCGCAGAGCTAATGGATGCCATAAACTCCCGCGGTTCAGCAGTGAAGAAGCGCGAAGATACGCACAAAATGGCTGATGCAAATAAAGCATTTAGTCACTATCGCTGGTAATCTGAAAAGGGCTGCAGAGAAATGGCACGCGAATATTCACTCGACCGCTACCGTAACTTTGGTATCATGGCTCATATCGATGCTGGCAAGACTACTTGCTCTGAGCGAATTTTGTTCTACACGGGCAAATCGCACAATATCGGTGAGGTCCATGATGGTGCCGCCACGATGGATCATATGGAACAAGAACAGGAACGCGGTATAACTATTACATCCGCGGCCACTACTACGTTCTGGGAGCGTACAGAAGATGGAACTGAGCCTGATTCTGAGAAGCACCGTATGAACATTATTGACACTCCAGGTCACGTAGATTTTACAATCGAAGTTGAGCGATCGCTGGCAGTTCTTGATGGGGCAGTTGCGGTCTTGGATGCGAATGCAGGAGTAGAACCACAGACTGAGACCGTCTGGCGTCAGGCTGATAGGTATAAAGTGCCAAGAATTGTTTTTGTTAACAAGATGGATAAAATTGGCGCAGATTTTTTTAACTGTGTTCACATGATCAAAGATCGCGTGGGGGCAGTGCCCTGTCCGATTCAGATACCAATCGGCGCGGAAAATGAATTAGAAGGAATGATCGACCTTATTACCATGGAAGAGTGGGTTTGGGCTGGTGAAGATCTGGGCGCATCTTGGGAGAAGCGTCCTATTCGCGACGGGTTGAAAGCATCTGCTGAAGAGTGGCGCGCGAACATGATTGAAATCGCGGTGGAAATGGATGATGATGTGATGGAGCAGTACTTAGAGGGTGAAGAGCCAGACGTACTGACACTCCGTCGATTAATTCGCGAAGGTACGATTGCAATAAAGTTTATTCCTATTTTGTGCGGCTCAGCATTCAAAAATAAAGGTGTGCAGCCGCTTTTGAATGCAGTAATCGACTTTTTGCCTAGCCCCGTGGATGTCGTAGATTACATGGGCTTCAAACCTGGTGACGAAACGGAGACCCGTGATATTCCACGTCGTGCTGATGATGATATGCCCTTTTCAGCGTTGGCTTTTAAGATTTGGAATGACCCATTTGTTGGATCTTTAACATTTACCCGTATCTACTCAGGGAAAATGGCTAAGGGAGATACGTTCCTGAATTCCACAAAGGGCAAGAAAGAGCGTGTTGGCCGCATGATGATCATGCATTCTAATGATCGCGATGAGATATCAGAAGCATTTTCTGGCGATATCATTGCTTTAGGCGGTCTGAAAGATACAACGACTGGTGATACTCTATGCTCGGTGAATGATCCAGTGGTATTGGAAACAATGACGTTTCCGGATCCTGTGATTGAGATCGCGGTTGAGCCAAAAACTAAAGTCGACCAAGAAAAAATGGGACTTGCTCTGGCTCGATTGGCAGCAGAAGATCCATCGTTCCGGGTTGAAACAGATTTTGAATCGGGCCAAACGATCATGCGCGGGATGGGCGAACTACATCTTGATATTCTTGTTGACCGCATGCGTCGTGAATTCAAAGTTGAAGCTAACATTGGTGCACCGCAGGTGGCGTACCGTGAGACAATCGGCCATGAGGTTGAGCACACTTACACTCATAAGAAACAATCCGGTGGTTCGGGTCAGTTTGGTGAAGTGACTTTAGTCATATCTCCCACAGAGCCTGGCGAAGGCTACTCGTTTGAGTCGAAAGTTGTTGGCGGGTCCGTTCCTAAAGAATATATACCAGGCGTTGAAAAAGGAATTAAATCTGTTATGGACAGTGGTCCATTAGCTGGCTTCCCAGTTATTGATTTCAAAGTGCAGTTGTTAGAGGGTAAGTATCACGATGTGGATTCTTCAATCCTTGCATTTGAGATCGCTTCGCGAATGTGCATGCGTGAAGGCATGCGTCGCGCTGGTGCGAAGCTGCTGGAGCCGATAATGAAAGTCGAAGTAGTTACACCTGAAGATTACACGGGTGGTATAATCGGCGATTTGACATCTCGCCGCGGTCAGGTGTTGGGTCAAGATACACGAGGTAATGCTATTGCGATTGACGCCCAAGTGCCGCTAGCAAACATGTTTGGCTATATTAACACGCTGCGGTCGATGTCGTCGGGCCGAGCTAATTTTACCATGCAGTTCGGCCACTATGAACCGGTTCCGCAAAATATCTCCGAAGAGATACAAGCAAAATTTGCATAAATTGGTGTCAGGCAACTGATACTGACAGAAATTGAAGAGCAGGTTCTGCCTGCCAACTGATAGAAAGAGGAGGCCACCATGGCTAAGGAAAAGTTTGAGCGGACTAAGCCGCACTGCAATATTGGAACGATTGGTCATGTTGACCATGGGAAGACGACGCTGACGGCGGCTATTACTAAGCAATTTGGTGATTTTCAAGATTATGATCAAATTGATGCTGCTCCTGAAGAGAAAGCTCGTGGCATCACGATTTCGACGGCGCATGTCGAGTATGAAACTGAAGCGCGTCATTACGCGCATGTTGATTGCCCGGGTCACGCGGACTATGTCAAGAACATGATTACGGGTGCGGCGCAGATGGACGGCGCGATATTGGTTGTGAATGCTGCGGATGGCCCTATGCCCCAGACGCGCGAGCATATCTTGCTTGGTCGTCAGGTTGGTATCCCAGCTATGGTTGTTTTCCTAAACAAAGTTGACCAGGTTGACGATGAGGAGCTTCTTGAGCTCGTTGAAATGGAAGTTCGCGAGCTTTTGAGCCAGTACGATTATCCTGGCGATGATATCCCGATTGTTGCAGGTTCTGCACTAGCGGCTCTTGAGGGGCGCGACGAAAACATCGGCGCAAATAAGATTGCTGAATTGATGGCTGCGGTCGACGCGCATATACCTCAGCCTGAGCGTGCCATTGATCAGCCGTTCTTAATGCCAATTGAGGACGTTTTCTCGATCTCTGGGCGTGGTACAGTCGTGACAGGTCGTGTTGAGCGCGGTGTTGTGAATGTTGGTGACGAGATTGAAATCGTTGGCATCAAAGATACTCAGAAAACGATCTGCACTGGTGTTGAAATGTTTCGCAAGTTGTTGGATCGCGGTGAAGCTGGTGATAATATTGGTGCCCTTTTGCGTGGTGTGGACCGTGAAGCTGTTGAGCGCGGTCAAATTCTTTGCAAGCCAAGCTCAGTGAAACCACATACAAAGTTTGAAGCAGAAGCCTATATTCTGACGAAGGACGAAGGTGGCCGCCACACCCCGTTTTTTGCGAACTATCGCCCACAGTTTTACTTTCGAACAACGGATGTGACGGGCACGGTGAACCTTCCTGCGGGAACGGAAATGGTTATGCCCGGTGATAACCTTAAGTTTGAAGTTGAGTTGATTGCTCCAATTGCGATGGAAGATAAGCTTCGCTTTGCGATCCGCGAAGGCGGCCGCACAGTTGGATCAGGCGTGGTCTCTAAAATCATTGAGTAACCAAAAACGGTAGCTCGCGTAAAACGCGAGCTCAAACACAATCCCGGCGCAAAAATGTGGGCGCCTCTAGGGTTTGATGAAGTGGACGGAATGATCTGACCTCTTCCTCTCAGCTCAAACGCCTCAAATAAAGGCATATAGACATGCAAAGCCAGAATATTCGTATCCGGTTAAAAGCCTTTGACTATCGCGTGCTGGATGCCAGTACATTGGAGATAGTTAATACGGCCAAGCGTACCGGTGCATCAGTTCGCGGTCCTATTCCGCTTCCGAATAAGATCGAGAAATATACTGTTCTCCGCAGTCCGCACGTAAACAAGAAATCACGAGAACAGTTCGAAATCCGCACGCACAAGCGCCTTTTGGATATTGTTGATCCTACGCCACAGACGGTTGATGCTTTGATGAAGCTCGACTTGGCTGCTGGTGTTGATGTGCAAATTTCGGTATAGGAGCATATAGATGCGCTCTGGAATTATAGCAAAGAAAGTTGGGATGACCCGGCTATTTTTGGAGGATGGTCAGCAGGTTCCTGTAACTGTTCTTCATATGGAAAACCTTCAGGTGATCGCTCAGCGTACGTCTGATTCAAACGGATACACTGCGGTGCAACTGGGCACTGGTGCAGTCAAAGTAAAAAACGTGTCTAAGGCGATGCGTGGACATTTTTCTGTTGCTAAGGTTGAGCCTAAACGTAAAGTGGCTGAATTTCGTGTTGCTCCTGAAAACTTGATTGATGTTGGTGCTGAGCTAACAGCTGATCATTATTCGGTAGGCCAATTCGTTGATGTGTCTGGCACGTCCATTGGTAAAGGCTTCGCTGGTGCCATGAAAAGGCACAATTTTAAAGGACTTCGCGCATCGCATGGTGTGTCTATTAGCCATCGGTCACATGGTTCTACGGGGCAGTGTCAAGGCCCAGGTAAGGTTTTTAAAGGTAAGAAAATGGCTGGCCACATGGGTGCTGCTCGCGTAACGACACAGAATTTGCAAGTGGTAAAAACTGATGCAGATCGTGGTTTAATCATGATAAAAGGAGCCGTGCCGGGCTCGAAAGGCGGTTGGGTCACTGTGAAAGACGCCGGCAAAAAACCTCTTCCAGATGGAGTACCATTTCCGGCTGCATTGAGGTCCGCTAACGTTGTTGTCGAAAAGACGACGGCAGAAATTGGTGAAGCATGAAACACGATGTGATAAAACTAAACGGTGGTAAAGCTGGAAGTGTTGAGCTTGGTGATGAAATTTTCGGGGTTGAACCGCGCGTTGATATTTTGCACCGAGTTGTGCGCTGGCAGCGTAACAATGCTCAAGCCGGTACCCACAAAGTAAAAACGCGCTCCGAAGTTAGCTACTCAACCAAGAAAATCTATCGTCAAAAAGGGACTGGTGGCGCACGCCATGGAGCCCGTTCCGCTCCAATATTCCGCGGAGGTGGGGTGTACAAGGGTCCAGTTCCTCGCAGTCATGGGCATGAATTACCGAAGAGAGTCCGAAAAATGGGCTTGAAGATGGCTATATCAGCAAAAGCCAAGGCGGGATCACTGGTTATAATTGATGATGTTTCGAGTGACGGAAAAACATCTTCGCTTGCCAAGCAGATAAAGAGCCTCGGCTGGAAGCGTGCTTTAATAATCGATGGTCAACAAGTCAACGTCGAGTTCGCCCAGGCGGCCCGCAACATAGATGGTTTAGATATTCTGCCGTCTATGGGCGCAAACGTCTTTGATATTCTGAAACGTGATACGCTGGTTATTACTAAAGCCGGGGTCGAAGCATTGGAGGCCCGTTTGAAATGAGCGTGAAAGCAGATTTTTATGACGTGATACGGAAGCCTATTGTTACTGAGAAGGCTACGATGGCTTCTGAAAACGGTGCGGTAGTTTTCGAAGTTTCGATCGACAGCAATAAGCCGTTGATTAAAGAAGCTGTGGAGGCTCTCTTCGGTGTAAAAGTGAAAGCTGTCAACACGGTGGTGACCAAGGGCAAGCAAAAGCGGTTTCGCGGGATGCTTGGTAAACGTAGAGATGTAAAAAAAGCTTATGTTTCTCTCGAAGAGGGTAACACTATCGACGTCACTACTGGACTTTGATAGAAGGCAGCGAATCTCTAGTCGCGTAAATTTAAAGTTTGGGCGTCTAAAATTAGAAATAGGGCTTAGCCCTTTAAATGGTCTGTTATTGAGGCCTCACCATAGCAAGGCTTAGCCTTGTGTTAGCAAACGGAAGACAGAAAGCATGGCACTAAAGTCGTATAAACCAACGACGCCGGGCCAGCGAGGGCTGGTGTTGATCGACCGTTCGGAGCTGTGGAAAGGACGTCCTGTCAAATCTCTCACCGAAGGTTTGTCAAAATCGGGCGGACGAAACAACACCGGGCGTATCACATCGCGTCGTCGTGGTGGTGGGGCAAAGCGCCTCTACCGAATCGTGGATTTCAAACGTAACAAATTTGATGTTTCTGCCACGGTCGAACGGATTGAATATGATCCTAACCGTTCCGCTTTTATCGCATTAGTAAATTATGATGATGGGGAGCAGGCATATATCTTAGCTCCTCAACGACTAAGAGTTGGCGAAAAAGTAATCGCGAGCGCCAAGGCAGATATCAAGCCCGGCAACACAATGCCATTTTCGGGTATGCCGATTGGAACAATTGTTCACAATATCGAAATGAAAGTTGGTAAGGGCGGTCAAATCGCACGAGCTGCAGGTACATATGCGCAGTTTATCGGTCGTGATGGTGGTTATGCCCAAATTCGCTTGAGCTCTGGAGAAGTCCGTTTAGTACGCCAGGAGTGCTTGGCTACAGTTGGTGCAGTATCAAACCCGGACAACAGCAACCAGAATCAGGGTAAAGCTGGACGAATGCGGCATAAAGGTGTCCGTCCGTCGGTTCGTGGTGTGGTTATGAACCCAGTCGACCACCCGCACGGTGGTGGAGAGGGGCGGACGTCCGGTGGACGACACCCTGTTACGCCTTGGGGTAAGCCAACAAAGGGCAAGCGGACCCGCAATAAAAACAAAGCGTCTCAAAAGCTAATCATTCGCTCGCGTCACGCCAAAAAGAAAGGGCGTTAAGGTATGTCTCGCTCTGTTTGGAAAGGTCCTTTCGTAGATTCTTACGTGCTCAAGAAAGCCGAAGTGTCTCTAGAAGGAGGTCGTAACGAAGTGATCAAAATCTGGTCGCGTCGTTCAACTATATTACCTCAGTTTGTTGGTTTGACATTCGGTGTGTACAATGGTCGCAAACATATTCCGGTGATGATATCAGAAGATATGATCGGCCAGAAGTTTGGAGAATACTCTCCAACCCGTACTTATTATGGTCACGGTGCTGATAAAAAAGCGAAACGGAAGTAAAGCCATGGGTCAAGATAAAAATCCCCGCCGCGTGGCAGACAACGAAGCAATGGCAAAACTGCGTATGCTCCGTACTTCCCCGCAAAAACTGAATCTTTTGGCTGCGTTGATACGTGGGAAAAAAGTTGAACGTGCCATAACCGATTTGACATTCAGTAAAAAGCGAATTGCAAACGACGTGCGCAAATGCTTACAGTCAGCAGTCGCAAACGCGGAAAATAATCATAACCTTGATGTGGATGAACTGGTCGTCGCTGAGGCTTATGTTGGTAAAAACCTTACTCTTAAAAGGGGTCGGCCTCGTGCGCGTGGTCGTTTTGGACGGATAATCAAACCGTTTTCTGAACTTACGATCAAGGTCCGTCAAGCAGAGGAGCAGGCGTAATGGGACAGAAAGTTAATCCAATTGGCATGCGCCTTCAGGTCAACCGTACTTGGGACAGCCGCTGGTATGCAGAGTCCAGAGACTACGGCAATCTGTTGCTAGAAGATCTTCGCATGCGCGATTTTATTAAAACAGAATGTGGCCAAGCTGGTATTGCACAGGTCATTATTGAGCGACCTCACAAAAAGTGTCGTGTTACCGTTCATACTGCCCGTCCCGGTGTAATTATTGGAAAGAAAGGCGCAGATATTGAAACGCTGCGCAAAAAGCTAGCCGCTATTACTGAATCAGAACTGCATTTGAACATCGTGGAGGTCCGTAAGCCAGAACTCGACGCTCAGCTGGTTGGTGAAAGTATTGCTCAACAGCTTGAGCGCCGCGTGTCATTCCGTCGCGCAATGAAACGTGCAGTGCAAAATGCGATGCGGATGGGTTCACTCGGTATACGCGTAAATGTTGCTGGCCGTCTCGGTGGCGCTGAGATCGCGCGAACCGAATGGTATCGAGAAGGTCGAGTACCTTTGCATACTTTGCGTGCT
Organism: uncultured Alphaproteobacteria bacterium; assembly: GCA_913031285.1. Taxonomy (GTDB): domain Bacteria; phylum Pseudomonadota; class Alphaproteobacteria; order Rhodobacterales; family Rhodobacteraceae; genus LFER01. Next base: position 23,280 of record CAJWEI010000018.1, on the reverse strand, counting down.
GACATAGATTATGCAAACGTAGAAGCTGAGACAGCCTATGGCATCATAGGTATCAAAGTTTGGATCTTTAAGGGCGAAATTATGGAACATGATCCGCAGGCACGTGATCGTAAAGCACAAGAACTTCAGGATGGCCCCGCTCCGCGTGGTCAGGCTGGACGTCGCTAAGAGGGAATAGAAAATGCTTCAACCTAAGCGTACAAAATTCCGTAAATTGCACAAGGGCCGTATCCATGGTCTTGCAAAAGGCGGTTCGGTTCTGAATTTCGGTTCTTACGGTCTTAAAGCAACCGAGCCTGAGCGGATCACAGCTCGCCAAATTGAGGCTGCAAGGCGTGCGATGACCCGGCACATGAAACGCCAGGGCCGCGTCTGGATTAGGATTTTTCCAGATACTCCAGTAACGTCGAAGCCCACCGAAGTCCGTATGGGTAAGGGTAAGGGATCTGTTGATTTTTGGGCTGCTAAAATTAAACCTGGTCGTATCATGTTTGAGATTGACGGCGTAGACGAAACTGTGGCAAGAGAAGCTCTGCGCCTTGCGGCGATGAAGTTACCAGTTAAAACTCGCGTCGTTTTGAGAGAAGATTGGTAATAATTTACGGACTCTTAGTAATCTGTTGAGGGTCTAGTTTGTTGGAAAAGCGCTGACTTGTTTAGTGACTTCTGATTGAAGGATAAGGCGATGGACGCCCAAGAATTGAGAAATAAGTCGCTAGACGAGCTCAAGGAAGAGCTTGCGAACCTTAAAAAAGAAGCATTTAACCTGCGTTTTCAACAGGCGACTGGTCAAATTGAGAACACAGCCCAGATGCGGAGTGTCAAACGGGATGCTGCACGTGTTAAAACCGTGCTGAATGAAAAGGCCGCAATAGCGGCGGTTGAATAAGGAAGTCACAGAATGCCAAAGCGAATACTACAAGGTGTTGTGACCAGCGATTTGAACGAACAGACGGTCACAGTTTCTGTCGAGCGTCGTTTCAAGCACCCAGTAATGCAAAAAACGATTCGCCGGTGTAAGAAGTATAGGGCTCACGATGAAAGAAATAGTTTTAAGATTGGTGATAACGTACGGATCATCGAATGCGCACCAAGATCGAAATCAAAACGCTGGGAGGTTCTAGAGGCTTAAAGTCGATAGACCTTCCGGTTTAATCGAAACCCTGGGGATTAGGTGATGAACGCCCCCCAAAGGTCGGGAGAAACCAAATGATCCAGATGCAGACTAATCTGGATGTAGCTGACAACTCAGGCGCACGCCGAGTGCAGTGCATCAAAGTGCTAGGTGGTTCCAAGCGTAAATACGCCTCCGTGGGCGATATTATTGTGGTTTCTGTAAAGGAAGCTATTCCCCGAGGTAGAGTGAAGAAGGGCGACGTCCGTAAGGCAGTAGTTGTTCGTACTGCCAAGGAAGTTCGCCGTGACGACGGTACCGCTATAAGGTTCGATAGCAACGCGGCTGTCATTCTAAGCAATTCTGGCGAGCCCGTCGGCACGCGGATTTTTGGTCCAGTCGTTCGCGAACTACGAGCTAAAAATTTCATGAAAATTATTTCTCTTGCTCCGGAGGTTCTGTGATGGCTGCTAAGTTGCGTAACGGTGACCAAGTTGTTGTGCTTGCTGGCAAGGACAAGGGCAAAAAGGGGACAATTGCCTCCATCGATCCAAAGACTAACAAAGCCGTTGTCGATGGTGTGAATATGGCGATCCGCCACACAAAGCAATCTCAGAACTCTCAGGGAGGTCGCGTTCCTAAGGCAATGCCGATAGATCTGTCGAACCTTGCAACTTTGGATAGCAACGGAAAAGCTACACGCGTGGGTTTTCGAATTGAAGAAGGTAAGAAAGTTCGTTTCGCCAAGACCACGGGGGATGTAATAGATGCTTGATACAGAACGTTATAGGCCACGACTTAGGATAGCTTTTGACGAGAAGATCCGTCCGGCGATGAAAGAAGAGTTTGGTTACAAGAATGATATGCAAATTCCGCGGTTGGACAAAATTGTTCTTAACATCGGTGCAGGTCGTGCATCTGTAAGAGATAGCAAAAAAGCCAAGTCTGCTCAGGAAGATCTTACGACAATCTCTGGCCAAAAGGCCGTAATCACTAAGGCCAAGAAATCTATTGCTGGATTTCGGGTTCGCGAAGATATGCCCCTTGGTGCAAAAGTGACCTTACGTGGCTTCCAGATGTATGAATTTATAGACCGCTTGGTGACAATCGCGATGCCACGCATTCGTGATTTCCGTGGTGTTCCCGGCAGGAGCTTTGACGGACGTGGAAATTATGCATTTGGGATCAAAGAGCACATTGTGTTCCCGGAAATTAATTTTGATAAGGTTGATGAAATGTGGGGGTTGGATGTTGTGATAGCAACGACAGCAGATACCGACGCGGAAGCTAAAGCACTGTTGGGTCATTTTAACGTGCCGTTTAACAGCTGATCAGCGGAAAGGAAAAAGACATGGCTAAGAAAGCAATGATCGAACGTGAGAAAAAGCGCCGAATGCTGGTGAATAAATACGCTGAAAAACGTGCCGCTTTGAAAGAAGTAGCGAAGGATGAAACCAAGCCGATGGAGGAGCGTTTTACGGCACGCCTGAAACTTGCCAAATTACCACGCAATAGTTCAGCTAGTCGGCTGCATAATCGCTGTCAGCTTACTGGACGCCCGCATGGGTACTATCGCAAACTAAAAATTTCACGGATAGCTTTGCGGGAACTAGGTTCCAGCGGGCAACTGCCCGGCATGGTCAAGTCAAGCTGGTAAGGGAGAGACATTATGAACGATCCTATCGGTGATATGCTGACCCGTATAAGAAACGCCCAGATGCGCCGGAAATCCGTCGTGCAAACCCCAGCTTCTAAATTGCGTTGTTGGGTGCTCGATGTTCTGGCGGATGAAGGCTATATTCGTGGATATGAGAAAACTACAGGTGAAGGGGGGCACCCTGCGCTTGAAATTAGCCTTAAATATTTTGACGGTGATCCGGTTATTCGTGAAGTGAAGCGGGTATCAAAGCCTGGTCGCCGCGTCTATTTGGGCGTGAAGGATATTCCACAGGTCCGTCAGGGTCTTGGATTATCAATCGTATCGACGCCTCAGGGTGTCATGTCTGATGCAGCTGCGCGCTCTGCCAATGTTGGTGGTGAAGTGCTCTGTACAGTATTCTAAGGGGGCTACGATGTCTCGTATTGGCAAAAAACCAGTTGAGTTGCCTTCAGGTGTTACAGCATCCGTTTCCGGCCAAACTGTTGAAGTTAAGGGTCCTAAGGGTATTCGTAGTTATTCTGCGACGGATGATGTTACAATTGTCGTCGAAGATAGCGCTGTGTTAGTAAGTCCGCGCGGAAGCTCAAAGAGAGCGCGTCAGCAATGGGGTATGAGCCGCACAATGATTTCAAATCTTGTGACTGGTGTTACCCAAGGGTTTAAAAAAGAGCTCGAGATTACTGGAGTTGGTTACCGTGCCCAAATGCAGGGCCAGATTTTAAAGTTAAATCTCGGTCTCTCTCACGATGTAGATTACATAGCGCCCGAAGGTGTAACAGTGACGGCTCCGAAGCAGACCGAAATTGTCGTTGAGGGAATTGACCAGCAAGTTGTGGGTCAAGTTGCTGCCGAAATTCGTAAATGGCGCAAGCCTGAGCCTTACAAGGGCAAGGGTATTCGCTACAAAGGTGAATTCATCTTCCGTAAGGAAGGCAAGAAGAAGTAAGGACGCTAATTATGGCAAACAGCAAAAGGCAACTTTTCTTGAAGCGCCGCCTACGAGTTCGGAACAAGCTTAGTAAAATGAACTCGGGGCGTGTACGCCTAAGTGTTCATCGCAGCAATAAAAATATCAGCGCTCAGCTGATTGACGATTCTCAAGGTCGTACTTTGGCATCAGCCTCATCCTTAGAAAAGGATCTTGGTGTGGTTGGAAAAAATAACGTCGATGCTGCCTCGAAAGTGGGCTCCAAGCTCGCCGAGCGTGCTAAGTTGGCTGGTGTGGAAACCTGCTATTTTGATCGTGGTGGGTTTTTATTTCACGGTGGTATCAAGGCTTTGGCCGATGCTGCTCGGGAAGGCGGTCTGAAATTTTAAGGAGACGTAAGAATGGCTAGAGAAGCAAATAACCGGGGTCGGCGTGACCGTGATGAGGCGCCCGAGTTCGCCGATCGTCTTGTTGCGATCAACCGGGTATCGAAAACTGTGAAGGGTGGTAAGCGTTTCGGCTTTGCGGCACTTGTTGTTGTCGGTGATCAAAAGGGCCGAGTCGGTTTTGGAAAAGGAAAGGCTAAAGAAGTACCAGAAGCCATTAGAAAAGCCACTGAACAAGCCAAGCGAAGCATGGTTCGTATTCCTCTGCGTGAGGGTCGGACTTTGCACCATGATATCGAAGGGCGCCATGGAGCTGGTAAAGTTGTGATGCGTACTGCTCCGACAGGGACGGGCATTATCGCAGGTGGACCAATGCGTGCAGTTTTCGAAATGTTAGGTGTTCAGGATGTTGTAGCAAAGTCTATAGGGTCACAAAACCCTTACAACATGATACGTGCAACAATGGATGGCCTGTCTCGGGAGTCAAGCCCACGTATGGTTGCTCAGCGTCGTGGGAAAAAAGTAGCAGATGTTCTGCGGCGTAACGACTCGCAGGCGCAGGTACGTGAAACCGCAGAAGCATAAGGAAAAGTTCAATGGCAAAAACAATCGTCATCAAACAGGTCGGTTCACCAATTCGCCGTCCCGCCAAGCAGCGTGAAACTTTGATTGGGTTGGGGCTTAACAAAATGCATAAAACTCGCGAGCTAGAGGATACTCCATCTATTCGCGGGATGGTAAATAAAGTATCACATATGGTCGAGATAGTCGAAGAACGCGATTAAACAGTATCTTGTTGTTGTATGATCAAAACGCCCTGACATTGTTTGGGTGTTTTTTTGTTGATGCCGCTAAAAAATGGCTGGGTCTAATCTGATCTTTGCTAGGCGCACGGAGGTTCTCGATTATTACGAATGGATAAAAACTAGGGTGTTGAAGCTGCGTCTCCATTGTGATGCCTCACTCTGGACTGCTGGGCCTTTTATTGCTCGCAAGATGAGATTAGCCAGTTGATTGGTGTGATTTGTAGTCATGCCTCACCTCACGAGTTAAGGAGCCCTACACGCAGACCGTTTAGATTTCCCTCAACTGGTGGCCGCGGCAAGCCAATGCCACATGCCAGAAAAGCCCCTTGTCGTAAAGTTTTAGAGACTCTTTGTACTCCATCAAAAGGTGGTGCCATAATTGCGAATTGATGGCGATTAGTAAATCCCTGTCTTCCCAAAAATACCGGCGCTCCATCCACATCCAGAGTGTTACTTTGCGATTTTGATAAGGCGATCATTTCAGTGGCGTAAGCTGTGCCATGGTCGCGCCAGTCCAGCATTGTAACTGCAAGTGCGGCTGATTTTGTAGCATCGAAATTTGAAGTCATATCCGGAAACGCGATTGTATCTAGCTTTTTGGCAACTTCTGCATCGTTTGATAAGATCAAACCGGCTGGGGGCTACCAAGGCTTTTACGAGTGCTCATTGTCGTGAAATTGGCCCCCGTCAGACAATGGATTGGACTACACCTTGCCCGCGATGAACCCGCATTAATTTGCGGCGTCAAGCGTGACTTTTGTCCCGACTTCATCAGCTATCATGCGGACCTCCTTTACGGGATGCTCGAAAAGATTTAGGCTGCAGCTTATGTTGATTAATTTGGGAAGCTCCTTTTTGGCGACGTCATTAAGCGCGTCAAAGTTTATTATAAAACCTTCGAGATCAATCGGAGCATGAATAATACGCAATCTGTAAAGGCCTGCACATCCTGCATCGTGGTGAGTAACATGCCCACTGATAGGGGTAGGAGGCCCAATAATGGTATCCCCTAGTTTGCAGGTCGCCATAAACCTTTCGAGGTTGGCGATTGCCCCTGAGGGAACACGAATTTAGCAGAATTCTGCCTCAAAAACTTCTGCGCAGATCTGCGCTGCTATCATTTCAATTTCTTCAAGGCCCATTTCATATTTATTTCCCGGATACCCGAGCGAAGGACGAGATCCAATACCATAAGAAAACAGAGCCTTAGCTTTTGGGTTCATAACATTTGTTGCTGAATTGAGATTAAAGCACTCTTCTTCGTGAAGAATGCGATTTTGTTAGGCCAGATTTTGAATGCGGAAAAAAATTGCATCAGAGGGTAACGAAATAATTTGGGTTGCAATGCTTTGAACTTTCTTTTCACAATGTGTGGGAACCCAATCCTTGTATGTGAAGGCCATAAGAAGTCCTTTCATTTTGGTAGCGCCCTATTGGAAAGCGCGGAAAATAGAAATCAATTTATGCCAAATTGATCCACAAAATCGCGAGCACACCAAACAGGTCTCCTGTAAGGGGAGACTAAACTTGTCGGCAAAGTTTAATAAGATATCCTGAAGTCTGAGAATATTAATAATTGTGTTAATTTTAATGACATCCTTTAACGGAGTAATCCTTTTATTGGGTTTGAGTCGTGCAAAAAAAAATGGCACTCACTACACTTGCCGGTTAAGCTTACAATATACTTCTACTTACCTGAATGAGGACAGGATATCAAAGTTGAAGGCTAATGGACCGGTAGCCCAATTTAATCAAGCAAAGGATTGTCTTTTGTGACTGCAGAGGCACTTGCGCGGCGCAGCGCTTCCGTTTATATCCGTCCAATGGTCTTAGGTCCATAGAATCGAATTAATGTAAGCTGTGTTCGCCCCAATCCGTCGCTGGGGGCGGTTCCGGCAGAGGAGAGGCGACATGAAATTACATGAATTACACGATAACGAGGGCGCTACAAAGAAAAAAAAACGTGTTGCTCGCGGAGCAGGGTCTGGGAAAGGCAAAACTGCTGGACGCGGTGTAAAGGGCCAAAAGTCACGTTCAGGTGTGGCAATAAATGGATATGAAGGCGGCCAAATGCCCCTTTATCAACGTTTGCCAAAGCGTGGTTTCAACAAACCCAACCGGAAGAGATACGCAGTTATGAATCTTGGTCTGGTCCAAAAGTTCATTACAGACGGTAAACTCGACGCCTCGGCAGAGATTTCTGAAGATGCGTTGGTTGCATCTGGTTTGGTGCGGCGCAAGTTGGATGGTATTCGCATCCTATCCAAGGGTGAGATCACTAGTAAAGTTTCAATCAGCGTAACGGGTGCGTCAAAATCTGCGATTGAAGCAGTAAAAAAAGTGGGTGGTTCTCTAACAGTGAAAGCTTCGGAAGCAGCTGCTCAGGAATAACGCCTTGTTTTGGTTGCCTGTGGCGATTACATACTTTCCGTAAGTTTTCTGAAACGCCGCCATAGCTGAAAAACGCTTTTGGCAGCATTTTTTAAATAAAGAGAGATTTAGATGGTATCTGCTGTAGAGCAAATGGCGGCGAACACCAGTTGGGCTGCGTTGGGCAAAGCGACTGATCTTAGAAATCGAATTTTTTTTACGCTTGGTCTTCTGATTGTCTATCGGCTCGGAACTTTCATCCCTGTCCCTGGCATTGATGCGCTTGCTCTAAGGGATTTCATGGAGCAAGCACAACAGGGTATCGGTGGTATGTTGAGTATGTTCACGGGCGGCGCTTTGGGCCGAATGGGAATATTTGCTTTAGGAATCATGCCCTATATTTCAGCGTCTATTATTGTCCAACTTATGACTTCTATGGTGCCAAAACTTGAACAGCTCAAGAAAGAAGGTGAACAGGGGCGTAAAAGGATCAGCCAATTTACGCGTTATGGTACCGTTCTTCTCGCAACTTTGCAGGCCTACGGGCTTGCTGCCAGTCTTGAGGCAGGAGACCTTGTCACAGATCCTGGCCTGTTCTTCCGTCTTTCATGTATAATTACTTTGGTTGGTGGGACGATGTTCCTGATGTGGCTCGGTGAACAGATCACAGCGCGGGGCATAGGCAATGGTATCTCGTTGATCATTTTCGTTGGTATTATTGCAGAAATCCCTGCCGCATTAGCGCAATTTTTTGCGTCCGGTCGCTCTGGCGCCATTAGCCCTGCGGTGATTGTCGGTGTCTTGGTCATGATTGTTTGTACAATTGCTTTCGTGGTATTTATGGAACGGGCATTAAGGAAAATTATTATTCAATATCCGCGTCGTCAAGTCGGTATGAAAGTTATGGAAGGCCAGAATTCTCACCTTCCAGTTAAGGTAAATCCTGCGGGTGTCATACCGGCGATATTTGCCAGCTCACTGCTTTTACTTCCAACGACCGTCAGCACTTTCTCCGGATCTGAAGCTAGCCCCATTATGTCGACTATTCTAGCCTATTTTGGCCCTGGTCAACCCTTGTATCTTGCATTCTTCACAACAATGATCATTTTCTTTACCTATTTCTATTCGTTCAACGTATCTTTCAAGCCTGATGACGTTGCTGAAAATCTTAAGAATCAGAATGGCTTTGTTCCTGGGATCAGACCGGGTAAAAAGACGTCCGAACATCTTGAGTATGTGTTGAATCGCTTGCTGGTACTTGGGTCTGGCTATTTAGCTGCTGTTTGTCTGCTTCCAGAAATTCTGCGTGGACAACTGGCCATTCCGTTTTACTTTGGCGGAACGTCTGTTCTGATCGTTGTGTCAGTCACTATGGATACTATCCAGCAAGTTCAATCACATCTTCTAGCGCATCAGTACGAGAGCCTGATCCAGAAATCACAAATTCGAGGCAAAGGGAAAACTCGAAAGAGGAAAGGACCGGCGCGTAAATGAATATTATTCTTTTAGGCCCGCCAGGCGCAGGTAAAGGGACTCAAGCGAGACATTTGGTTTCGGTACGCAACATGGTGCAACTATCGACGGGCGATATGCTGAGGGATGCAAAAAGCAGCGGCAGCAAAATGGGAAGAAAGGTCTCTGGTGTTATGGCACGTGGTGATCTAGTAACTGACGATATTGTTATCGAACTAATAGGCGAAAAGTTGAGCCAAATTGAAGGAAACGGCTTAATTTTTGATGGCTTTCCAAGAACGCTTGCACAAGCTGATGCACTTGGTAACCTACTCGCTACTCATGGCGAAGGCCTCGATAATGTTATAGAGCTTCGCGTGGATGATGATGCTTTGGTCAATCGTATCACGGCTCGGTCATCATGTGCAAAATGCGGCGAGGTGTATAACGACATTACTAAGCCGCCGCCTGAAGATGGAAAGTGTGTAAATTGTGGTTCTGAAGAATTAGTGCGCCGCGCGGATGATAATGAAGACAGTTTACGTCAAAGGTTGATGGAATATTACAAAAAAACGTCTCCTATTATCGGGTATTACTATGCCAAAGGGTTGCTAAATCAAGTTGAAGGGTTAGACCCAATCGATGCAGTTAAAGATTGTATCTCTAAGGTTCTTGATAAATAGTATCTTTTGGGGTTGACGTGCCCGAGAAATATTCATAGCAAACAATCTGTCGTTCAGGGTTGACCTTTGTAGTTGTAAATTTTGAAGATGCTAATAATTTTATCGGTGTGACTTCATAGCCGACACTGGTGTTGTGAGAAAAGGTTCTGGGACTACGGAACCGCAACGAGAAGGAAGACAAAATTGGCACGTATAGCCGGCGTAAACATCCCAACAAACAAGAGGGTCCCAATAGCCCTTACCTATATAACTGGCATTGGTAGTACTTCTGCCGTGGAAATCTGCGAAGCGGTTAAAATCGACCAAGCTCGCAGAGTAAACGAATTGAGCGATTCAGAAGTACTTGCCGTACGCGAATACATCGATGCTAATCTTTCGGTAGAGGGTGACCTTCGGCGCGAAGTTCAGATGAATATTAAGCGTTTGATGGATCTGGGTTGCTATCGCGGTTTACGGCATCGCCGAAACCTGCCTGTACGCGGACAACGTACCCATACGAATGCCCGCACCCGTAAGGGGCCAGCGCGTGCAATTGCTGGTAAAAAGAAGTAGGGGAGGGCATTAGATATGGCACGTGATACTCGTCGTGGCGGCAAGAAAAAAGTCTCCAAAAACATCGCAGCTGGTGTGGCACATGTGAACAGTTCATTTAACAACACAAAAATATTGATCTCCGATGTGCAAGGAAATGCGATAGCATGGTCGTCTTCTGGAACCATGGGATTTAAAGGCTCTCGGAAATCTACACCTTATGCAGCTCAGATGGCTGCTGAGGATGCAGGGCGAAAAGCCCAAGAGCACGGAGTTAAAACGCTGGAAGTAGAAATCCAAGGCCCAGGGTCAGGTCGTGAAAGTGCTCTTCGGGCCCTTGCTTCAGCGGGCTTTAACATCACGTCAATTCGTGACGTTACGCCTATGGCGCACAACGGCTGTAGGCCCCCTAAACGGCGTCGGGTCTAATATAATAAGCTAAATCGGGTTGATTTTAATCAATAAGAAATTTTATTTTAACCTCGGGCGCGTTTAATCTTTGGACATGAGGTAGACGCAAGAATGGAGGGACGCATGATCCAGAAAAATTGGGCAGAGCTGATTAAACCGGCGAATTTAGACGTACGTCCGGGAAACGAACCGACGCGCCAAGCTACTGTGGTTGCTGAACCATTAGAGCGCGGTTTTGGTCTTACTCTAGGAAACGCTTTGCGTAGAGTTTTGATGAGCAGCCTCCAAGGAGCTGCGATAACCAGCGTGCAGATCGATAACGTGCTGCATGAGTTTTCTTCTGTTGCTGGCGTGCGTGAAGATGTGACTGACATCGTTTTGAACCTCAAAGGCGTGTCTTTAAGCATGGAAGTTGAAGGCCCCAAAAGGCTTGCTATTAGTGCAAAAGGTCCGACCATTGTGACTGCAGGTGATATTTCAGAAAGTGCAGGGATAGAAATCCTTAATAAAGAGCATGTCATTTGTCATCTCGATGATGGCGCAGACGTTTATATGGAGTTGTCTGTAAATACCGGCAAAGGCTATGTGCCTGCTGAAAAGAATAAGCCTGAAGATTCCCCAATCGGTCTCATACCGATTGATGCGATTTACTCACCGATTAAGAGAGTGTCTTATGACGTTCAACCGACAAGAGAAGGTCAGGTCCTAGACTACGATAAGCTTACAATGAAAGTGGAAACCGATGGATCTTTGACGCCAGACGATGCTGTAGCTTATGCAGCCCGTATCCTTCAGGATCAGTTGTCTATTTTCGTTAACTTCGATGAGCCGGAAAGTGCTGGACGCCAGGATGATGATGACGGTCTTGAGTTTAATCCACTTCTGCTCAAGAAAGTGGATGAGCTGGAGCTTTCTGTGCGATCTGCAAATTGCCTTAAGAACGATAATATTGTCTACATTGGTGACCTTATTCAGAAAACAGAGGCAGAAATGCTTCGCACACCGAACTTTGGACGTAAGTCTTTGAACGAAATCAAAGAGGTTCTATCTGGGATGGGTCTCCACCTTGGCATGGATGTCGAAGACTGGCCACCAGACAACATAGAGGAACTCGCAAAGAAGTTTGAAGACAACTTTTAACAAAAACTAGAAGCTGCGACAGCATACGTCAGATATTAAAAAGAATGGGCAATCCCGCCCCAAGGAGAGTGGTTGACACGCATCGACTGCCAGACAAAGAAAAAGAAGTAACGGAGAATCAACATGCGTCACGCTAGAGGCTACCGCCGCCTTAATCGCACACATGAGCACCGTAAGGCCCTCTGGGCCAACATGGCAGGTTCGCTTATTGAACATGAGCAAATCAAAACGACCTTGCCCAAGGCAAAAGAACTTCGACCGATTGTTGAAAAGCTAGTCACGCTTGGAAAACGAGGCGACCTTCATGCCCGCCGTCAGGCCGCGGCGCAGTTAAAAGAGGACCAGTATGTGTCCAAGCTGTTTGATATTTTGGGACCACGCTATAAAGAGCGTCAGGGAGGCTATATTCGCGTGCTACGTGCCGGATTCCGATATGGAGATATGGCGCCTATGGCGATCATTGAGTTGGTTGACCGGGACGTAGACGCCAAGGGTGCAACTGATAGAGCCCGCAATGCAGTGCAAGAAAATAATGTAGAATAGAATGATTTTGAATTAAAAAACAGCCCCTGTTTCTCATGGGGCTTTTTTTATTGTCCATCAGACTTGTCAAATTCCTCTAACTTATTCATATGAACAGGATTAGATTTGGAGATGACAGCGTGAACTACCGCTTTTTATTTTTAGTCTTGGCCCTTCTTTGCATGGGAGCCCCTGTTGCTTGGGCCCAATCCAAAATACCACAATCCAAGTCTGAAATCACGCTTAGTTTTGCGCCACTTGTTAAAGTTGCCGCTCCTGCTGTGGTAAATATTTATGCGAGTACGATCGTCAAGAACCAGTCCAACCCATTTTATTTTAATCCAGCGTTTCAGAAATTTTTTCAAGACTTTGGAACAATGCAGCCCAAAGTTCAAAATTCATTAGGATCCGGTGTTATTCTGAGTGAGGACGGAATTGTGGTGTCTAATTTTCATGTTGTTGGTGGTGCCACAGATATTCGCGTTGTATCAAATGACGGTCGGGAATTTTTTGCGCGGACACTGATCGCGGACCGGGAAAGTGATCTGGCAGTTCTCAAGCTAGACGGGGCGCGAAACATGCCTTTTTTAAAGTTTCGCGATGAGGAGACTGTTGAAGTCGGCGAACTTGTCCTCGCAATTGGAAATCCATTTGGAATTGGCCAGACGGTGAGTAGTGGAATTGTATCTGGTCTTGCACGATCTGGCGCTGCATTGAGTGATGGGCGAGGTTATTTCATTCAAACAGATGCGCCGATTAATCCAGGCAACTCTGGTGGTGCCTTAATTGATGTGGCTGGGCGTTTGGTTGGGGTAAATACTGCTATCTTAACTCGTTCGGGTGGCTCAAACGGAATTGGTTTCGCTATCCCGGCAAGTTTGGTTAAGCAATTTGTCATACAGGCAAAGGCAGGGTTTGCAGAGTTTCAACGCCCTTGGTCCGGGTTTATCGGGCAGACGCTTACTGGCGATATTGCCGATAGCCTTGATTTGCAGATCAGAAAAGGGCTTGTAATTACAGCGATCCACCCGCGCAGTTCTTTTTTGGCGGCTGGCTTTAAGGCTGGTGATGTGATTACAGCTATAGACGGTAATTCGATAACCACGCCTACGGAATTGTTTTACCGAATGTCAGTTTCCGGTCTTGGTACAGAGGTGGTAATTTCTAGATTGACCCGTGATGGTGAGAGCGATCTGGTAGTCCGTCTTGTAAGAGCCCCAGATGATCCTCCCCAAACGCGCGTAGCATTTGATAGCCAAAGCTATTTTCCCGAGTTGATTATAAGTTCTATAAATCCTGCGGTTCAAGCCGATCTTGGCCTCGCCTGGGATGTAGAGGGGTTTGTTGTTTTGGATCCAGGCCCTGTTGCTGGACTTATAGGGCTTCGCGCAGGAGATATTTTACAGGTTGCTAATAATGAAGCCTTTGGCTCGGCTGCTGAATTCGATAAGATTCTTAAGAAAAATGGGCGAGCGGGAACGCTTATCGTTCAGCGCGGAACACAGCGGATCAAACTTAGGTTCCGCAGATGAGTGATCTATTTGCAGAGCGGAGCCAAAAAGCTGAAGATTTAAAACCTCTGGCAGAGCGCCTGCGGCCAAAGACAGTTGGTGAAGTTATTGGCCAAGGCCAAATTCTGGACAAGGACGCACCTTTAGGGGCGATGCTTGCAAGTGGGAAATTGGGGTCGGTGGTGTTCTGGGGGCCGCCCGGAGTTGGGAAGACAACATTGGCCCGCGTGCTTGCTGGTAATATGAATTTGCACTTTGAACAGATCAGCGCAATTTTCTCTGGCGTTGCAGATTTGAAAAAATGCTTTAAATCGGCAAAATTGAGGGCGGCAAGCGGACTCGGTACATTGCTATTTGTGGATGAAATTCATCGCTTTAACAAAGCGCAGCAAGATGGGTTCCTGCCGTATATGGAGGATGGAACTATCCTTCTTATTGGGGCCACAACTGAAAATCCGTCGTTTGAGTTAAATGCGGCGCTTTTGTCGCGCACTCAGGTTATGATTTTGACTCGCCTTTCGGAAGCCGATTTAGTGCAACTTATGGCGCGTGCTGAGCAAGAGCTCGGTCACAGGCTTGCCTTGACGCCGTCTTCGCGTCAGGCAATGGTATCGATGGCTGATGGAGATGGCCGTGCGTTATTAAACCTGATCGAGCAAGTTGCTGGATGGAAAACCGTTGCAGACTTGGAGCCGCAGGATTTAATTGCGCGCTTGGCTCGCCGCGTTGCGATTTACGATAAATCGGGTGACGAGCATTATAATCTGATCTCAGCACTGCATAAATCGGTCCGCGGGTCTGACCCAGATGCGTCACTTTACTGGCTGTCTCGCATGCTGGAGGGTGGTGAGGATCCTCGCTACCTAGCGCGCAGAATATTGAGAATGGCCATTGAGGATATTGGCCTGGCTGATCCGCAGGCGCAAATCCATTGTGTACATGCATGGGAAACTTATGAGAGGCTTGGCAGTCCGGAAGGAGAGCTCGCACTGGCGCAGGCTGTGATCTATCTGGCGCTCGCCCCAAAGTCTAACGCGGGCTACTCAGCCTATAAGGCCGCACGAATTGTAGCAAAAACAAGCGGCTCTATTCCACCGCCTAAGCATGTCCTAAATGCGCCCACTGATCTTATGAAAGATCAAGGCTATGGTCACGGATATAATTACGATCATGATGCCGAAGACGGATTTTCTGGTCAGAATTACTTCCCAGATGCTTTGAATAGGCAGATTTTTTATCAGCCAGTCGAACGTGGATTTGAACGGGATTTAGACAAGCGGCTTCAGTATTTTAATAATTTGCGCAGAAAGAGGCACCCAGAGACATGAGTTGCGGCTTGACAATATTGGCGCAAGCATCGAAGGACTGCGAATGATTTATCTTCTCATTGCCATTGGTGGCTGTTTTGGCGTTGCCTTTCTTGACTTGTGGGTCAGCAGGTTCCCTCTGCCTTTTGCGCTTTCATAATGGCTTTGGCTTTGTTTACGCGGCAGGCGGACAGGAGAGAGGTGAGATGTTATTTGTGATGGTAGAGGTCTTGGGCGGCTGCATGACATTTTGTGCTTTTTCGGTTGCTGGTTTCAAGTTTTGGGAGGATCTAAAGTCCTTATTTGCTTTGGGCATGTCCCGACCAGTGCTTTGGCTTCATTGATGACCACCGTGCCTAGCGTAAAAACTATGCGAGTGGCTTTAACATGAGTAGTGTTGAACGCGTTGTGATTGTTTCAGAAGAGTCCGATCAACGCCTTGACCGCTGGCTCAAGCGCCGCTTTGAGCATATTGGACAGAGCCAAATTGAAAAGTGGTGCCGTAAAGGTGAAGTGCGGATCGACGGAGGCAGATGCAAGGCCTCGACGCGGATAGAAACTGGCCAAGAAGTCCGCGTACCGCCACTCCCATTTGTAAGTGCTTATAGATTACCGGCAAAACCCAAGTCCATGTCAGAGGCGGATTCTCGTATGATCCGGGATGCTGTGATTTTTAAAGATGATCATATGATTGTCATAAACAAACCTGCAGGACTGGCCACGCAAGGGGGAAGTAAGCAGACCCGTCATGTGGACGGCTTGGCTGACGCTTTGCGATTTGATTATGATGAAAAGCCAAGGTTGGTGCATCGATTAGACAAGGATACCTCTGGTATTTTATTGCTAGCACGAAGTCGTAAAATTGCCCATGATTTGGGCGAGGCTCTGCGCCATCGCGCAACTCGGAAAATTTACTGGGCAGCTGTTGCCGGCGTGCCAGCGCCTAAAGCCGGGAGCATAAAGTACGGACTACGAAAAGCCTTTGGCCATGGGGCGAAAGGCGAGGCTGAAAAAATGGAAGTCGTGCATCCGCGGGATATTGCAGTCTCCGAAGGCGCCAAGCGCGCACATAGCGATTATTACGTCGTTAGTGCTTTGGCCAAGCGAGGTGCTTGGGTCGCTTTGGTACCCGTGACTGGACGCACCCATCAGTTGAGGGCACATATGGCCGCAATTGGGCATCCGATTATTGGCGATGGAAAATACGGTGGATCGGGTCAGGAAAACCTGGGAGATGGATGGGGCGCGCAACTGGGTGGCATGATTAGCTGCAAACTTCATTTGCATGCTCGGCATATGCAAATTCGCCACCCAATCACTAGTGAAAAATTGTCTTTTACGGCAGAATTGCCCGAGCATATGGAGTATAGCTGGTCGACGTTCCAGTGGCATCTGGAAGATGTTCCCGATGATCCGTTTGAGGATCCTGATTTTTGAGTAATTCGTCACAGCTTATACTATTTGATGTCGACGGCACACTGGTTGACAGTCAGGTCAGTATTATTGCGGCAATGTACTCGGCTTTTGATAAAATAGGTCGTCCTTTGACAAGTCGATCGAAAATTTTATCCACTATCGGCCTTTTGCTGCCTAGAGCTTTTCAGGTTTTTATCGCAAATGAGGGGCAGTCTCTTAATGAAAAAGCCTGTGACATTCAAAAAATGAGTTTTGCAAATGCGTGTGTCAATCAAAAAAGCCGACTCCTTTAAACGGTATGTTGGATGTGCTGGAGAGTTTACGCGCTATTCTAAACTCTTACTTGGGAGTAGCAACTGAGAAGTCCCGCCGTGGTTTAGATGCTCTTTTGCAGGGGTGTGGTATTGAGGATTGGTTTTTGACCCAGCAGGTTGCCGACGATCATCCATCCAAGCTGCATCGTTTGATGATTGAGAGTGAGATGGGTGACCTAGGTGTGTCGCCGGATCAAACGGATATGATTGAGGACACTACTAATGACATTGAAATGGTGGTCGCCGCAGGCGTATTTTCTATTGATGTTGAGTGGGGTTATCATGGTCGAACGTGGTTGCATCAGGCCAACGTTATGGTACGCGACGCTAAAGAACTTTTATCGACACTGGAAAAGTGGTTTGCGAGATAAGCTATGTCTGAATGGGTAAAAAAACGATTTTGGAAAACGGTCTTTGTTAAAGAGCAAGGGTCTGGCTTTGTGATTTTACTAGATGGGCGGTGCATCAAGACGCCAGCTAGAGCTACTTTGGTCGTTCCATCAAAAAAACTCGCTGATGCGATCGCAGCCGAATGGCGGGCACAGGGCGAAATCATTGATCCAATGAGCATGCCATTTACTCGAACCAGCAATGCAGCTTTGGATAAGGTGGCGCATCAGTTTTCTGAAGTTTTAGAGCACATCACCGAATATGGGGAAACTGATCTTTTGTGCTATCGAGCCAACTCACCTCAAGAGTTGGTCGATCGGCAGGCAGCATCATGGGATCCCCTTCTTGCTTGGTCCAAAAACACCCTTGATGCACCCCTCATTATAGCTCAAGGTGTGATGTACACTGCTCAGCCTGCTCAAAGCCTGGCAAATCTAAAGACCCAAATGGTGCATCTAAACGCTTTCGAGCTGTCGGGAATATATGATTTGGTCTGTTTGTCCGGCTCCTTGGTTGCCGCTCTGGCCGTTGCTCATAACTATAAACCAGCATCTGAGGTTTGGGATCTCTGTCGAGTTGATGAGTTTTGGCAGCAAGAGCAGTGGGGTGTTGATGAGGAAGCTCAGGCGGCAGAGTCGTCCAAACGCTCCGAATTCCTACATGCAAACGACTTTTTCACAACCGTGAGCAGTTTTTAAGGTGGAGCCTTTGATGTTTACTAACAGTTTAGAGTTGAGCTCCCTCAGTTTTTGACTAGAAAATTGCTTTAACGTGCAATCTATCGGCTTATAATGCGTTAGACGCCTTGACCTCACCCATGAAATGCGTCCAAAGTTGACCATTGTTTGGATGATAATCCAACATTTATATCAAAAAGAACTGTATGGTTCAAACCGAAGCCTTTTAAACGAGGCTTAATCAGGAAGAGGTAAATATGAAAACTTCATTTGTTCTTAGCGGTGTGACTATTGCTGGTCTCGCCGCAGGTGCAGCAGTCGCTGGCACACTGGATGACGTCAAAGCGCGTGGTACGTTGAACTGCGGCGTGTCCACTGGACTAACAGGTTTTGCTGCTCCGAATGCAAGCGGCGAATGGGAAGGGTTTGACGTAACTATGTGTCGTGCCGTTGCCGCAGCTGTTTTGGATGACGCAAATGCCGTCCAATTCGTCCCAACGACTGGTAAAACACGTTTTACTGCGTTGTCTTCTGGCGAGATTGACATGCTAGCTCGTAACACGACTTGGACGTTCAGTCGTGATGTAGATCTGAAATTCGAATTTGTCGGCGTAAACTATTACGACGGGCAGGGCTTTATGGTTCCGGCAGACCTTGGCGTATCTTCAGCCAAGGAACTAGACGGCGCAACTGTATGTATTCAAACTGGTACAACCACAGAGCTTAATTTGGCGGACTTCTTCCGTTCGAATAACATTAGCTACGAGCCGGTGCCAACTGAAACTAACGCTGAGTCACAACAGCAGCTTTTAGCTGGAGCTTGTGATGTGTTTACGACAGACGCTTCAGGGCTGGCCGCAACCCGTGCGACTTTCGAAAGCCCTGGTGATTGGGTTGTGCTCCCAGAGATTATTTCAAAAGAGCCACTAGGTCCGTTGGTCCGTCATGGTGACAATGCATGGGGCGACGTTGTTCGTTGGACTTTGAATGCCCTTATTACAGCGGAAGAACTCGGTGTAACGTCAGCAAATATGGCGGAAATGGCATCTGGAACAAACAATCCAGAAATCAATCGTCTGATGGGTACAGAGGGAACTTTAGGAGAAATGCTTGGTCTATCAGCGGATTGGGCGCAAAAAGCACTTTCGGTAGGAGGAAACTACGGCGAAGTATTTGAGGCCAACATTGGCGAAGCAACACCAATCGGCTTGGCACGTGGTCTGAATGCGCAGTGGAAAGATGGCGGTCTGATTTATTCTCCACCTTTCCGTTGATTTAAGTAAGCTTAATTAAGCAGGGCGTGGATAATTCCGCGCCCTGCTTTTTCGTAAAATTACACACCAGTGTTAATCTTAGAATATTAGACGGGAATTATTTTAATGACAGTATCCGCCGATCCCGATAAGGCATCTTTTAAACCGGCAATGTTGATCTACGATACTCGTTATCGATCGATGACTATACAAATTTTTGTTTTAATAGCGTTCATCATTTTTGTTTTTTGGCTTATTAACAACACTATTACAAATTTATTTGAGCTAGGAAAGCCCATTGAATTTCGCTTTTTAAGCGAGCCAGCGAGTTACGATATCAACCAACGCTTAATTGAGTACTCTTCTAGAGATACTCATCTTAGAGCGTCTTTTGTTGGTTTGTTAAACACATTAGTGGTGGCAGCTTTAGGCTGTATTACGGCCACAGTTTTAGGGGTATTTATCGGCATAGGCAGACTGTCTAAAAATTGGATTGTGTCCAAAATTATGGCGGTTTACGTGGAGGTTTTTCGGAACGTGCCAGTGCTACTATGGATTTTACTAGCAATGGCTATCATGATAGAAAGCCTGCCTGCTCCTAAAGCTTTTCGTGGGGACACTGCGACGGCATCTATGTACCTGTCTGATAGTGTGGCGTTTACAAATCGCGGGGTATATATTCCAGAGCCTCTTTTCAATAACCCAATTGGAGATATCTCGCTCTTTGGCACTTCTAGTATGCGATTTGATGTGAGTCTGGATCTGTTAGTCATACTGATAGTTTTTTTTGGAGGGATTTTTACATCGTTCAAAATAAAAAAGTGGGCTGACCGCACACAAAACATTACCGGGGTACGTCCAACTACTTGGTATTTAAAGGCATTAGTAATCTTAGTCCCGACCCTCGTACTACTTTGGGCGCTCGGCTTCTATTTGGGGTATGCAGAATTAAAGGGCTTTAATTTTAAGGGAGGTACACATCTTAGGAATTCACTTATTGCTCTGTGGATAGCTTTGTCTCTTTATACGGCGGCATTTATTGCGGAGATTGTAAGAGCTGGTATCCTTGCGGTTTCTTCTGGGCAAAACGAAGCTGCAGCATCTCTTGGTTTGCGACCGGGACGGATCATGAGCCTCGTGATTTTACCTCAGGCTTTAAGAGTTATAGTGCCGCCATTGATTTCAAATTACCTAAATTTAACAAAAAATTCATCGCTGGCAATTGCCGTAGGGTATATGGACGTCACGGGTACTCTTGGCGGAATCACCTTGAACCAGACTGGTCGTGAGCTTGAATGTATTCTAATGCTGATGTTGGTGTACTGGATTCTTTCTTTATCCATATCGGCAGTAATGAACTGGTACAACAATAGCGTAAAATTGGTGGAGCGTTAAAATGAGTGAGCATGCATTTGTTCGAAAAGAGATAGTACCTGAGCAAACACCACCGCTATCATCTATTGGAATAGTCGGATGGCTGAAAGCGAACCTTTTTTCTAGTTGGTTAAACGTGGCACTCACTTTATTAGCATCATCTTTTATTCTTTATGTGTTATCTGGCGTACTACCCTGGACCTTCCAGTCTATTTGGCATGCTTCCTCTTTGACTGAATGCCGTGAAATCGCTATGGCCACTTGGGGGAAAACTCACGGACATGCTTGCTGGGCAGTAATTAATGATAGGTGGGTTCAATTACTTTTTGGTTTTTACCCATCCCATCTTTATTGGAGACCCATAGTGGCGCTTTTATTATTGATTGTTGCGCTTGGTCCCGTCCTATTCTCAGAAGCTCCGCGAAATCTTTTTTATGTAACCGCCGCTTACCCTTTTCTCTTGCCCTGGTTGATGTGGGGAGGAAGTCTATGGGTTTCTGTATCAGTACTTTTGGGATTTTTGGTTGCATATATCGTTATAAAATACATGGTGGAAATTTTCGGCCAACTTCTTGGGGTCATTGCAGCCGTATTTGCAGCACTGTTTTGGTGGACCTTTTTGGGCGCTATTTTTTCAGAAATAGCCATTTCGGTATTGCCCTTAAGCTTAGAAACTGTGACCAGCCGCTCGTTTGGAGGCTTCATGTTAGCCTTACTTATCGGTGTTGTGGCTATTGGCTGTTCATTACCTATAGGAATTATTCTGGCTTTAGCGCGCCAATCTGACCTTTTGATCGTAAAAGCAATATCGATCGGGTTTATAGAATTTATCAGAGGGGTCCCCTTGATAACTTTGCTTTTCGTAGCATCAACGCTTCTAAATATTTTCCTGCCGCCAGGGAGTGATTTTGATATCATTCTCCGAGTAATCATAATGGTTACTTTATTTGCTTCGGCTTATATGGCTGAAGTTATCAGAGGTGGTCTTGCGTCGCTTCCTAGGGGGCAGTACGAGGGAGCTGACAGCTTAGGACTAGATTATTGGCAATCTCAGAGGCTGATAATCATGCCGCAAGCACTCAAAGTTTCTATACCTCCAATAGTTAGTACTTTCATAAGTGTTTTAAAAGACACAACTCTCGTATCTATAATTGGGTTGATGGACCCTCTTGGGCTGTCGCAAGGAATAAGAGCTAATGCCGAGTGGCAAGGTATCTATTGGGAATTATTTGCGTTCATTGCACTATTGTTTTTTGTCGTGTGTTACTCAATGTCCCGTTATTCAATGTACCTGGAGCGTAAACTCCAGACTGACCATCTCTAAGGAGATCAAAAAATGGCCAATCCAGCAATCGAACGCAATATAGACCGTAGTAAAATGCAAGTTTCTGATGAAACGGCGGTGCAGATTACGCAAATGAACAAATGGTTTGGTACATTCCATGTGCTGCGCGACATAGATTTAACCGTCTATCAGGGCGAGCGGATTGTTGTGTGCGGGCCGTCAGGTTCAGGAAAATCAACACTTATTCGATGTATAAATGCACTTGAAGAGCATCAGCGTGGTAAAATCATCGTGGATGGGACAGTTCTATCCTCGGATTTGAAAAACGTCGATAAAATACGATCTGAAGTTGGTATGGTCTTCCAACATTTTAATTTGTTTCCGCATTTGACTATTCTTGAGAACTGTACGCTTGCTCCGATTTGGGTGCGCAAAACACCGCGAAAAGAAGCTGAAGAAATAGCAATGCACTATCTGGAGAAAGTTAAAATTCCAGAGCAGGCAGATAAATTTCCAGGGCAGTTATCGGGTGGTCAACAACAGCGCGTCGCGATTGCACGTTCTCTGTGCATGCGTCCAAGAATTATGTTGTTTGACGAGCCAACTTCAGCGCTTGATCCTGAAATGATCAAAGAAGTTTTGGACACGATGATCGAGTTGGCCGAAGAGGGTATGACAATGCTTGTTGTGACCCATGAAATGGGGTTTGCCCGTCAAGTTGCAAACCGCGTTATATTCATGGATCAAGGCCAGATTGTTGAGCAGAACGAACCGCAAGAATTCTTCAACAATCCACAATCGGAGCGGACAAAATTATTCCTAAGCCAAATCCTTGGTCACTAGCATGTTTTAGTAGGCTAGCGGTTGCCGCTGGCCTCCATCAGCTCTCGTGAGACTGCAAAATCTATAGAGACTCCTATTCCTGCTCTGAGATCTTTCCATTGTGAGATTGCAAAGTTGGCAACCCACGTTGCGCATGTTGGAAAATAGCCAAACTGCTTATGCGATGGCCTTGGTGCTGTCATAGCAGTTGCAAAATTAGAAATACCTGGGTTGTGCCTTAAAAAAAGTACTATTTGCATTTTGGCTTTTTTTAAGCACTCCAAATATACTTGAGCACTGGCAAGGTGCAGGCGCGCTACCTGCCGGGATAGCCGTTCAGTTTCAAGTCTTAATCGTTCATAGGTTTCACGGGTTCTAAGAGTGATAGATGCTATCGCGTACATAACCGGACGTTTGCAGCCATTTATTTATCACCTTCACTGCCGGTTTTGACCCCTAGTGTTGAAAGCTCGCTCATGATTGAACAGTGATTGGCTCCAACTCGATTTGGCGTGGTGCACCAAGATCAGTCTTTTAGTCTTTTGATAAAGGCTTTCATATAGAATGCTAATTGTTCCTGCCTACTCATCCAGAACTTGCTGACAGGGCAGGATCATCGAGCGGTGCTGGCTTCGGAGACGCAATTTGCACTGCCTTAGCCTTTTACGTGTGTTTTACAGCTGTCAACATTGTAGAATGCATCGACAAATGTATTGACGGGGAGGCCTATTTTGCATGGGGCGTGACAGTTTTGGCGAGTTAGGGAAGGAGTAGAGGGTAAATCTCCGTAAACTTTACACGCAATTACTACATGAAATGTGACGAAAAGTCAATTTGTAATATATCAAAAGCCGCAACGGTGATACACAAATTCTGTTTTGGCGTGGTGTCCAGCTAAAAAAGTGCGCAAATGGTGTTCCAGCAAGGG